>CAWEHT010000331.1:0-4164 GCA_963808455.1 uncultured Chloroflexia bacterium | reverse complement strand
GTCAGCCCTGCGACTGCGGCAAGGGCCAGCAGCCTGGCCACAATGCTGATTCGCACCGCGGCTCCGTAACGCTCAAACGCCCGCTGCGTGCTGATGCACACGCTTTCAATTGCCCGCACCACCAGCATTACGCAAGCAACGCGAAGCGACCACAGGCACGTTTGCTCCAAAGCCGCGGATGAGCCGGAAACATGCGCCGCCACAATGGGAGAAAGGACCCAACCCAACACGGCGATGGCAATACCCAGCATCAGGTTGATGCCCATCAGCGCACGCACCGCGCGCAACGGCGCATCGTGGTCGCCCGCGCCCCGCCGGCTTGCGACGTGCTGTATGTTGGCATCGCCAAAGCCGGAGGCGATGATGCTCCCGGTACTTACTACGGCGTTGGCTACGGTCCAAATACCAAACCGGACAACGCCGAGGTTGTGCAGCACCACCGGCGCCACAACAAGCAATCCGATGGGATAAGCCGCGTAATCCAGAACGCCGTAAATCGCATTGGAAAGGTGCGTCTTCATTGCCGGCTCCTTGCCCAAGGGCGCCAGCTCAAGCGCTGCGGCATGCCGTTGCCGATTTCGTGCGCGAGAGCCTTACGTGGATCGTTCATAGCAATCTGCGCCCATTGGAATTGCAGGAGGAGCAGGAACGCAGCCGCAATGACGGAGGCGACGCCCCGGGGAGCGGTTCCGCCGCGCCCGGCCCTGCTCCCACCGTCACGCCGGCGTGGCCACCGGCGCCCGGCCCGGAGCTCACGCCCATCCTCGTGGACGGCTCGCCGGCCGTCCCTGCCGCCCCTGGGGAAGCGTGGGCAGTGGACTTGCCCGGGGGCGGATGCTGGCCCCTGCAGTGGTCCGCGCCCGGGCACTGCCCAGGGCCGGCCCGCCTGGCCCACCCTGAAGCCGGGTCCCTGGCTGCTGCCCGGCCGCCGGCAGCGTTCGCGGTTCTGAGAATTCAGGCTGGCGAGCCAACGGGTTCTCGGCGCACGGCGCTCCCGGTGCCTGGCCGAGGGCCAGGGCCGGAGTCTCATAGCTCAGGCTGCCTGCGTCGTTCACAGGGAGCTCGACCACCGAATCCAGGCCGAGCCCGAGCAGCCGCACCGCTCGATCGATGGAGCCATGGCGTTCGCCGCTCGTGAGGATGCGGATGCCAGGGGCGCCTGATAGCCCTTTGCGCTCGACGTCCCAGCCGAGCCGGCCCAGCAGCGCATGGCGCGCTGCGGCCAAACAGGTGGCGTGAGCCATCTGCGATCCCGTCACCAACGAAAAACTGGCCCCCGGGGGCAGGCCCAACAGGTCCTTCAGCCAGGCGCCGCACGCTTCCTCGATCACCGCCTCTGCAGGGGCGGTGGCATAGAGGGCCGCATTTTGGTCCCAGGTTGACGTGAGACCCCACTTGCCCGCGGGCGGGCACACGCCGGATGAGAAATTACCCGTTGTCACTCCGAGGCCGGGTCCCGTGACGCACTTGACGAGAAGGGTCGCCCAGGCCGAAGAGTCCGTCGCCGGCCAGTTTCTTGAAAGAAGAAGCGAGGCTGGAAATCACCGCGTGACCGCCTGCCACGGGGCGCGGCGCTCAGCGGTCCAATGACAGGCTGCCGCAACGAGCGCCGAGCCTTTCGATCATGCTTTGTATTGACATTTGCCGCTTCCGGGATGATAATCGGCGTTATACAGAGAGGGGTAGGATTCCGGTGCCCTATCAGCGTGTCCGGGAACGAGGGATCATCTTCTATTTCAAGTGCGACGACCAGCACCCCGAGCTGCTGCACATCTATGTGCGACACTCGACCTACGTTGATGACGCTCTGGATGTGTTCTTTGATCCAAATCGCAACGACGAATGAGACGAGGAACGCCAGCGCTGGGAATCCCAGTCCGCGTCCCACATGTTGTATTGGACTTGGTTGGAGGACGGGCAGAAGGTGCTGGTAATTACCTGCTTTGCGCTGTAAGGAGTGTTTCATGAGCATTAAGCGACGAGACTACGAGGAACTACCCGATGAGCAACTGCCGCCCGAAGTGGACGCGAAGGCTCGGGCTCTGATCGACCAGGCGGAACGTGACGTCGCGGAGACCAGGGTCAACTTCCGATGGGGCAAGCCTCAGGTCGATACGGTCAAGAGGGCCGCGGCCCTGGTGGGAATACCCTACCAGAGCTACATCAAGCAGATCGTTTTCCGCCGGGCGGTGGCGGACCTCCGGGCGGCCGAGGGCATGGCCAAAGGACCTCGATTAGATCGCCGTGAGGCGCAGGGTGCACGAAGCGAGCCATGAAGACACACCTCGGGAGATCAGTTATGAGACTTAGATGCCGCGTGGCGGTACATGCAAGGTAAGAAACCCTTGGCGGATTGACTCGCTGTCCGATCTATCTCGGCTGAGGCATGGAAACGCTGGGTTTTCTCCCTCCAGACTCGAGGGCCAGAAGGCGCTCGATCTTATCGGCGGTCCCGGTGTTGCTGCGCGGCGTGTAGATCAGCAGCCGCAGATCTCGGGAATCGAGCGTCTGCAAGAAGAGAAAATCAAAGGCCAGCTCTCCTACCAGCGGATGATGGATCAATTTCCGCCCTTCCGACATGGTGCGCACATCGTGACGGGCCCACAATTCCTGAAACTCCGGGCTGATGCAGCTCAATTCGGCGATCTGTTCGGCCCACCAGGGATCGTTGACGAAACGGCCATATTCGACGCGAAATTGGGCCACACACACTCGTTTGGCTTCCTCCCACTCGGTGCCCCCTTGCTTCGAAGCTGCCGTGAAAATTCTCCAGATCAGGTTTCGCTCTCGCTCGTACGGCGTGTCATAGTCGCCGAAAACTGCGCAAAAGGCTGCATTCCACGCCACGACATTCAAACGGGCGTCCACGACGCACGCCGGCACGGTCCCGAGTTGATCGAGAAACCCTTGCAACGTCGGGCTGATGGTCGTCGGTGAAAAGGTCGCCACGGGAGGCGGCTGTCTGAGGGCGAGCAAAAACAAATGGGCACGCTCGTTCGCGTCCAGATGTAATGCTCTCGCCAGGCTGTCCAACAACTGCCCTGAGACATGGATATCCCGTCCCTGCTCGAGCCAGGTATACCAGTCGGGGCTGACTCCGGCCAGCAGGGCCACCTCAGAGCGCCGTAAGCCCGGCGTGCGCCTGCGCGTCCCTCCGGGCAGCCCTACCTGTTCTGGCGAGAGGCGGGCGCGGCGGCTCCGCAGGAACTCTGCCAATTCGTGATAACGATCCAACTCCAATGGGTTCATCGGCACGCGACTTACTCCGCTTCGTGATGTGTGACCGCAAGCTAGAAGTGCTGGTCCCAGGATAAACTCACGTCTCGCTAAGTTATGTTGCTCATGATACACTGACGACGGATGAGGTGGGTGGTCAGTGATAGGTATATGTTGTCGCTTGTTTGGGGAAGTGCCCACAATTGCTTTCAAAGAAAGGGAAATAACAGATGAGCTCGACACGCGGGGTAGTCGTTGATCCTGATGTTCCAGGGCGGCTTGCCATCAAAGAGGTCGAAGCGCCCAGGCCGGCCCCTCGGAAGCGCTGGTCGAGGTGGAGGCCACTTCTTTGAATCTAGGAGATGTCTCCCGGGCGCGATGGGCGCCGAGGCGGGCTGGCGACCCGGTTGGACCTGGCCGGAACCGTCGTCGAGCAAGCGGCTTCCGGGACCGGGCCGAAGGCCGGGAGCCGGGTGGTAGGGGTGCGTGTTGGAGGAGGTTCATGGGCCCGGCAGGTGGCGGTTCCCACGAACAGCCTGGCCGAGATCCCCGCCAGCGTGACGTTTGCTCAGGCGGCAACCTTGCCTATTGCCGGGCTCACTGGTCCTTGCGCTTGAGAAAGGAGGCTTCCTTCTGAACAAGCGCGTGTTGATTACCGGTCACCGGTGGGGTGGGCCTCTTCATGCATCAGCTCGCCAGGCTCAGCGGTGCCTATGTCGTTGGTACGGCCCGCCAGGCAAGCCAGGTGGCCCTCGTACGTGAGGCGGGGGCAGATGAGGTGATCGTGGGGGACGATATCTCGCCAGCCCGAGCCTATGGCCCGTACCACTTGATTGTCGAGTCGCTGGCGGGAAAGCACTGGAGATGGCTCTGTGGCTGGTGGCGCCCAGGGGAACCTGCGTGACGCTGGGCTGGTCGGCAGCGCCATCGGCACCGCCACCATTGATA
>CAWEHT010000330.1:0-21978 GCA_963808455.1 uncultured Chloroflexia bacterium | reverse complement strand
ACGCTGCTGACCGGCTGACCTACCGGGACTGGTTGAGCACGGCAAATAGAGCGCGCTGGATTACGCCCGGAGCGCATGGACGAGATTCTGGCCCAACATCACCCTAAGCCGCGACGGACGGCCAGGAGGGCGACATCGAGCGCATCCTCGACGACGCCATCTTATACTACGCCAAACGGTGAGGCGTAGCGGGATCAGACCTCATTAAGGGAGTGAGAGCATGCATTATCGTAGACTTGGCAGGACCGGCTTCCAGGTGTCGGATATCGGGTTTGGCGCCTGGGGTTTCGGCGGTGATTGGTGGGAAGGCGAAAACGACGAGGAATCGCTCAAGTCGATGCGGCAAGCCTTTGAACTGGGCGTAAATTTTGTGGACACGGCCAACAACTATGGCAACGGCCACAGCGAAGTGGTGGTGGGCCAGGCCATACGCAACTGGGGCCAGCACATCTACGTTGCCTCCAAGGTCCCGCCAAAGAACTACACCTGGCCGGCGGCGCCGGGCACGGCCATCAAGGACGTCTTCCCTAAAGACTGGATCATCGAGCGCACCGAGAACAGCCTGAAGAACCTCGGCCTGGAATGCATCGACTTGCAGCAGCTTCACGTTTGGCTGGATGAGTGGGCCAACCAGGACGAATGGAAGGAAGCGATCCTGCGACTCAAGCAACAGGGCAAGGTTGGCGCCTGGGGCGTCTCGTTGAACCACCCGCTGGAACCCGATTACTGCGCGGAAGGCATTCGCACCGGGCTGATCGACGTCTGCCAGGTGGTGTTCAATATCTTCGAGCAGGGGCCGGCGGAGCAGCTTTTCCCACTCGCGGCGAAAGAGAATGTGGGAATCGTGGTCCGCTGCCCGCTGGACGAGGGCGCGCTGGCAGGCAAGATCACCCCCGATTCGACCTTCCCCGAAGGAAGCTTTCAGGACTTCTATTTCCGGGGCGAGCGCAAGCGCGAGGTCTGGCAGCGCACGCAGGCGCTGCAGTTTCTTCTTCACGGAGATGTGGATTCTTTGCCCGAAGCCGCGCTGCGTTACTGTCTCAGTTTCCCGGCGGTCTCGTCGGTGATCGTTGGCATGCGCACGCCGGCGCACGTCAAGGCCAACGTCATGACGTCTGACAAAGGCGTCCTGCCCGCGGAAGATTTAGCCTGCCTGGGCTCGCATGCCTGGCCGCACAACTTCTGGCTCTAGAACAAGCCGGGAAAGGAGGGACATAGCGCCGACGCAAGTCGGGTACCCGTGAGCGATACTTGGCAGGCCAATTGTCAGCCCGCTGCGTGGGCTCCCATTGGGACGCTGCGCAGTCTTAGACGGCTCATTCCTTTCAAGGAGGATGGAAATGTCCCGGAAACGCTCATCTCGGTGGCTGATCCTGTTCGCCCTGGTCTTGCTGCTGCCCGTGGTAGCTTCGTGCGCAGCACCCGCAGCACCCGCAGCACCCACCCCGCAGATCGTTCAACAGACGGTTGTCGTGCCCGTGCAGCAGACCGTCGAAGTCCCTGTTCAGCAGACCGTCGAGGTCCCTGTGCAGCAGACGGTGGTGGTTACGCAAACGGTGCCACCGACCCAGAAAACCGTCGTAACTATCGCCTATAACGGCTACTTCAACCAGACCTTCGGTCCCGCCCCCACGCCGCTTCAGGCCATCCGCGATGCAGTCGCCAAGCAGTACCCTGACATTGAGGTCAACCTGAACGTGATGCCCTACGAGGCAGGAGCGTGGCACGATCTGTACGTAACCTGGTTCCAGGCCAATGACCCGACGGTAGACCTGATCGGCGTTGGCGGCTACTGGCTGGCCGAGTTCGGCCAGCAAGGCTGGCTGCTGCCGCTGGATGGCAAGGTCCCTCAGGACTTGCTCAACCAAATCGATCCGGCTTATGTGCAGGCGTTCACCTATAACAAACAACTGCTCGCCCTCGGCCCCTGGTGGGGTGGCGTCGGCGGCCTGTACTATCGCACAGATCTCTGTAAGAAGTACAACCTGCAGCCTCCCACAACCTACGATCAACTCCTGTCGGATGCCAAGACCATCATGGCCGACAACCCGAACCTGAGCGGCTGGACCTGGCCGGCGCTGAAGGATCAGGTCTTGGTCAATCGTTGGGTGGAATACCTGAGTGGCTTCGGCGGCAGCAACTTCGACGCCAGCGGTAAGTGTGCCATCAACAGCACCCAGGGCGTGGCAGCCCTTACGTTTATGAAGAGCCTGTTCGACACCGGCATCACGCCTAAAGAAGCGCTCACCTGGAAGGAAGAAGATTTAGTGACACGCTTCGCCAGGGACAGGCCATCTTCCACACCGGTCGCCAGGATCTCACCACCTGGCTCGACGACCCTACCAAGTCGAAGATCCCCACGAGTGGGCCTTCATTCCCAACCTGGCGACGCCCGCGGGCAAACCGGCTGGTTACTTGAGGGCTGGGGCTTCGGCATCAACAAGAACTCCAAGAATCCCGATGCGGCGCTCAAGGTGCTGGAGGTGATGTACTCCTTGCCCGTGCAAGTAGCCTTCAACCTGTCGCAGGGGCCACTCCAGGCCAACACGGGCGTCAACAGGGTTCCAACTGTCATCAAGAACAGCCCGTACCAGGCCCAAATCGCCGCCGTCGCCAAGACGGCTATCCGGCCTATCCGTCACCGAAATACGACGATCTCTCGCCCATCCTCCAGGATGATTTGAGCTCTGCGCCTACCGGCAGCATGACTCCTACCGATGCGTTGAACGACGTTTGCGCGAAGATCGACGCGTGGAAGTAATCGAATCCGGCCATTCACGCGCTCGAGACCGTCATCAGGGCGACGGTCTTGAGCAGCATGTGGGTGCCGGCGTTCTTTGACGGAGAGGGGCCTATGCCTTTAGGGGAAACGTTTGCGGCGCTGGGACGCATCCTGCTCGGCTATGTAGTCATCGTAGTCTGCCTGTTCGCTGGACTGCTGATGTTGACCCGCGCTGCAGCCAAGACTCGCGGCCGGCTGTAGCACAAAGACGGCCGCAGCTGCCAGGTAAAGCATTGCGGCGAAGAGAATTACCAGGCGCGGTATTCGACGCCGGCCGCGAGTCTTGGCTAGCGCGGGTCAACATCAGCAGTCCAGCGAACAGGCAGACTACGATGACTACATAGCCGAGCAGGATGCGTCCCAGCGCCGCAAACGTTTCCCCTAAAGGCATAGGCCCCTCTCCGTCAAAGAACGCCGGCACCCACATGCTGCTCGAGACCGTCGCCCTGATGACGGTCTCGAGCGTGTGAATGGCCGGATTGGATTACTTGCCGAGCGCGTCAATCTTCGCGGAAACGTCGTTCAACGCATCGGTAGGAGTCATGCTGCCGGTCAGCGCAGAGCTCAAATCATCCTGGAGGATGAGCGAGATATCGTTGTATTTCGGTGACGGGATAGGCCCCATAGCCGTCTTGGCGACGGCGGCGATTTGGGCCTGGTACGGGCTGTTCTTGATGACAGTTGGATCCGTGTTGACGCCCGTGTTGGCCTGGAGTGGCCCCTGCGACAGGTTGAAGGCTACTTGCACGGGCAAGGAGTACATCACCTCCAGCACCTTGAGCGCCGCATCGGGATTCTTGGAGTTCTTGTTGATGCCGAAGCCCCAGCCCTCAAAGTAGCCCGCCGGTTTGCCCGGTGGCGTCGCCAGGTTGGGAATGAAGGCCCACTCGTGGGGGATCTTCGACTTGGTAGGGTCGTCGAGCCAGGTGGTGAGATCCTGGCGACCGGTGTGGAAGATGGCCTGTCCGCTGGCGAAGCGTGTCACTGAATCCTCTTCCTTCCAGGTGAGCGCTTCTTTAGGCGTGATGCCGGTGTCGAACAGGCTCTTCATAAACGTAAGGGCTGCCACGCCCTGGGTGCTGTTCATGGCACACTTACCGCTGGCGTCGAAGTTGCTGCCGCCGAAGCCACTCAGGTATTCCACCCAACGATTGACCAAGACCTGATCCTTCAGCGCCGGCCAGGTCCAGCCGCTCAGGTTCGGGTTGTCGGCCATGATGGTCTTGGCATCCGACAGGAGTTGATCGTAGGTTGTGGGAGGCTGGAGGTTGTACTTCTTAAGAAGATCTGTGCGATAGTACAGGCCGCCGACGCCACCCCACCAGGGGCCGAGGGCGAGCAGTTGTTTGTTATAGGTGAACGCCTGCACATAAGCCGGATCGATTTGGTTGAGCAAGTCCTGAGGGACCTTGCCATCCAGCGGCAGCAGCCAGCCTTGCTGGCCGAACTCGGCCAGCCAGTAGCCGCCAACGCCGATCAGGTCTACCGTCGGGTCATTGGCCTGGAACCAGGTTACGTACAGATCGTGCCACGCTCCTGCCTCGTAGGGCATCACGTTCAGGTTGACCTCAATGTCAGGGTACTGCTTGGCGACTGCATCGCGGATGGCCTGAAGCGGCGTGGGGGCGGGACCGAAGGTCTGGTTGAAGTAGCCGTTATAGGCGATAGTTACGACGGTTTTCTGGGTCGGTGGCACCGTTTGCGTAACCACCACCGTCTGCTGCACAGGGACCTCGACGGTCTGCTGAACAGGGACTTCGACGGTCTGCTGCACGGGCACGACAACCGTCTGTTGAACGATCTGCGGGGTGGGTGCTGCGGGTGCGCGGGTGCTGCGCACGAAGCTACCACGGGCAGCAGCAAGACCAGGGCGAACAGGATCAGCCACCGAGATGAGCGTTTCCGGGACATTTCCATCCTCCTTGAAAGGAATGAGCCGTCTAAGACTGCGCAGCGTCCCAATGGGAGCCCGCGGAGCGGGCTGACAATTGGCCTGCCAAGTATCGCTCACGGGTACCCGACTTGCGTCGGCGCTATGTCCCTCCTTTCCCGGCTTGTTCTAGAGCCAGAAGTTGTGCGGCCAGGCATGCGAGCCCAGGCAGGCTAAATCTTCCGCGGGCAGGACGCCTTTGTCAGACGTCATGACGTTGGCCTTGACGTGCGCCGGCGTGCGCATGCCAACGATCACCGACGAGACCGCCGGGAAACTGAGACAGTAACGCAGCGCGGCTTCGGGCAAAGAATCCACATCTCCGTGAAGAAGAAACTGCAGCGCCTGCGTGCGCTGCCAGACCTCGCGCTTGCGCTCGCCCCGGGAAATAGAAGTCCTGAAAGCTTCCTTCGGGGAAGGTCGAATCGGGGGTGATCTTGCCTGCCAGCGTGCCCTCGTCCAGCGGGCAGCGGACCACGATTCCCACATTCTCTTTCGCCGCGAGTGGGAAAGCTGCTCCGCCGGCCCCTGCTCGAAGATATCGACACCACCTGGCAGACGTCGATCAGCCCGGTGCGAATGCCTTCCGCGGAGTAATCGGGTTCCAGCGGGTGGTTCAACGAGACGCCCCAGGCGCCAACCTTGCCCTGTTGCTTGAGTCGCAGGATCGCTTCCTTCCATTCGTCCTGGTTGGCCCACTCATCCAGCCAAACGTGAAGCTGCTGCAAGTCGATGCATTCCAGGCCGAGGTTCTTCAGGCTGTTCTTGGTGCGCTCGATGATCCAGTCTTTAGGGAAGACGTCCTTGATGGCCGTGCCCGGCGCCGCCGGCCAGGTGTAGTTCTTTGGCGGGACCTTGGAGGCAACGTAGATGTGCTGGCCCCAGTTGCGTATGGCCTGGCCCACCACCACTTCGCTGTGGCCGTTGCCATAGTTGTTGGCCGTGTCCACAAAATTTACGCCCAGTTCAAAGGCTTGCCGCATCGACTTGAGCGATTCCTCGTCGTTTTCGCCTTTCCACCAATCACCGCCGACACCCAGGCGCCGAACCCGATATCCGACACCTGGAAGCCGGTCCTGCCAAGTCTACGATAATGCATGCTCTCACTCCCTTAACGAGGTCTGATCCCCGCTACGCCTCACCGTTTGGCGTAGTATAAGATGGCGTCGTCGAGGATGCGCTCGATGTCGCCCTCCTGGCCGTCCGTCAGCGGCTTAGGGTGATGTTGGGCCAGGATCTCGTCCATGCGCTCCCGGGCGTAATCCAGCGCGCTCTTCTTGCCGTGCTCCAACCAGTCCGTGTAGGTCAGCCGGTCGGCGGCGTAGGGCACGTACTGCTCCCGGCGCCACCAGCGCCGAGTGTGCGGCTTGGCCAGGTAGTGTCCGGGGATCGGCCCGACCTGGTCGATCAGGTCGAGAGCGATGGTCTCGTCGCTGACCTCTTCCCCCTCGATGAAGCGGCCGATCATGGCGGCGATATCGTTATCGAGGATGGCCTGCACCGGATGGGCGGTCATTTCACTGGACACCCCCAGGTGCAGCAGTATCGTATTCCCGCCGGACAGCGATGAGTTAAGGCAGGCAATGGCCTTCTCGTAGCCGGCCTGATAGTCGAGCTTCTTGCCGCTGGTATAGCCAGGCGAGCCGTTACCTACAGGGATCCCATAATGGCGCCACATCTGGTTGAAGGCCACGTTGCTTAGCGAGCTGGTGATCCCGCCAAACGCCGGCGCGCCTGTGCTCATATTGACCGCCAACGCGAAGTGGCCGATGGTCATCCGGTGCCCGGGGTCGAGACACTGCACGAGCACGATCATGGCCATATGCTCGGCGTTGCTGACTGCCAGAGAGCCGGCGACAGTCGCCGGTCCGGTGCCGCCGAGCGCGCAGCCGTCCACCGTGGTAATGGGGAAACCTGCCTCCACCATGCGTTGGGCCGCCACGATGGCGCTCTCACCCCATGTTAGCGGTGAAGACGAGGTCAGCGTACCGGTGATCTCCTGGCCGGCAGCTTGCGCCATCTGGATCGTGAACAGTTCAGAGTCGTTAGAGCAGCAGGCAGCTTGATGCTTGCCGGAGTTGCGCATGTTGACGGCAACACCCTGAGGGATGGCCATCATGGGGCAGACGCCAGCGTATCCAAAATATGGATAGCAGCCCAGGTGATCGATGGTGGGCAGGTAATCCATGACCCGCACACAATCGGCGAACTCAGACTCACTTGGATCTCGCGGCTCGAAAGTATCGAGATCGATGGTCTGCATGCCCGATGAATGCGAGTAATAGACCGTGTCGCCGCCCATCAACAGATCGTTTGCGGGGTCAGGCGCGTGAACCGCGAAGGAGTGCGGCGCGCGGCGCAAGCATTCCTCTACCAGTGCGTTGGGGAACCTGACCCTCAGAGATTCGCGGTCGACCCGGCACCCCTGGCGGGCCAGCAAATCCAGGGCCCACTCGCTTTCCAGGCGCAGGCCGGTCCGGCTGAGCACGGCCAGGGTGGCACGGTGGATGGTTTCTATATCGCTCTCTGCCAAGACCTCCAGGGGCCTGAGCTTGAGCACAAAGCCCTTTCTAGCCATTGGCCGGTTCCTTTTTTAGCAACTCGAGGGCCAATTGCACCGCGCCGGGCGCGGTAGAATCAAAGCCATCGGCGCCGATGGTCCTCGCAAACTCGCGCGTGATGCCCCCACCGCCCACGATCACTCGCACCCGGCCTCGCAGCCCCGCCTGCTCGAGCGCGTCGATGACCCGTTGCTGTTCCGGCGCAGTCGTGGTCAGCAGAGCGGACATAGCCAGGATACCAGGCTCGAAGGTCTTGACGGCGCTGACGAACTCCTCAGACCGCACGTTGATCCCAAGGTCCAGCACCTGAAACCCGGCGGCCTTCAGGAGGGTGGCTACCATGTTCTTGCCGATGTTGTGGATGTCACCGAACACCGTGCCGATCACGACCTTGCCGGCGCTGGGCCTTGAGGCGCCCCTTTGTTGGATCTGGTCTTCGAGGATCGCGCTCGCGGCCGTCATGGCATCAGCGGCCATGAGCAAATCGGGCAGGTACAACTCACCGCGCGCGAAGCCGTCGCCGATCTCCCGGATGCCCGCCGTCAGCGCGTCGAGCGCCAGCAACGGGTCCACCTGTGCGCCTATCGCGATCTCCGCCCAGCGCGCGGCGGAGTCGGCATCGCAGTCGATCACTGCCTGTCTGAGGCTTGCCAGGATTGCGCTCTCTTCCGGCATTCTTAGACCCTCTGATTGTTGCTTTTCCGCATCACAGCTGATCCCGCATACCGTCCCGCATCCGATGCGTTCACGCCAGTAGCGGGCGCAGGTGGTACTTGTGCTTCCCAAAGTTGCCACCGAAATTCATGGCCGTCAGGGCCATGACACCCGGCACCGTTGTGGCGGCCCGCAATCCGTAGGCCATAGCCTTTGCCATCATGTCGTAGCTGGCGCCGAACATCAGCAGGTTCAGCACAGAGCCCACGCCCTCGGGGATCTTGGTATCTGGGACCTGGCTGCGCAGCGATGGGACGTAGTCGAACTCGCGAAAGACCTGCTCCAGGCCGTAGCCCATGGGCGCCACACCGTCCACAGCCGTGATGGCTTCCTTTGCGGCCTGAATGGCAGCTACCGCCGCCGGGGCATTCTGGGCGAAGCACACGAAGTGGCCGTCGGTGCCATCGGTGTTGATGTGGTAGGTTTTCTCATAGACGAATTCGCCCGTCGTCGTCGGCACCACGGCCAGGTTGCGCTCGCCCAGGCGGCGCTCCGCATCGTGGCCGGTCCAGCGGCTGGCCGACATGGTGAACTTATCGTGGAGGTTGGCCGCGACGGCCGGCCCACAGTCCACTGCTGCGTCGAAGACGGCGACAGTAGGCACCAGCGATGCCAGCGCCACCCGCAGCTCGAGCTCCTGGAGCATCGGCTCGCGATTCTCGGGCGTCATCGATAGCGAGACGTATACGCCGGGCCGATTGTCGGGCGTCTCATGGGGGCCGGCGCTGCGTTCAATCCCGGCGTTAACGCGCTGACCCGATCATGCTGGAGCCGGCTGCGCCCGCAAACTGGTAGGCGCAGCCGAGCGCCAACTCGGGCGTCATCGCAGTCAAGAGCACCCTTAGAACCTCGAGCGTCCAGGCCTCGGCGAATGTATCGTAAATGGCGACGTTGTTGACCTTCATGAGATCCCTCCTCCTTCGTGGGCTACGATGACCTTGATGCCTTCCTGTTTGTGCGCCAGCTCGAAGGCATGCTGGACGCCGGCTAGCGGCAGGCAATGCGAGATCAACGGCTTGGTGCGCACGGCGCTGGCCTGCATCAGCGCCAGCGCCTGTTCGTATTGGGCGGTGGTTGAGTCATAGGTGCCGATCAGTTGCAGCTCCTTGTAGTGAATCAGGTCCAGATCGAGCGTGATCTGGGGCTTGAGAGCGGCCGCGAAATACAGCACTTGGCCGCGGCGGGCTGCCATGTTGATGGCCTGTTCGAGGATCGCCTGGCCGCCGGTGGCCAGGATGACCACGTCCGCGCCCCGTCCATCCGATACCGCGTGCAGCGCTTGGGCTGCGTCCTCGCTACGTGCGTTGATCACCGCGTTGATGCCCAACTCGCGCGCCAGCGCCAGGCGATGCTCGAGCAACCCGGTCAGCATCACAAACATACCCCGGTGCTGCAGGAGCTGGGCGTGCATGAGACCGATCGGGCCGTCCCCGACGACCAGTCCCACGCCGCCAAGGGGAATGGAGAGCTTGGACTGGCCGTTGACTATGCAGGCCAGCGGCTCGGCCAGCGCAGCCTCGGCGAGGGAGATCCCGTCAGGGATTCTGACCAGGTTCTGGAAGGGATAGGCGCTATATTCCGCCAGTCCGCCGGAGAAATAGCCGGCGTTCTGACAGGCGCTGAATAGGCCGCGCCGGCAGTAGTAGCAATGACCGCAGGTGAGGCGGCCATCGGCGACCACCCGATCGCCGGCGTGATAGCCTGTTACCTTCGAGCCCACTTCGATCACCGTCCCCGAGAGCTCGTGGCCCATGCGGAAGGGGTACGCGATAGTCCAGCCCCTTGGCTGCCTGCCGAGAAAAGCATCAACATCCGTGCCGCAGATGCCGCAGCCGGCCACTTTGACCAGCACATCTTCTGGCCCGACGGTCGGCGCCTCCATCTCTTCGACTTCCATCACCAGCGGCTTTTGTAAGCGGGCGATCTTCATCCTCAGAACCTCTGCAGATCATAATAGGCAGGCAATGCGATGCCTGCCGCGGTGAACCTGTCGCAGGCGTAGGCCACGGCCTCGCCTACCCAGGTCTCCTCATCGACCGTCAGGATGCGGTGGTGGTCCATCACGACCCGGCCGTCGCAGACGACGGTTTCGACGTCGCGGGCGCCGGCGGCATAAACCAGGCCGTTCTCGATTTTGTTGAGCGGGCGCATGTGCGAGGCCGTCAGGTCCACCACGATCAGGTCGGCCTTTTTGCCGGCCTCCAGAGAGCCCACGTCGGCGGCCATGCCGAGAGCTTCGGCCCCCGCGAGCGTGGCCATCCGCAGTGTGATGGGGGCCGGCAACATGGTGGGATCCATGGTGCTTACCTTTTGCAAGAAAGCCGCTGCCCGCATGGCTTCGAACATGTCCATATTGTCGTTGACCGCGCAACTGTCAGTGGCCAGGGAGACAACCACGCCCGCCTGCAGCAACCTGGCAATCGGCGCGATGCCGTCGGCGATCTTCATGTTGCATTCAGGACAATGCGCCACCTTCGTGCCCGTCTTCTGAAACAGAATGATATCGTCGTCGGACAGCCAGATGCAGTGGGCGCCGAGGACGTCAGGGCCGAGCAAGCCGATCTTGTGGAGATAGCCGGTAGGGGTGGCTCCGAACAGGTTGCGGATGTTGTTCCACTCGTATTGCGTCTCGGCGATATGGATGTGGATGGGCACCTGGTTGTGGTCGGCCAGCGCCCGCACCTCGCGCAGCAGGCCGGGACTGCACGAGTTAGGGCAGGCCAGGCCATAGCGGAAGGAGACGCGACCGTTGGCCGAGCCACGGCACCGCTCCAGTAGCTCATCGGCCAGATGCATGAGGCGGTCGTGCGGCAGCAAGACCTGCGGCGAGATCCACTGGTCGGTCATGGTGAGCGTATGGACCACTCGAATGCCTGCCTGCTCATAGGCGTCAACCACCGAAGGGTGCGTGGCCCACTCCATGTTCAAGATCGTGGTAATGCCGGCGCGGATCGCGTCTACGCAACCCAGGCGCGAGGCATGCTGCTCCAGTCCGTATTCGCCTGCCAGGTAGCCCTCCACGGCTACTTTGATACGCGGCACCGATATCTGGTCGATCCAGTCGAGGAGCGCCAGGTCATCGCGCGTGCCCTTGTGGAAGTTTTGCAGGAAATGGTGGTGGGTGTCGATCAGGCCGGGCAACACCGCCTTATGGGTAGCATCGATCGCCTTGTGCGGCGCGTAACGCCGGGCAAGGTCGGCGCTTGGACCAACAGCCTGGATCCTGCCCCGGTCCACTGCCACGGCGCCGTGCTCGATAACGGGCTGGTTGGCGTCCATCGTGACGACCAACCCATTGGTGATGAGCAGATCGATATCAACCAATCCGCACCGCCTCATTCAAAAGCTCGACAATGTCCGATACCTGGATGTCCAGCCCGGCCCGGCCTACCGATCGTTTGAGATTGACAACGCAACTGGGACAGGAAGTGACCAGTTGCGTCGCTCCAGCCTCTGCGGCCTGCTGCAGACGCTCTTCTGCGACTTTACCGGCGACTTCGGTGAACGCGCTGAGGACACCGCCGCCGGCGCCACAACAGAGCGTGTGTTCCCGATTCGAGAACATCTCCACCAGTTCGACGCCGGGGATCCTTCGCATCAGTGCGCGCGGCTCGTCGACGATGCCCATGTTGCGGACCATGATGCAGGGGTCATGGAATGTCACCTTCCGCGGGACCGGTGCCAGGGCTGCCGGCAGATTCTCGGCGAAAAAGTCATGCGCGTGCATGACGGTAGCGCCCAATTGGACCCCGAGGTCTTGCGGGTACAGGACTTTGAGCGCGCGGTAGCAGCCGATGCAGGTCGTCAGGATCACGTCTGGCCGGTAAGCCGCGATGCGTTCCGCTGTGTAGGCAGCATTGTCGCGGAGCATCGTCTCCATGCCGATTTCATACATCGGATAGCCGCAGCAGACGTCGTCACCAATCACGGCGAAATCCGTGCGGAGCTTGCCCAGCAGTTCGATGGTCGCATTACGGATCTGCCTGGCCTTGCGATTTGTCTGGCAGCCGGCAAAGTAGAGCACCTTGACCGAGTGGGGTTCTTCAAGGGGCTCGCTCGCGCGGCGCCTGATCGGACCGAACACGTTGTGGTAGTCGCGCACGTTCTCGGCCACCTGCCGGTGCGCGGCAAGAACGTAGCCCTGCTCGGCGAGGTCGGCGCGCAACGCATGCCACACCTCGGCCAGCGGGATGCCGACGGGGCAGTGCGTGGCGCAACTGCCACAGAGGCAGCATTGGGCGAGATGCTCCAGAAAAGTCTGGGTGACCTCCGCACGCCCGCTTTGCACGGCCTCGGCCATGGCCAGCCGGCCACACGCGTACTGTGTGTCATACCCCGTGGTATAGGGATAGGTGGGGCAGACCCACCGCACACCTTTCCAGTCCCAGATGCGACAAAAGCCGCAACGCGAGCAGCTATGCATCTCTCGCGTGACTCGATCCAATCGCGGCACCGCCTGCACATCTGACGACATAGATTTTCTCCTTGCCCGCTAGGCCGGGCTCGCTCTTTGGCTGATTAACGGCGTCACAACCCGATTACGCCTGGGTTCATAATGTAGTTGGGGTCCAAAGTCTGTTTGATGGCTTGCTGCAGACGCCAGTAACCTGTGTTGCCCAGGTGCTTCTGCAGGTGCGGCGCCCACTGCCGCCCCTTTGAGTAAGGCGCGCCGCCCAGGGCCAGCCCGCGATCCATCATTTCCTGTGTGGCATTCCAAACTTTGGCTTCTTCCGCCGGGTCGTCGTTGCGGTGAAACAGCAAGCTCACGTGCTCCGCACCATGAGGTTCAGGGAACATCTGTTGCACGTAACACTTGAGGCCGTAACGGTCCATGATGGCCTTCATCTCATAGGTGGCTGCGACCAACTTATCGAAAGGCAGGAAGTAGTTGACGGCGCCCACGTTCCCTTCCTTGAACTCCTCCCCGGTCAAGAACCAGCGATAGTTCCAGAACTTCTGCACGCCTTCCGTCCCAAGACATGCGATGCCGGCGTGCCCGGCGATAATGCGGCGGATCTTGGCGACGCGTGACTCCACGTCATCCGCGTCGCCTTCCACGTTGTAGTGGAAGATCACCGTCTCGCCCGGCTTGATGACCGGCACAGAGAGATAGCAGACGAGGTTCTTGATCGCCAACTCACGGAAGATGCTGACCGCTTCCGCCAAGTCGGGCGTTTGGAAGACCTCGAGGAAAAACTTCTCGGGAAAAGGGTACATGCGCAATGTGCATTCGGTGATGATCCCAAACGCTCCCTCCGATCCCACAAACAGCCCCGTGAGGTCCGAGCCGAGGCCGTAGCGGAAGAACACGTCGGAGTTAGGATTCGCGCCGCTGCCGGTCGTGACCACGTCGCCGCTCGGCAGCACCACTTTCAGCCCCAGCACTTGATCGCCGGAGCTCACGTATTTGATGTTGCCCCAACCTACGCCGGGGCACGCGATATGCGCCCCTGGCGTGCCCGACATGGCACCCGATGGGGCGATCCCGATCTTCCAGCCGCGCTGTTCGAGCGTATTCATCAGGCTGACGTAGGTAATGCCCGCCTGGCAGGTGACTGTGGCGTTGGACTCGTCGATCTCAAGAATGCGATTCATTCTCAGGGTCTCGACGGTGATGCCACCGGTGGCTGGCGGCGTTGAGCCGGCCTCCTGTGCCGAGCCGCCGCCACGCGGGATGATCGGGGCATGAAATTCGTTGGCGATCTTGACGATCTCCGCGATCTCCTCGGTGGTCGCAGGCCGCACCACCAGGTTGGGGACGCTCGGTGGCATGGTGCCGAAGTCGCGGGAATAGGCCTGGAGCAGGAACGGCTCATCCGACACGTATTGCGGGCCGACGACTTCGGCCAAGCGCTTTAGGATCGGCTTGTAATCCATGGATACCTCTCTCCTCGCTGATATGCATGGCTGCATCAAACGGCGATGGCGTGTGTGGCGAAGATGGCCTGATGCAGCCCGCGCACGACAGCCTCAGGATCTCTGGCTTGCCATACCCGCCGGCCAAAAGCGACCCCGGCCGCCCCGGCGGCGAGCGCTTCGTCCGCGACCTGGAAGGAATTGTCGGCGTCGCTCACGCTTGGGCCTCCGGCCACGATGATCGGTACACAGGTTGCGCTCACCACCCGGCGGAATTGGTCCACGTCGCCGCAATAATTGGTCTTGACGATGTCTGCACCCAATTCCATGCCGATGCGAGCGGAATGGGCGATGCACTCTGCATCGTAGAACGCGGTGTTGGGAGGCATCATTTCGGCCAGCACCGGCATGTCGTAGCTGCAGCACTCTTCGATGAGTTGTCCCAAGTACCGGATGATGTTTACCTCGCCCCCGCGACCGAAGAACACCGACACGGCGACGGCATCCACATCGTTGCGCAAGGCCGTGGCGACCGTTACGGCGGGGATCTCTTGTAGCGCCTCGGGCGCAAGGCCGGCGCTCAAACTCACACGCAGCACGATGGCCACAGAGGGCGGCACGATGTCGCCGATGCACGATAGGAAACCAGGTGTGACCAAGAGAGCGGTGGCGCCGCCCGCCAGGACCTTGGCGACAATAGAGCGCGGCCGGTCGATGCCGGCGAGCGGCCCGAGCCAGGGCCCGTGGTCAAGGGGAATCATCAGGCACCGCTTGTCTGGGCCAACCAGAATGCGATTCAGGCGTCGGCTTTTCCCGATCATGGGGCGTTTATCTCCTTTCCGTCACGAATGAGCGGCCTGCAAGGATTCGGCGAGCGCAAAGTCGGCAAAACGACGGTAGCTCGCGTAGCCGCGGGCGTAAATCTCACCAGCGCGCGTCGGATTGCACCTGACAAACCCCGGCTCGGGAAACGTGTGGTCCAGGGCAGCCGCCAGGTCTGCCCCGTAGAGCCCGGCCCGGTACAGCGCGTGCAGCACGCGCGTGACGGTCTCTTCCTCGCAGTAGATGGCTGCGTCTAGCCCGCAGACGTCGGCGATGATCTGGCAAAGGCCGGGCGTTTGTGTCCCGCCGCCTGCCAGCACCAGCTCGCGGACGGGCACGCCGAGCTGGACATAAATATCCAGAAGGTGGCGCAAGCTGTAAGCAATACCTTCCATAACAGCGCGCACCAGGTGACGGTGGTCGTGGGCAAGGCGGAAACCATAGAAGCCCCCCCGGATGTCATCCTGCCAGTACGGGCTGCGTTCGCCAGCCAGATAAGGGATGAAGCATAGGCCATCCGCTCCCGGCTTGAGCGCCGCGGCCTCGGCCATGACGCCGGCGAAGGAAGCACCCTTGGCTGCGCCGCTGGCAAACTGAGTATACGCCCACGTAAGCGCGGCCCCTGTCGTGGAGGAAACTCCGCCCAACAGGCGATAGGGGTCCAGCGGGTAGGTATAGAGCCGGTGCTCTGGGTCAATGGGGTGCTGGTCCTCTGCGAGCGCCATAAAGACCATCGACGAGCTGCCCAGTGAGCACACCACACGACCAGGCCGGGGCGGCGCGCCGCCGACGAGAGCCGCTACGTCGCCGATGCCCACCATGACCTGTGCCTCGGGGTTGATGCCCAGGAGCCGCGCGGCCTCCGGCAAGGGTTCCCCGATCACGTCTGTAGAACGACGGATTGGCGGCAGAACGGATGAGTCAAGGCCAACCAGGGCCAAGCGCTCGACTGCCCAAGCGCGGGTGTCCCAATCGAGCAGCGCGGCGCCGCCGGGCTCCGTCGGATCCGTGCACACAACGCCGGTCAGGCGGTAGCGGAGGTAGTCCTTCGGCCAAAGGATGGTGCGCACCCGAGCGAGGGTTTCCGGGCAGTGGCGGGCCAGCCAGACCAGCTTGGGCAGCGTGTAGGTGCTGTTCAGCTGGTACGGAGGCAACATCAGCGTGGCTGCCAGTTCTGAGGTCTCGCGTGCGGCCCGGCGGTCGAGCCACAGGATGGTGGGTGGCACGATCCGGCCCGCCGTATCCAGGAGCACTGCGGTGTGCATCTGTCCCGTGAACGCGACGGCCTCCACTTCCCGGAGGTCCATGCCTTGGGCTTGCAGCGCCAGGCAAGCCTGGCGGAGCGCGGTCCACCAGGCATCTGGATCGGCCTCAGCCCAACCGGGCTGGGGAGTAGTATAGCTATAGCGTTGGGTATTGGCCGCCAGGATGGTCGGCTCCTGACCATAGGCCACGGCCTTGAGGGAAGACGTACCCACGTCGACCGCCAGCAGTGCAGGCTTGATCGATGCCATCAGACGGAGTCGCCCCCCACCTCGACCATGATCTTGAGGCCCTGGCGATGCGTGACCATTTCAAAACCCTCAGCCAGCCGTTCTAGGGGCAGTTGGTGCGATATGAGTTCCTCCACGCGCACCTGACCCATTTCGAGGTAGCCCAATGCCTGGGCGTAATCCTCGGGTGCGGAATCCGCCGAACCCGTCAGGAGGAGTTCCTTATAATGAATCAAGTTGGGGTCGATACAGAGGGGGTCGGCCGGATAGATGCCGGCGAAGATGTTTAGGCGCCCCCCGTCGGCCAGGCACTCGGCAGCCTGGATCACGAGTGGTGACGCCCCCACGGCTATGACGGCGGCGTTGACGCCGCGCCCGGCAGTAACCCGCAGTACCATCTCCTTCAGGTTGGCCTGCTCATTGTTGCAAACCAGGTCGGCACCGAGACGGCGCGCGAGCTCCAGACGTTCATCGATCAGGTCGGCCACAATTACATGCGCGCCATAGAGCCTGGCCACCTGCATGTGCATCAGGCCGATAGGACCGGCGCCCAGAACCAGCTCCCATTCGCCCGGCACCAGGCGCAGCGCTTTCTGCCCACGTACTACGCACGACAGAGGTTCGGTGAAAGCGGCTGCACGGAAGCTGGTGGTCTCGTGAATAGGGTAGATGTTGCGCTGCGGAAGGACGGCATACTCTTGATAAGCGCCGTTCGGGAATTGAGGATGCTGGCAGCGGTTGGGGCGCCCCGAGCGGCAGTTGGGGCAGCACCCACACTTGACGATGAAATCTGCGGCCACGCGCTGGCCCACCTCGAAGATGGCGCACGGCCTTGCCAACCTGGATGATGCGGCCCGACGCCTCGTGACCCATCAGACGCGGCAGGGGCACCTTGCGCTTGCCTGCGTAGACCCGGACATCCCAAGGGCAAATGCCGACGTAGGCGATGCGAATCAGTGCTTCGTCGTCTCCAACTTGATAGCAGGGTATCTCGCGCAGCTCAAACTGGCCTGGCTGCACCAGCCACATTGACCTCAGGGTGTCGGTCAATTGCTCGCTCCTTCCTTGGGGCACCTGTTGCTTGCCGTAGCAAATACTAGGTTGGAGGCGCTCGGGTTGCCTGGCATAACTTCAGGGCTACATGCTAACGGCCGAGACGGGTGATGTATTTGTATCGGTCGCCTCGATTGATCATTTCATCGTACTCGATAGGGATATCGTCATCGGAGTACACGAGGGCTTCGACAAGCAGAAGCGGCGACGCCGGCAGAACCTGTAGCAGCTCCGCCTCGCGTTCGTCGGCTGCGATGGCCTGGATCGTGACCTCTGAACTGGCTATATGGATCCCCTTGCTGCGCAGCAGGTTCCACAGAGAGACGTTGTGCTGCAGCTCTTGGGGCGTAAGGTAGACATCGGCAGGCAACCGCAGATGAGCCGTGGAAATGCCCATCGGCTCATCGTCGGCCAGCCTCAGGCGTTCTACGGTCCAAATCCATTCCTCATCGCCGACATTGAGTGCTGCTGCGACATCGCCGACCGCCTTCTCATGCCGCAAAGATAGCAGGCGCGAGCCGGGCCGATGCCCGGCGGCCTGCATTTCCTCGGAGAAACTGCGGACCTGGTTCAAATGGCGCTGGATTTTCTGGCGGGCAACAAAGGTGCCTTTGCCCTGATAGGTCACAAGATAGCCTTCGCGGACCAGCATTTCAATGGCTCGCCGCACGGTGATGCGGCTGACCCGGAAGGTCTCGCAGATCTCGCGCTCGGTGGGAATCGGGTCTCCCGTCCTCCAATCGCCGTTCTCGACTGGGGCCAGTAGCAGCCGGCGTAGTTGATGGTAGAGCGGGACCGGTGCTTCCCTGTCCAGCGCTTCGGGATCGAGCGTTTCGAGTAGGCCCACAATTACTCCTGGTTTGGTGATAAGGGTCCAGCGGTAGTTCAGTATCGGACTCTTTGACAACCGCATATTGATATGTTATCATGACAACCTGATACGGACAACATACCATGTTTGCGCCCAGATGTCAACTGGTGCCGCAAACCTCTTCCAATGGAATGCGAAGGAGTCGAATATGGATGACCAGGAGCACCTGCTCCAGCAACTCGAGGCCGAGGTGTTAAACTCCGACGCGGAAGCAGCAGCCGGGACGGCCCAGGCCATCGTCGATGCCGGGCTGGACGTCATGCGCGCGATCGATGTCGCCACCGCTGCCATTAACCTGATCGGAGACCGATTCCAGAACGGCGAGGTCTATCTGCCAGAACTCATGCTGGCCGGCGAGACGATGAAACAGTGCATGGCCGTTTTCGCAGCGCATATGGCGATGGGGACAGCTTCCAGAAAGCGCGGCAAGGTCCTGATCGGCGCCGTGGCCGGCGATATCCACGACATCGGCAAGAACCTGGTCGCGACGCAGCTCTCGCTCAAGGGGTTCGAAGTGGTGGATCTGGGCGTAAACGTGGCGCCGATGGAGATCGTCAACAGGGCCGAGCACGAGAAGGCGCAGATCATCGCGTTGTCGGCCTTGATGACCACTTCGATGCCCTATCAGAGGGATGTGATTAAGGTGCTAAATGAGATGGGTTTGCGCCAGAAGTACTTCGTAGTCATCGGCGGCGGCCCGGTGACACCGGAATACGCAGCCGCGGCGGGGGCCGACGGCTGGGCGGCCAACGCGGTGCTGGCAGCGCGGCTGTGTGAAAGCCTGGCGGAAGGCGGCCAGCGCCCACCCCTTGCTACGACGCTGACGCTAGGATAGGAGTCCGATCATGGCCATCAGTCGCGAAAGATTGCTGAATGTTCTGGATTGCGCCCACAACGGCCCTATTTGCAAGCAGTTCGAGTGGGACACGCGAGTGATCCCTCGGACCATCGCGGCCAAGCTAAAAGAGTACGGCCTGCAGCGCACCTGTGATCCCCGCAACCCCGTCAACCAGGACCTCGAGCTAGCGGACCGCTATTTTGCGGCGGCCATGGATGTGGCGGCTGAGGTCGGTATGTTGTGCCTTGACACGCAGCGCGTGATCAAGTTCACCCCCGGGGAGCTAAAGGCAGGCCTGGATGCGGCGCCTTCCGAATTTACGCTCGGCGCAGGGATGCAGACGGCTCATTTCAAGCACCGTGGGCTAGGTGACCCCACGTCTCCCATGTGGATCGCGCCCCTCAGCATCGCGGTATCGGAAGACGTTTTCGTGCCCTTGGTGGAAGGGATCGCGTCGGTGCCTGAGGTGGACTGCCTCGAAGGGCCATCGTTGGAGAAGGTCTGGGGTGCAGAGCTGCGCGCCGGCTCGCCGTACGAGCTGCTGGCCGGCAAGCTCCAGGCCGACCTCTTCAGACAGGCCATAGCGCATGCCGGGCGCCAGGGCATTGGGCTGTACGCAGTCGGCACGTCGCCAACGCAGTATGGGGTGCTGGGCGGCTACGGTATCCCGGGCGGCTATGAGCCCAAGCGAGACATTGTGCTGGTGCTTTCGCAGGTAGAGATCAAGACATCGTATGAGAGCCTGTTCAAGGTATCCCAGGCCTACAATTGCGACGGCATCACGTACGGCGGCTCCTGGTCGATGATCGGGGGATATGCCGGCGGGCCGGAAGGCTCGGCCCTCTCATGTATCGCCTGCACCATCCTTCTATACAACGTCTATCAGTGCGTCAATGGTGCCAGCTTCCCGTACGACCTGCATTACATGGGCAACTGCGGCCGCAGCGCTCTGTGGTCGCTGGGCCTGGTCTTTCAGGCGCTGAGCCGGAACACCCACATCTGCGCCAACTCGGTACTTAACCAGACGGCCGGCCCGGCCACTGACATGTTGCTCTACGAATCGGCGGTCGGCATGACGGCGCTGGCGGCGTGCGGCGCAAGCTCATGCACCGGGCCCCGCTCCGCAGGCGGCAAGTACACGAATTTCCTCACACCGCTCGAGGTGAAGTTCGCGGGCGAGGTCTTCAAGAAAGCCGCCGGGCTCAGCGTGAGCCAGGCCAACGACATCGCCAACCGCCTGCTTCCGAAGTACGAGGAGCAGTTGGGCCACGCTCCCAAGGGGTCGAGCTTCGGCGAGTGCTATGATGTGGCGGCTTTGAAACCCATGGACGGGTGGCGGGCCACGTATGATGCAGTCAAGGAAGAAGCCATCCGGGCCGGGGTGCCGCTCGACTAAACCGGTTGGCGGCCTGGACCGGCTGGCGGTCCAAGGCAATCTACCCCACCCGATATGATCCCCCGAGATTTGCAGGCAAGACCGGATGGTCCTGGGCTCGAATCCCGGGGGACTCCCCACTTACACCATGTCCCGTGGAATGGCGCGGCGCCAGGTCCTGGAGAAGACCTGGACCAGCCCTTCGTAGGCCTCGAGAACGTTCGTGAGGTAGAAAGCTCCGGCGTCCACAGCGCAGGGTGCTGGATGTGACGATGCGGACGCTCCATCCGCCAGCGCGCCAGGTTGATTTCGTGATCGCAGCGGGCCTGTGCCGACAGCGGCTGTCCCTCCACGATGCTGTAGGTGTTGGTGAAGCGGCCGTCATGCTCGAGACCGGTATCGATCTGGCGGATGCGGCCGTGGTCTACCCCATGGACGAGCTCGTGAAGGCCGGTCACGGCATCGTGGCGCACGGTGCGCTCGCGGCTGCCGGGCTTTAGCACCTCGATCGCGAAGGGCGCGGCCGTCTCAGGGGGGCCGAAGGGCGGCATAGCAGCATCCAGCAGCGGCGCCGGCGCACGCACCGGCAGCTCCAGCCGGCTGCCGGCGGACACGGCCTTGTGGGGTGCGCCCACGAACAGGCTGAGCGCGACGGGCTCGGGGGACGGCCAGGCGTGCGGCCAGTAAGTGGGAGACACGGCGAGACGCCAACGATGGCCGGGCAGCAGCGCGTGCGCCACGGCATTGAGCCGCACCCGCACGCTGAGGCGCTCGCCCAGCGTGAGCGGCGCGGGCTCCTCGTGGCTGGCGCGGTGCGTCAGGTTCAGCAGCCCCCAGCTGACGAGCGCGGAGGCGCCGTCCGGGGCGACGTCGCCCAGCCGCACGGCGATCAGGCCCCACGGCCTGTCGCAGGCCAGCTCGAGCACCGCCTCCGGGAAACCCAGGATCTCGCAGGTTTCGGACACGGGCGCCGAAGTGAACGCCAGCGACAGCCCGTCGTCACAGCGCTGATCATCCGGCAGCTCGGCGACACTGCCGGAGGGGCACCAGACCCCAGCGTCGGAACCGCAGCGCTGCGAGCCCAGGATTTCGAGCCGGTGCTCCGGCCCCGGCGACCTGTCCAGCGTGCCGTCCCCGGGATAGTAGGTTCGTGAGGCCAGGTTGGGCGACGGCCAGCAAGGATCTGCCACCCAGTGGCCCGGCCGCAGGGCGCACGAAGGGTCCGGCGGCACACTCTCCTGCATCCACGTGCGCAGCAAGGGCTCGTCCATGATGCCGGTATCGATGCCCTTCAGCCAGTGATCCCACCAGCGCAAGCATTCCTGGAGGAAGCCGATCGCCGGCCCCGGCGTGCCCCACTCCGGATAGTTATGTTCCCACGGCCCGATCAGCCCCTTGCGGGGGCAGGAGAGCCGTTCGAGCAACCGCAACACCGTGCCGACGTATGGGTCGGCCCACCCGCCTACGGCATAGACCGGGCAGGTGATGGCGGAGTAGTCCTCGCATACCGAGCCGTGTTTCCAGAAGGCGTCGCGCCGCTGGTGGCTCAGCCAGGCTTCGGCGAAGGGCGGCGTCTGTTCCAGGCGTTCCAGCCACATGCTGCGCCAACGCTGGCCCACGAACCGCGGGTCGGGCGGGCGCGCGTTGTACGCCAACATGACCGAAGCCCACGAGAGCATGTCC
>CAWEHT010000329.1:0-5646 GCA_963808455.1 uncultured Chloroflexia bacterium | reverse complement strand
TGGCGCAGCTGCCGGGTGAGGTCGATGCTTTCCTGCGCGCCCTGGATCGGCAGAGCATTCCCCACCTGCTGGTCGCCAACGCGGTCGAGATCACAAACCCAGAGTGGCTGCGAGCCTGTGAGGGCGCGCTGGCCGGGGAGCGCTTCACGGTCATCGTCGACGACCACGTCCAACGCGTCGCCGCGAAGCGGATTGCCCAGCGCTCCCGCTATCGCTTCTACGTCTCGGGCCCGAACCCGGGGGTCGGGAGCGGCCATCACGAGGACAGCCTGTGGAACGTCGTGTCGGTTTCCGACGAACGGGCCGCGGGCTGGGTCTACGAGCGCCTGGCCCAGATACGCCGGGTAGAGACCATCGAAGAGGGCGATGATCTGGCCGGCAGGGGCATCGTGACGATCACCCGTGAAGCCTACCTGCAGGAGCGACGTGGCGGCCGCAGCGTCTGGCGCCCGGATGGCGACCTGGTGTGCGGCCAGAACGCCCGGCTCCTGCGTCTCCGTTCCGTGCGAGCGCAGCTCGGGTTGCTGCGTGCGCAACTGGCGGAGGAGCGCAGCGCCTTGCAAGATGCCGAAGGGGACCGCGCCCGTGCCCGAGAGTTGCTGGAGCAGGCCCGCGCCGTCGAGGCCCTGCCGCAGGAAAGGGACCGGCTGGCGGAATTGGTCTCGATCCAGGATGGCCTGGCCCTGGCCGCGGCCGGTGCCAGAATGGCCTACGAGCTCCTGGCAGCCCAGGAAGGCGTTTGGGACGAGGCAAGCCAGGGCTTCGCCAGGCGAGCTTCGCAGCTGGACGCCCAGGAACAGGAGCTGGCGGCCAGGTTGTCGGAGGCCACCGGCCGCCTGAACAGCGCCAACCGGGGCTACAACAACGCGCAGGCGGTCGTCCAGCGCTTCCGGGCCGACGTTCCGGCCCTGCCGGAGCTCGATGAGGAGACGAGGGCTGCTTTCGAAGCCGAGGACCTGGCGCCCGAAGGCTACGGGCAGCGCATGCAGGATCACGAGGCAGAGCTGGCGAAGCTGCCGCCCCAGGAGCACGACATCCCCGAGGACCTCTATGAGCGCGAGAGGGCGCGCCTGTCGCATAGCGACGTCGAGCTTACCGCCATGCGGGCTCGCATCCAGGGGCAAGAGGAGCTGTTCCAACGGGCGCAGCACGACTTCGAGGATCACGTGACGCATCTTTTCAATGCCCGCATGGCGAAGCATTTCCGCGACTACTGCAAGTATGCCGACGGGCGCGGCGGCGTCCAGCTACTGCACGACGCCGACGACCATTGGGCGCTGAACGTCAGCGTGGGCTATCATGGCAAGCCCATGGAACCGTTGGAAGTGGCCCCGCTTTCGACGGGCGAGCGCATCTTCACCGGGCTGTATATGGTGCTGGCCGCCCTGCGCGCCGCCGATGCCGAGCCGTTGCTGATCCTGGACGAACTGTTCGGCACGTTGGACAAGGCCAATGGCCTTCTGGTGCTGCAGAGGCTGCGCGAGACGGGAGCCCAATCCTTCGTGGCGGCTGCGGATGCCAATCCGGCCGTGCTGCCAGCGCTGGATGCTGTCTGGCGCTTCTACCCGAAGGCGGAGAACGCCGAGTTCGCCCCGCCCATCGTGGTGCAGGCCAGGAAACGGGAATGACCCAAGAAGCGGGAATGACCGAGGAGACCGCGGGCCGGAGGCTCTTCGAGACCTGGCTGGCCGACCCTGAGCCGCAGGAGCCATGGCTCATCCAACGCCGTGCCCGCGTGCAGGTCGGCCCGGCGCTAGACGAGCAGGCGCCCCCGAGGTGGCTGCCGCTGCGCCGGCGCTGGCGCGGCGCGCCTGCCGTAGAGACCCCCGTGCCTCCTGACCTGAAGGCGGCCTTCAACGGGCAGGGCTGGCGTTCCATCCCGACGCTGCTGTCGCGCATCCAGGGCCACCGGCTCGTGCTGGATCAGAAGATCGCCGGTTGGCTGGACGATGGCTGGGTCGAGGTCGAGGAGGTCGCCTCGGGCGTGCCGGAGGCCTGGACCATCCGGCGCGCGCGGTTGTCGGCCGCTGCAGCCGGGTTGTTATACCTGCAACCCGAGCAGGAGCGCCTTATCCAGCGCCAGGCAGAGATGGCGGCGCTGTTCGGGAAGATGGCCGGCTGGCGCGACGATGCGGAGCGGGCGCGCGCGGTATGGCGAGACGACGAGAAGATGCTGGCGCTGGTCGAGCAGCTGGCAGGCATCGCGGCGGCCCAGGAGGGCGCGCTGCGCGTCGCCAGATGGGAACCGATCCCCGGACTCCCGCAGGTGCAGCGCCCTGGGGACGCGCCGCACCGCCGGTGGATCGGGGCGCTGCGCGGCATCCTGGCGCACCTGTGCAGCGAGCAGTGGCAGTACGAGAGGACGCTATCGGCCGTCTGGCTGGACGACAGCAAAGCGCTGCACCAGGAACACCACGCCATTGCCGAGTACCTGGGCCTCCACGACCTGGGCGAGATCGGCGTTTTCCCTCACACGCCCGTCGTCTTGTGTTGGGGATGCTTCACGGCCGCCTACGAGGGCCATACCCTTGACGGCAGGGCAGGCGTGCCCTTCGTGGCGCTGTCCGCTGAGACCATTCGGGCCGCACAGGATTGGACGGTCGAGGCACAGGCCATCGTGGCCATCGAGAACCAGACCGCTTTCGAGACGGCGCTGCGTCCCCCGTTGCGCGACGACCGGGCGCTCTGCCTGTTCAGCGGCGGCCACGCCGGGCTGGCCGAACGCGAGCTGCTGAGAGCGTGGCTGTCGGCCGCCCCCGACCTGCCCTGGCACGTGTGGACCGATTGGGACCCCGGAGGGGTGCGCATCCAGATGGACTGGGCCCGGTGGGCTCGCGAGCACGGGCTGCGGGAGCCGCGGCCCTGGCTGTGGGAGACCGCCAGGTTGCAAGGGTGGGCCCAGCACGGCAAACCGTTGTCGGATGCGCAGCGCCAGCTGCTGGAGAGCCTTGGGCATCCGCTGGCGCAAGAGTTGCTTGCCCTGGGAGCCTGGATAGAGCAAGAGGCCGTGCTGCGTGAGATGGGCCAGGCGGGGCAGCCGCTGCTCAGCCTCGCCGCTGGGGCCGGCGACGGGCCATAGGCCTGTTCACGATAGCCTCCCCATTCGAGCCCGGGGTGATGCAGGACCTGCTCCGTGGCCAGGGTTGGCGCTGGCCGGCTGGCAGCATCAGGCCCGTGCCGTCATCCTGGCGCCCGGCTCGCATCCGCCCCTATTCCTCGCCTTCTTCGTCCAGCCGTCCAAAGGATCGTCGTTACGCATGTCACTGCTCCCAAGCATTCAGCCGGCAGCGCCCCAGAATGCGGAACGCAGCCCGAGGCTCTCGAAGACGGCAACAGCCTGCTCGACGCTCCTGCCCCGGTAGTCCGGGCGCAGCCGATCCCCGTACCACGCCAATGCCAGCTCCCAGACCTGCGCCAACGGCAGGACCTCGCCGCGGGGCTCGCCGGCAGCGCCGCACCCCTGCACTATCCTTCCTCCCGAAGGATAAGCCCTTTCCGGCCCTACCAACAGTGGCCGATGCTACGCATCAGCCCACGATGGCAGATGGTTTGGCCCGGCTCTTAAGAAAGATCAGCGGGCAAGCCACGCGCCTACACCGCCCGCCATGGCGCTGAAGAAGCTGGTGACGCGCTTGAAGCCCGCCGCGCGCAGCAAGCGCACGTAGACTTCACCGGTAGCCCCGTTGGGTTGGGCAGCCAGGCGTGCCATCATGTCAGCCATCTGCCCGACCGGCATCCCCATCAGTTCGCCATAGGCCTGCCACGCGCCCAGGATGTCATCGTTCAGGCCGCCGTCGTCGAGCCGGCCGCCGGCCGCGACCAGCAACGGCGCATCTGGGCGTAGCCGGCTGGCGATGCCCTGCAAGAGGGCCAGTTTACCATCATCCGGCAAGAAGTGCAGCACCAGCATGCAGACAGCCGCGTCGAAGTCCCGCGCGGGCCGGCAAATCTTGTACCGTCCCCTGGATTAGCGTAGCCCGATCATGTAGACCCAGTTGGTCTACCTTGGCCTCCGCAAGGGCAAGCATGTTCCGGGAAGGATCGACCCCGGTGAGATGCCAGCCGGGGTTGCCTGGCAAGAAACGCTCGATTTCCGCGCCTCCGCCGGCCCCCACGACGAGCAGGTCCAGCGCCGGGCGGCGCAGCGCACGCAAGAAGCAGAGTGCAAGCGTAAACACCAGGTCGTAGCCGACGTTCGACGCGTTTGACCGTGGCCTCATATTCGCTCACCGGCATCGGCGGCCGGGTGTCGAAGTCGACCGGCTGGGACGCGTCCGTCATCGGAATCTCCAAGTACTCACGTTGACCCTCCTCATCGTGCAGGCCACTTCGTTCAGCCCACGCCAGGTTTCCATCAGTTCGACTCGATCATCGGTGCCCAGCGCATCCCGGATGGCGGCCAGGACGCACTGCCGACAGCTCCGGTGCTTTTGGCCGTGCTCGAAAGCGAAGGCATAGGCCCCGCTCGCCATCTCCTGCCTTGCCTGCGGCTCGCTGACTGTCGTCATGTCGAGCTCTTGTAGAAAGCGCTGAGCAGAATGGTACCACAGCGGCGAGAATACCAGGGGCCCCGGCGGGCAGGGTTGTTATGGAGCTGCCAACCCGGACCGCGACAATGGAATTCAAGATCACTCGAACCGGAGGCTACGAATGAACCGCAGTCCTCTGGGCCTCGTGCTGGCCCTCGGTGAAATTCTTGATCATCTTTTCAAGGAAGGAATTACGGTGCTCATGTGTAACAAAGGAGCCAGTGCCCCTTCTGTTTGCCGCTTTGACTTCTCTGGCGCTGCCATCTATACTGCCTGCCAGCAGGGACTTACGCCGCGGTCAACGCCTTCAAACACGCCTTCAGCACAGCCAAGCAAGGAGCGGTGTCAGCCACCGGCACTGCCCCTGGGCCATGTACTTCACCGGAGGTGGCCCGGCGGTTGTTGTGCAAACGGACTCACCAGGAGGGTTCCATGTCTACCGGGCAGCCCGACTCCGTCGCTAACCATTCGCACTGCGTGTGTCCATGGTGGCTCTGCGCCACCTTCGACAACCCCCTGCGCCGCCTGATCCACAATCCCGAGCGCATCCTATGTGAGCTGGTGCGGTCGGGCGACACCGCCCTCGACCTCGGCTGCGGTATGGGTGTCTTCTCGATCCCGCTCGCCCGCTTGGTCGGGCCGTCTGGAAAAGTGATCTGCGTTGACCTGCAAGAGCAGATGCTTGCCGGGGTTCGCCGCCGCGCCGAGCGCGCCGGCGTAGCGCAGCGGATTCCCAGCTGCACCAGGCCGGAGCCCACGGGTATCGGCCTGGATGACAGACGGCGAACTTTGCCCTGGCGTTCTGGATGCTGCACGAGGTGCCCGATCACGCGACCTTTCTGGGAGAAGTGAGGGCTTGCCTGGTGCCGGGCGCCCGCTTCCTCGTCGTCGAGCCGCGCGGCCACGTCGGGGGCGCCGCATTTGAGCGCTCGGTAGAGGCCAGCCGCGGCAGGCCTTCAGCCCGTCGCCCGCCCCGCTGTTGCATTGAGCCGGTCCGTGCTCTCAGCGCTTAGAACCTATGCAGCCCATACTCCAGGTGAAGATGTGCGTTTCGACGATGACCATGCTCGCTCTTTGCAATGGTAGGCCGGCACTGACGCCCACCAGCAGCGGGTCG
>CAWEHT010000328.1:0-7227 GCA_963808455.1 uncultured Chloroflexia bacterium | reverse complement strand
GGTCCCGCTGTGCCAGAAGCGTGGCTCTTGGTTCCACAAATAGTACAACAGGATCGCGGTCAGGATCAGCATGATGCCGGCCGCCGTTTCCTCGTCTTGCCAGTTCCACCCGGCCTGCTTCAACCCCAGAGCGTCCAGCGCTTCGAGATCGGCAGCCGTGACGACGTCTCCGGCGCGCAGGATGATTTCGTTGCGCTGGATGGTCATGGTGGCAGGCGTGACGAGGTCGCGCGCCTGTTGTCGCTGCGCGTCGGTCTTGGTGGCGTTGTAGAAGCTATCAGGCACCACCAGGCTTTCCACGATTTGGCTGACGATTGCAGCATCTTCGTCAGACAGATCCAGGCGGATTCGGTTCGGCACCTTGCGGCGCTCGTCCGCCACCGCATTCTCTGGAATCGCCTCGCGCATGCTCTCGTCGAGCACCGTTTGCACTTCGGCTGCCACACGATCCCAGCCTTCCGAATCCAAAGAGAGGATGCGCCTGACCATGGCATCCGTGAGATCGAGGCCTTTGATGGCGGCGAGATAACTGGCCTTTGTGGTCTGGTCGGCGTAGCTGTCCGCCCGCACGCTCCCCATGAAAGTCAAGATCTGATTGGCCAGGGTCAGTTGTTGCCGGGCGATCCTCAGCTGCGGCGGGTCATACACGTCAGGCACAGCGGCCGCCGCCGCCTCTTGCAGCTTCTGCGTCTGGATCGCGCTGACATAGGTGACCTGGCGAGGCGCGACGACGTCGGCGGGCGCCACGTCACCCTCGGTAAGCGCCACCTGCCCGCTGAAGGGCAAGGGCGCGACCAGGATCACGGCCCCTAGCAGACAGCAAAGGGCCGAGACCGCGACGATACGCACCCTGAGGCCCCAGGGCATGTCATGAGGGCCCTGCCAGGGCATGGAGCCTCGCGGTCGCCGCGATTCTGCAGGGGTCACGTTGGGCATGGCACGCAGTCTGAGAATTACACGTAGGTTCTGGTTGAACTCGACGCTTTCACTTCAGGAACTCGCGCACGACCCGATTGATCATCTGGCCGTCTGCGAGCCCGCGCAACTCCGCCGAAAGGCGTTTCATGACAGGCCCTATGTCCTTGGGGCCGCTGGCGCCAAGCTCGGCGATCACGGCGCGAGCTCTCTCACGCACCGCAGCCTCGTCCATCTGGGGAGGGAGATAGACTTCGAGAACCTGGATCTCGTCGGCCTCCTGGGCCGCAAGGTCACGCCGGCCACCCTTCTCGAACTCCGCGATGCTGTCCCGCCTCTGCTTGACCTGCCGGGCGATGATCCCCAGGACTTCCTGGTCGCTCAGCGTCCTCGCCTGTTCTCCGGCGACCCTGGCCTCAGAAATGGCCGCTTTCACTGCGCGGATCGCCAGTTTGCGCGTCGGTTCGTTTTTCCGCGTGGCATCGAGCAGATCCACGTTCAGGCGCTCTTCAAGTGTCATCCTGATCTCCCTCAGTCTTGACGCCGAAGCCCCGGCCGGAGGGAGCTTCGGATCGGTGCATAGCGCATGCGCAGGAGACATCTTCAGTGGCGGCGTCTGTCATTCTGACCGCAGTGCAAAGCTCGAGTACTGCAAGCTGGCCTGCGCCGCGGCCAGCCGCCAGCGAAGAATCCGTCTCTGCGTCGCCGAAAGGGTCCCCCGTTTTTGCACTAGGCTCTCTCGTCTGCCCTCAGCAGGGCAGGTAGGGCAAGGTCCCCGCCGGGGGCTCGTGGGGTTCAATCAGCTCGCCCCAAACGTCTTGGCCGTCCAACCGCTCCAGTCGTGTGAGCAGAATGCGGTTGTGTAGCTCTCTGCCTTCCGGCGCGGCGGTCCGCACCCGCAAGTAATTGTCGGTAAGGCCCGACCACGTGACGAGCCCTGCCTCGTGCGAGGTCTCGGGGTTCTCCCAAAGCACCGGCCGCACGTGTCCCAGGATTCCGGTCCGTATGGCAGCTCCCAGCTCGCGGTCCAGATCACCGAGCACGCGGCTCCGCCGGCGCCGTTCAGCCTGCGGCACCTGGCCGTTCATGCGGGCTGCGGCCGTGCCGGCGCGCGCCGAGTAAGCAAAGACGTGCATATGCGCAAAAGATACACGGCGGGCAAAGGCCAGCGTCTCGGCAAAATCCGCTTCGCTCTCGCCGGGAAAGCCAGCGATCAGGTCCGTCGTGAGCATCAGTCCTGGGATGCGGTCGCGGGCACCGGCGACCAGAGCCTCGAAGTCCGCCACGCTGTTGCGGCGCGCCATGCGCCGCAGGGTGGCGTCGCTGCCCGCTTGCGCCGGCAGGTGCAGGTGCGGCATCAGTCGCCCATCGCTCGCCGGCCACAGGTCGAAGAAATCAGGTGCCAGGTCGAATGGCTCGAGCGAGGAGAGCCGCAGGCGTGGCATGGCCGTCCTGGCGAGCAAGGCATCCAGCAGGCTATGCAAGTTACCGCGCGCGTCGTGCCCGTAAGCGCCGAGATGGACCCCGGTCAGCACCGCCTCCAGGTAGCCGGCTTGGTGCAACGCGTTGACCTCCGCGACGACGGTGCCGGCCGGCACACTGCGTTCAACGCCGCGTGCCGCGCTGACGATGCAGAACGTGCAGCGATTGTGGCAGCCGTCCTGTACCTTGACGAAGGCCCGCGTCCGGTCGAGCGCAGCGCCATGGGCCGGGTGCCGGCCGCCGGCGTCTGGCCGGGGAAGCCCGGCCGGCAAGGGAGGCCGGCACAACGGGGCATCCCCGCTGGTGCCCGCACGCGCCGGCAGGCCGCCAATCAGCCTCAGCAACTCGTCCTTGCGTTCGTTGCCGATCACCAGCCTCACGTTCGGGAAGGGCCGAGACCACCTGCGGTTCCAGGGTTGCCAGACAGCCGGTCACGATGACCGGCATCTCAGGATCGGCGCGGCCCAATTGGCGGGCCAGTTGGCGGCTCTTGCGCGCGGCCTCGCCCGTCACCGCGCAGCTGTTGAGCACGCAAACGTCAGCTTCCGCTGCCGATCCTACCACGTCGTGGCCGGCACCGGTCAGCTGGCGCCCCAGTTCCGCCATCTCGGCAAAGTTCAGCCGGCACCCCAGGGTCTCCAGATACACTCGCATGCATCAATTCCGTGGGAGCGAAGCCGCATGGCCCTAACTCCGCCTGGGAAAGACGAAGCTCTCCTCCGTGGGCTGTGCGATGCGACGAAACGCGCTCCGCCTCCCCACACCCTTCCGTTTGCAGTATAACGGTAAGGGCGCCGCCCGGCAAGTGGGATTTGGCGACTTCGTGATCCAAACCATCCATGGTACACTGCCGGCGTTATCCTGCGGGTGTGGGTTGGCCCCAGCCCTTTCGTGAACAGGAAGAGCCCATGCAGACACAGCCGGCGTGGAAACGGTATCTGACCGAATACAACGAAGGTTTGGGCCTCGTGTACGAACGCTTCGTCCTGAACGATTTCCTGCTTGAGCTGAAGGGGCGCTACGCCTTTCAGAGCGTGCTCGAGGCGCCCCTCTACGGCATGGCCGGCGTCAGCGGCATCAACAGCGTGGCGTTGGCGCGGGCGCACTCGAGCGTGACCCTGGTCGACGATAACCCGGAGAGGCTGGCAGGAGTGCGGCAGATTCGGGGCGAGTTGGGCCTGACTGCAACCTTCGTGCCGGTCGATGACTGGTCGCACCTGCCGTTTCCCGACCGCAGCTTTGACCTGACGTGGAACTGGGCGGCCTTATGGCATCTGGCGGACCCGGGCGACTTTCTCCGTGAGCTCGTGCGCTGCGCCAACGACTATGTCTTCGTGGCGGTGCCGAACCCGGCGCAGGTGGGCTACCTGATGCGCAAGTACGTCGTCGAGCCGGAGTTCGTGCGCGAGGTCCAGGAGCGCTGGACCGACACGCGCCTGATCGCGCGGCAACTGGCCTGGCTCGGCGTGGAGATCGTCGATGAGGGCGTGCTGGACGTGCCTCCGTGGCCCGACACGGTGATGCCCGCCAGCGATTTGCTGCACCGTCTCGGCATCCGATCGGCGAGCCCTGGAGGACCGCTTCACAGGCAGCGGCTGGCAATGGTTGACGATGGCCTATTACCTGGATCAACAACCCGATCTCTATCGCCGCGTCATGAAATATGCCTGGCTGGAGCGGATGCCCTTGCCGCGCCGGATCAAGCAGCTTTGGGCGCATCACCGTTGGATACTGGGGCGCCGGCGGCTGGAGAACGAATGATGCCAGGCCTACGGCTCAACGTGGGATGCCGTCTTGTGATACCACTGCCCGCATGAACGGTCCTTGCCCCAACTGTCCTCCGCTGTTCAGACACTCCCCGACCCGCTGGGCCTGGCTGGCGCTCGGGCTGATCGCCGTGGTCTCGGTTGGCCTGATGTGGCCCCTCGTGCTCCATCTGAGCAGCCGGGTGCCGGGCACGGCAACGTGGGCCTTCGACGAGTATACCTTTCTTTGGAACGATTGGTATCTTGGCCGGGCGTTGCTTGACCTGCACGCCAGCCCGCTGCACACGCAGTTGATCTGGTTCCCTCTGGGCATCGATCTCGTCCTCTACACGTTCAACTTCACCAACGCGGCCCTCGCTCTACCCTGGCAATTGGCTGCCAACCTCGTGTTGGCCAGCAACGTCACCCTGCTGCTCGCCACACTCCTCAGTGGCTTCGGCGCGTTCTTGCTGGCTTCTTACCTGCTCTCGGCCGGGGACCTGCCGGGTTTCGCTGCGGCGCTCTTGGCCGGCATACTCTACGCCGCGAGCGCCAACCGTGCCGTTTACCTGGCGCTGGGCCACTATAACTTTGCCACCTCGGAATGGCTGCCTTTCTACGCCCTGTATTTCTGCCGGCTCCTGCGTGGGCCGGCGCGCCGCGGGAGGCACGTCGAGGTTTCGTCGCCGCCGGCGTCCGTATCCCATGCCTCGCCGCCCGCGCGCGGCACTTCTCCATCCAGGCCATCGCTGCGGGTTATCATCGCGGCTATCGTGGGCCAACACGATGCGCTGCTGACCGGGCTGTTCTTCGCGCTGGCGGCCTGGACGGAGATGACGTTTGCTTCCTTCCTGGCGCTGCTCTCAGTGGTGGTGTGGCTGGCCGCATGGCGCAGCCTGGCCCGGCCCCGGGCTGTGCTTGGCCGCCTGGCTCTCGCCTCCATGACCGCGCTGCTGCTGTGGAGCCCGGTCCTGGTGCCCACGGCCAGGGATCTGCTCGACCCGGCTTACGGCGCGAGTGGCTGGGGCGAAAGCCTCTCGCTGAGCGCGGACCTGCTGGGCCTGGTGACGCCCGGCAACTTGAATCCCTTGTTGGCACCGCCGCCCGCAGCACCGCTAACGTCGGCCCTGGCCGACGGCGAGCGCCCCGGCTGGCAGGCCGAACTGCGCGCGGTCGCCGAAGGCAAGGGCCGCTTCGGCGACGTCAATACGGTTTTCTTGGGCTATGCCACACTGGCGCTGGCGTTGCTCGGGGCCCTGGTCGCTGGCCGCCGTGCTGCGCCCTGGGTCTGGAGCGCGTTCGTCTTCGGCGTCCTCAGCCTCGGCCCGTTGCTTCAGATCGGCGGCCGGTACCGCTTCAGCCTGGACAGGTTGCTGCCCGAAGGCGTTACCGTCCCGCTGCCGTTTGCCTTGCTGCATTTCGTTCCCTTCATCAACGCCAATCGGGCGCCCAACCGTTTCAGCCTGCTGGTGATGCTGGCGCTATCGGCCCTGGTCGCGTTTGGCGCCTATCGGCTGCTGGGCGGCCGATCCGCCGAGCCTGGCAACTCGGCCAGGACCTTTCGTGGCCCGGGGCCTTCGCCCTGGCGCACCTGGGCCCTGGCGCCCCTGTTAGCGGCCCTGCTCATCGCCGAGCACCTGGCCGTGCCGTTGCCGACCACCGACGCCCGTGTGCCCGATATCTATCGCCTGATCGCCGCCGAGCCAGGGCGGTCCAGTGTCCTGCAGCTGCCGCTGGGTTGGCGCAACAGCTACGAGACCTTTGGCAGCGAAGATACGCGGTTGCAGTACTACCAGTCTGTGTCGGGCAAGCCGATCATCGGTGGCAACATCAGCCGGGCGCCGGCCTTCGAGATGGACTACTTTCGGCGCATCCCGCTGTTCCAGGCCCTGACCGACCTCGAAATGTACCAGGACGTGCCGCCGGCCGTGGACGCCGCAGCCCACGCCCAGGGCGGCGCCCTGGCGGCGCTCTATAACATCCGCTACCTGGTCACTTTCCCTCCAGTGCCTGGACGTTACCCCTACCAGGACACCTGGCAGCGTGTGCAGGACTATGCGCTCAAAGTGCTCCCCGTCGAGCCCGTGCCTTTCTGGCAAAGCGACGGCGTGCGTGCTTACCGCGTCGTGCCACCGCCGGTGCCTTCTCCCTTCCACCTGGATCTGGGGCCGGGCGCAGACGCCTATCTGGGCCAGGGCTGGGACGCCAACTTGCGGGAGCAACCCTATTCGTCCACGGCAACCTGGATCGACGGCACCGGCGCCGACCTGTACCTGCCCTCCCAGGGGCCGGCCGGCTGCACCTTGCGGCTTGCCATTGCGCCGCTGGCATACCCTGCCCGGCACCCGCAGCAGACCCTGACCCTTTCGGTCAACGGCGCACCCGTGCTGGTCCGGCAGCCTCTTCTCGATGGCTGGCACACGATCACCGTTACCGTGCCGGCCTCAGCCATGCTCGGCGGCCCGAACCTCGTACACTTGAGCCTGGGCTGGGCGGCCACGCCCCGAATGGTGTTCCCTGACCCGGCCAGCCGGGCCGTAATCGGCACCACGGGCCTGGTCAGCCCCGTCAATCTGGAAGTTCATAGTTTCAGTGAGGCCTTCATCACCGCGACGGCCCGCGATGGCACGGCGACCGATGCCTCGGCCGGACGGCAGGGCTATGACGTGGCCGTGTTGGACCCCCAGACCGGGCAGGTGCTGGACCGCCAGGGATTCGACACGGCCAGTAACAGCTATGAGGCGGACCGGCTGGCCGCTTACGTGCGGGGGCTGCGCGCGAGGCGCCATCGTGGCCGTGGCCACCAGGGGCGATGCCGCCGCTCACCTCACCCAGCAGGCTGTGGATGCGCTGCGCGGGCTGGGCTCGCGGGCTACTTCTCCGGCTTCGCTCACCGGCCAGGCCCAGGCGCTGGTGGGCCTGCAGGGCGCCGCGCCCGGCTCGGCCGCGGAAGTGATTGCCCCGGGCAGCGCCTACCTGCGCGTGGGCGGCGATTTCCGCGCGCTCGAGCGCGGCTGTTGCCTGGGTGGAACTGGTCAGATAGCTCGCATGCGAGAACCCGGACTCCCGTTGTGACGCGCCGTGT
>CAWEHT010000327.1:0-4123 GCA_963808455.1 uncultured Chloroflexia bacterium | reverse complement strand
GAAGAACGACCAAAAACACGCCCAGGAACCAGTGGTTCCCGTACAGACTGTCGGCGACCACGACTTTCAGCCGGGTGCTCAATCTGTCCAGCGCCTGCACCTGGGCCACCGCCGTTTGCGTGTCGGTGCTGGTGGTGGCAATGCGCTGCACGTCCAGCGGCGCGACCCAGGATGGTCGCCGTTGCACCAAGCGCACCAACCAGGAGAACTTGAGACCCGGACGGGCCGGTTCATCTTTCTCGCTTTTCAGCCAGCTGCGATCCGGCAAGGTCTCGGCCTCTATCCGCGGGTTGGGTGTGGCGTCAATGGCGTAAATTTCACGCCCGGCTACGGTCTCGCCGTCCACCGGCTGCTGTGCGCCCAATACTTTGGCCAACGCTGCGGCGTCAATCTCGCCGTTCTCAAGCGCATCGTACACAGAGCTGAACTCTCGCCGAAAGGGTGGTTCTTCGCTCAAAGCCACCGGCGAGTTGACGTGTCCAGCGCCTGTGAGTGCGTCCAGCAAATCCATAAGTGCTGCGGCGCGTTGGGTCAGGCTTTGGTATACTGCATCGCGAAACTGTTGGATAGCCATGTGATTTATTGCCTCACAAGCCTTTGTACCAGCAGTTTCTTGTTATGTTAAGGTGCGTGCTTACTTGTTAGGCGGTTGAGCTCTAAACTCAAGAACCTGGCTGCCTCTTGTTTCAGCGCTGCAGCCAGCGCCAGGTAGCGTTCGTGGACGCCAGCCCCGGCCTCCTCGTGCTCGACTTTCTCGAAAGCCTGACTGACCGCCGGCTGCTCGTTCGCCGGGATGACCTTGCCGGCCATGGGGAAGAGGATCCGATCTTCCTTGGCAATGTGCTGGCTTAGCAGCATGACGTAGCCGCGCGCCTGGGCCACCACCTCGCCGGCGGCAGGCTCGCCGGCTTCAAGCCGAGCCGCAGCAGCGCGAAGCTCTCGAATGTATTGGCGACCGCGTGCGTGTTCGGCGAGCATCACCGGGATGGGGCCGGCCTGTTCCGGCACGCCATGCGCAATCATGGTCGGAAACAGGACGCCCTCTTCCTTTTTGTGATGGCAGTCGTCGGCAAAGCCGGCTGCGAAAGCGGCCCCGTCGGTGAAGAAACCGGGGCGCACGGCTTGGCCGCGCTCCAGGGCATCAGCCGCCGCCGCAAGCGCCTGCAGCACGCCCTCGATCACACGATGTTCCGCCATAAGAGTATCAGTTGCTTCCATGTTTGTCCCCTTCAGAATTCTGTCTGGTTAGTGTTTTACCGGTCAGATGCTTGCCATAGGAGCAAGGATCTTGTCAGAGTATGAGCGGGATGACGATGTCGAACACTACCCCCTGGCCGGGCGCGACCGGGTAAGTCGATACGCCGGTCAGCACGTGCGAAGGATCGCCGTCGGGGTAAACGGACGTGAAGATCCCCCCGATGACGTGAAAGGCGCTGTACAAGGTCGGCCCGGCATCCAGCATGTACAAGGTGTGCAGCCTCCATGCTCTCGAGTATGGCTACTATAAATGAGTCGGTCGTGCTTTGCCTTGATTTAGATCAAGTAGATCACGTCTCAGATCATCGCAATCTCGCGCAACAAGTCAGGGCGGATAATGACGATCCGGTGCCGGTCAAAGCGGATGGCTCCAATCTCTTCCAGCACGCGCAGGGCGCGGCTCACCGACTCGGGCGTGGTGCCGAGGTGCGTGGCCATGACGGCCCTGGTTATGGCAGGGGCGGCCAGCCGGGGATTTGAGGACTGTTCGAGCACGAAGCGAGCGAGGCGCCCGGTAACAGATCGCAAGGCGAGGTCCTCGATCTCGAGCACGAGGTGGCGTACGCGCCCCGTCAATGCGCCAATGACGGCCAGCGCCAGGGCAGGGTTGTTGCGCAGAGCCTCGAGCATGGTTGCTGAGGGGATGGTCCACGCCACTGCCGCGCTCAGGGCGCTGGCACTGGCCGGGTTCGCAAGACCGTCAAGTGCGGCAATGTCATTGAAGGTCTCGCCGGGCCCAAGAAGGGTGAGGATATGTTCACGCCCTTCGGCAGTGAGCTTGAAGATTTTGATGGTCCCGGATTCGATCATCCACAGGCCAGCCGAAGGCTCGCCCTCGATGAAGATCGCCTGCCCTGCACTCAGCTTCAGGCGGACTGCGCTCGAGGCCAAAGCGCCTACTTGAGCCTCTTCCAGCCCGGCAAAATAGGGTAGCCGTCGCAGAAAAGCCTCAACCGGAAAGCGATCCCTGGCTGTTTCATCTGAGGACACCTTGAGCATCCGTTCCGGGCCAAAGCAGGTTCATGGTATCGACCAAAACCAGTGTAGTGATGTGACGGAACGGTGTCAAGACGCACGCCGGCGCGCGTGTATGGCAATCCTCCGGCGGTCATACTCCGTGCTGGGCCCATCACTCCAACCGGCATCCATGACGATCTGGTAGGGCAGCGCGATAGCGTCCACCGGACAGATGGCCTCGCATCGGGCATCGTAGGTGCAGGCCTCAGGGTTAACGACCCCGGCTTGCGTGCCATGCCAGCCCAGCGCCTTCGTAGGGCAGATCGCGATGCAATGGCCGCAGCCGGTGCACAGGGCCAGCTCGATTTGGGGCAGCCAGCGCGAAGCGCCCATCGCCAGACCTGTAACGTCTTCTTGTGCCATGTGCGCACGATAGCATGAGCGGCGCCGGTGTGTCGTTGATTTGCATCAAGAGAGGGGTGTCAACACAGAGCTCGCTACCGGCCCGCTTCGCGCTGCGCCAGAGCGTATCCGAAGCCTGCTAGTAATCAGGCAATGCCCTGCGACTGCGGCGCATGGTGCCTCCCAAGAGCCAAAGCCCGACCAGCACGCATAGAGCACCAACCACGGCTGCTGTTATCGCAGCGGAGTATTGGTACTTGAAGATGGTATTGCGAATCTGCACGGTGTTGCCGGGATCCTGAGGATCGTAATAGACGTCCTCTTGCTGGCCGATCTGGTAGTCGGGTGGCGCGTCGGCCGTCGAACTGCAACTGGTGAACGAAGCGCTTTGCCCAGCCCTGGTTTGGAACTGGAATCTGGAGCAATAGTAATGCTGTACGCCGTATTTCTGGACATTGCCCGTATACGTATGGCGTATATTATCCGTCACTGTAGCGGTGCTCAGTTCGGCGCGTTGCAGGAAAAGTTGCTCGTGGACGAAAAGATAGCCACCCAGGCCCATCAGCATGATGCCGATGATACCAAAGACAAATCCTGTGATTTTCATAGGGCTCTCCTGCATCGGTATTCTAATAGGCCGTTATGCTAACGTGAAATACGAAATCTCTGCAAGACAGCGATTGAGATCGCCCATGAAGCGGAAGAAGCAAGGTAGAGACTTCACAGTAGCAGCTTTGGCAGGATGGGCTGTACTACCTATTTACTTCTGGTAGTACTAATGCTAGGATAGTAGTGCAACATGAAGCTACGTCCAGTCCGCGAGGATATCAAGATGAGCCAAGAGTTTTTGACCGTGGTCACCCGCAAAGGTCAGATCACCATTCCTGCTGAGGTGCGCCGCGCCATGGGCATCAATCGGGGTGACCGCATAGCGATTATCGTGGAGAATGACCGGCAGGTTTGCCTAACGCGGAGTGAAAGCGCCGTGATGCGGACGGCAGGCCTCCTCAAGTCAGAAATGCCGGCCGTATCTGCCGAAGAACTGCAGACGGTCGCCGAACAAGCGATCGCTGATGAGGGTATGGAAAGAAGCGGAGAGTAAATGCCGCCGGCGTTTTTGGATACCAACGTCATCCTGCGCCATCTTTTAGCCGACAACCCGGAGCAATCGGCCAAAGCGACCGCTTATCTGACGCGGGTGGAGCAAGGCGAAATCCAGGCCCGGACGGCGGATACCGTCATCTTTGAAACCGTGTTTACGCTCGAGCGCTTTTACCACCAGCCTAAAGACAAAATCAGGCAAGCACTGTTGCCTCTCATCGACCTTGCCGGAATCATCCTCCCCGGCAAACGCTGCTATCGTCAAGTGTTTGACCTGTATGTCACGCTGAACCTCCCCTTTGCCGATGCCTACCACGCGGTCTTGGCTAAACGCTTTCAATCCTCTGCGGTCGTCAGTTTTGACAAACACTTTGACCGGATACCGGGGATCACGAGATGGTGTAGG
>CAWEHT010000326.1:0-5745 GCA_963808455.1 uncultured Chloroflexia bacterium | reverse complement strand
GACTATGTCCTGTACTTGGTTCCGGTTGGTCTTGCTCAGCACGCCGGCGTGGCGGAGGCCAAAGCGGCATTGGACCTGGCACAAACCCAACTGGGCTATACCACCATCCGCCGCGCCGTTCGACGGCACGGTCGCGGAGCTATACATCAGCGTGGGCAGCGTGGCAGGGCCGGGTTCGCCCGTCGCGCTCGTCGTGTCGGACGACAACGAGGCGCTGATCAACGTGGACGAGAGCCGGCTGGGCCAGGTACGGGTGGGCCAGCCGGCGGCCCTGCGCAGCGCGGCTTACCCGGGCCGCGACTTCCCGGCCCTCGTCACCACCGTCGCACCGATAGCCGACAGCAGGACGCACACTGTGGCTATACGCGTTACCCCCAAGGATGATGAAAAGCAACTGCACAGCGGCATGTTCGTGACCGTTTCGATCCTGACCCAGTCAAAGCCGTCCGCGCTGCTGGTGCCGCAGGCGGCGATCGTGCAGGCCAGCGACCGGCAGGTGGCCTTTGTTGTAAAGAACGGTACGGTCGAACAACGGTCGGTGACGACCGGCCTGCAGGATGGCGGACGTATCGAAGTGACCTCGGGCCTGCAGGATGGCCGAGCAGGTGGTGACGGCGGGGCAGGATGGCCTGGCACCAGGGGCCAGGGTCGAGATCGACAAGGGGTCGTGAGCGCAGAGATCAAGGAATGTGAGATATGGGACTGACCAAACTGGCGATCCGCCGCCCGCTGACGGTACTCATGGTCATCATGATGATCGTCGTGCTGGGCCTGCGTTCGTTCACGATGCTGCAAGTAGATCGCTTCCCCAAGTCTGACCTGCCCCTCGTGAGTATCGTGACTGTCTTTCCGGGCGCCTCCTCCTCTGACATCGAGGACCAGGTGACCAAGCCGATCGAGGATGCCGTGGCCGGGGTCAGTGGGATCGACCAGCTGACTTCGCAGTCGAGCGACAACCTGAGCATCGTGGAGATCCAGTTTCAAGATGGGGTCGATGCCAACCAGGCCTCCGTCGACGTGGAAAGGCAGCTTGCCACGATCCGCAGCACCCTGCCCACCGATGCGCAAGAGCCGATCGTCATCAAGACGGACATCAACGCCACGCCGATCGTGCAGCTCGTGCTCAGCGGCCCGCAAGGCCAGGACGAGCTGGCGCAGTACGCCAAGGATAACATCAAGCCGGCACTGCAGAGCATCAGCGGGGTCGCCTCGGTGGACGTGGCGGGGGGCCGCGATCGCCAGATGCTGGTCGAGCCGGACCCGGCCAAGCTGGTGGCCTATGGGCTGCCGGTCCAGGCGGTCCAGGAGGCGCTGGCGGCCAACAACGTGACCGTGCCGGCCGGCGACATGGACCAGGGGCGGCGCACCAGCCCGGTGCGCGCGGTCACCGCTTACCAGAGCGTCGCGGCGCTCCAGAACATGGTGATCGTCGGGTCGCAAGGCGCGGGGCCGCTGCCCGGCCAGAACAGCGGCGGCATCGTCCGGTTGGGCGACGTGGCCGGCGTGCACGCGGGCTATGCCGACCAGACACACATCCTGCGCTACAACGGCATCGACGCAGTGGCCATCAGCGTGGTGAAGACGGGCGACGCCAACACCATCCAGGTGGCGAGCCAGGTGCGCGCGGCGATAGGGAACCTGTCTGCCCGGCTCCCGGCGGGCGCCAGCCTGACGGTCGTCCACGACGACTCCATATTCACGCAGGCCTCGGTCAGCTCGGTGCAGACGGACCTGATCCTGGCCATCCTGATCACGGGCCTGATCATGCTCGCCTTCCTGCACAACTTCCGCAGCACGTTGATCATCCTGCTGGCCATCCCGACCTCGATCATCTCGACCTTCCTGGTCATGTGGGCGCTCGGCTTCAGCCTGAACATGATCACGCTCATGGCGCTCACGCTGGTGATCGGCATCCTGGTTGACGATTCGATCGTAGTGCTGGAAAACACCGAGCGGCATCTTAAGATGGGCAAGCGCCGGGCGCAGGCAGCGCTCGACGGCCGCTCGGAGATCGGCATGGCCGCCATCGCGATCACCCTGGTCAACGTGGTAGTGTACCTGCCGGTCGCCTTCACGAGCGGCATCGTCGGCCAGTTCCTGCGCTCCTACGGCGTGACGATCGCCGCGGCCTCGATCTTCTCGCTGCTGGTGTCATTCACGCTGACGCCCATGCTGGCGTCGCGATGGATGAAGGAAGAAAGAGTCGAGCCGGCGGAGGCCGAGGCACGCCATGGGGCCCTCTGGCTCCTGACCGCGCCGGTGCGCTGGCTCTGGCACGTCTTCGATCCGTGCCTGGGAGGCGGCGTTCGACGGCCTGGCGGGCGGCTATGGCAGGTTGGTCCGCTGGGCGCTCAAGAACCCGTTCACGCAGGCCGCGGTCCTGCTGATCGCGGCGGCCTCGCTTGCGGCCGGCGCCTACCTGGCGGTCAGCGGCGCGGTGGGCAGCGAGCTGCTGTCGTCGGAGGATGACGGCCACATCGCGATCACCGTCGACATGCCGGCGGGCACCAACCTGGCCGCCACCGACGCGGCCGTGCGCGAGGCCGAAACGATCATCCGCCAGCGCGTGCCCGAAGCCCGGCAGATCCTCAGCGAGGTGGGCGCCTCGACTGGAACGCTGAATGTCAATACGTCCAGCGCGAACTCGGCAAGCATCACGCTGGAGCTGGGGGACAAGAGCCGGCGGCAGCGCTCGGTAGACGCCGTCATGGCCGACCTGCGGAAGGCACTGGCGAAGATCCCCGAGGCCAAGATCTCCATGGCCGGCACACAGGCCCTGGGGTTGGGCCAGGGCGAGACCAGCACGATCACGGTGCAGATCTCCGGCCCGGACGCCAGCCAGTTGATCGTGCTGGCGAACCAGGCCGAGAAGGCCATCGCCGGGGTGCGCGGGGCCGGCACGGTGCTCAACCCCGACGCGGCTCCAGTCAGGTGAGCGCGGCTCGTGGCCGACCCCGACCTGTCGGCGGACCAGGGCGTTTCGGCGGCGGCCGTGGCGAGCACGCTGCGCACGGCGCTGAGCGGGACCGAGGTAGGCAAGTTCAAGCAGGAGGGACAGAGCGACATCTCCGTGGTGCTGCGGATGGCGCCGGATGAGCACGCGGGTATGGACCTGCTGCTGCAGGTTCCGGTCGGCTACCTGGACGGACAAGAGGTGTCGCTGCAGCAGGTGGTGAGCGTGAACAACGATCTGGCGCCGGCGACCATCTCACACGCCAACCGGCAAAGTATCGTCACGCTGAGCACCACCGCGGCCGGGCGGCCCTCCGCTGACGTCACCAATGACATCGACGCGGCGCTGCGCAGCCAGGTCAAGTTTCCTCAGGGCTATTCCTATCAGTTTACCGGCACGGCCACGATCCAGCGCAATACCTTCTCGACGCTCTTCCTGGCGCTGGCGCTTTCGATCGTGCTGATCTACATGCTGCTGGTGGCGCTCTACGAAAGCTGGATGCACCCACTGGCCATCCTGTTTTCGCTGCCCGTGTCGGTGGTGGGCGCGCTGGGCGGGCTGCTGGTCACCGGGCAAACGCTGAACCTGACCTCGCTCCTGGGCATGGTGCTCTTAGCCGGCGTTGTGACCAAGAACGCCATCCTGATCGTTGACTTCACGAATCAGCTCCGCAGGGAGGACGGCTATGGCCGCAAGGAGGCCCTGGCCCACGCGGGCGCGCTCCGGTTGCGGCCGATCCTGATGACCTCGGCGGCCTTGATCTGCGCCCTGCTGCCCATGCTGCTCGACAGCGGCGCGGGCTCGGCCACGCGCGCGCCGATGGCCGCCGTGGTGATCGGCGGCTCGATTACTTCGACGTTGCTCTCGCTGGTCCTGGTGCCGGTGGCCTACAACCTCCTGGACGGCGCAGCCGCCAGGCTGGCCGGGTGGCTACGACGCGGGACGGCCGCCCGTTCGCTGGGCGGGGCAGCGGAGGAGCCGGCGCCCGATGCGGAGGCAGCATGAGCAAGTATCGTATGAGAATGCTTCGATTGCTGGGCGGGCTATCTTTGGGGCTGGCAGCGGCCCTGGTCTTGGGTGGGTGCGCGGGCACGGGACACGCCGCAGTGGCTCAGTCGCCGGGCGCCGTGCTGGACTGGCCGACGCCGGACTTGCCCACGATCGAGCCCACGCACACGCCGTTCCCGATCGCGGTCTTCACCCCGAGCGCGGCGCTGAAGCAGGCGCAGGTCGCCTCCGCAGCGGCAGATGGGGCCACCACGGGTACGCCCGGAGCGTCCGCTCCGGCCGTACCCGTGCCTGTCCCCACTGCCACTATGACGGCGACGCAAGGGGTGGCCGGCCAGGTGCGGACCGACTCGGTGAACCTGCGCCAGGGGCCGGGCACGGGCTATCCTGTCCTGGGCACGCTCTACCCGGGGGACGGCTTCACGGCCCTGGCCACCGACCCGACGCACGGTTGGCTGCTCGTGCAGGCGGCCGGGCAGCAGGGCTGGCTCTCGGTGGGGCTCGTGGCGCTGGGTGAAGGGGCGGCGGGGCTGCCGGTGCAGGTGCCGGCAGGAGCGACGCCCGCAGCTCCAACACAGGCCCCCATCAGCTTAGCGGAGACCGCGCCGCTGCCGGCACTGGCCCAACCGCCTCCAGGCACGCCCCAACCCACGCCGGCCGCCCAGGGCGCCCCGCCGGCAAACGCGGCGGCCTCCGCCGGGCCGTCCGGCCTGCCGACGCCGGCAGGCCGGGGCAAGCTGGTCTTCCAGACCTCGAGCGGCGGGGCGATCATGATCATCGACGCCGACGGCAGCGGCCTGCGCCAGCTCACCACCGGCATGGACCCGGCCCTCTCGTGGGATGGGAAACAGGTGGCCTTCACCCGCTGGCAGGGCGTCACGGGCTCGGTGTGGGTCATCGACGTGGATGGCTCCAACGTGCGCCAGGTGGCTGATCACCTGCGCAAGGCCAAGGGCGCCGAATGGTCGCCCGACGGCCGCTACATCGTGGTGAATTACCAGCACGAGGGTTGGGTCGATCCCCACTCGGAGTGCATGCCGTACAGCCCAGGGACGTACCCCCCATACGGGGCTTATGACTTCTCCGTAGAGGTCGGGGCGGGCGGCGCGCTGCTCTGCTTTATGATGCCGCCCGACGAGCACTGGTCACTGCACACCATCGACCTGACCCGCGGCGATCACGGCGAGGATCTCTACGGCGGCATGTACGCCTTCCGCCCGGCCTGGGACCCGACCAAGGCCTGGCGCATCGTCTGCGAGGCCGGCAACGGCCTGCTGGAGACCAGCGTCAACGGGGACTACAAGAATTACCTCACCGGCGTGGTCGAGGACAAGGCGCCGGCCTTCTCGCCCGACGGGCAGTATATCGCTTTCACCGAGCGCAGCAACAGCGGCAGCCGCTACGACATCTACCGCATCAACAGCGACGGCTCGGGCCGGGTGCGGCTGACGGATATCCCGCTCTGGCAGACGGTTGGCCCCGACAAGATCGACCCACCGCACAACCTGTCGCCGGCGTGGTCGCCGGACGGCCGGCAGATCGCCTTCATCACGGACCGGACCGGTCGCTGGGAGATCTGGGCTATGGCGCCCGACGGCTCGGGCCAGCAGCCGTTGTTTGCCGGGCAGATCAACGACCAAATCCAGATCCACACGGATTATGTCAACGAGCGCGTGATCAGCTGGCACTGAGGACAGCCAAGGCAGGAAGCATCGATGGCCGTGTCAACACCTACCAATGGCGTCCAGCGCTTCGACCGCTGGTTCGCGTACCTCACAATGTTA
>CAWEHT010000325.1:0-16036 GCA_963808455.1 uncultured Chloroflexia bacterium | reverse complement strand
AGGCTGGTGCGGGAAGCAACGGCGGAACATGCGCAATCGGGGAAGGGAGGGCGCCAACTGAGGATACTCTATGCCACGCAAGCCGAGACGGAGCCGCCGACGTTCGTGTTCTTCGTCAATGACCCGGAGTTGGTACATTTTTCGTATCCGCGCTACCTGGAGAACAGGATCAGACGGAGCTATGCGTTTGAAGGGACGCCTTTGCGCGTGCTGTTTCGGACCAGAAACGAGGAGCGCCAGGAGGAGTCATTCGCATAGTCATGGGCTATCTAACACAATCTGGAGCGAGGCGAGGGTTATCTATTGGTGGGTGGGATGTGTTTTTGTAGGCAAGGACTATGCGAAGCTCTAGGCGAGGGCTAGCTCTGCTTCGCCGGCGTTGGCTGGAGACCCTGCTCGGCCTTGGACTGTTAGCGCTGCTGGCATGGTACGGAAATGTGGCGCTCGGGTTCGTTTCCCGACCGACTGCCGTGCCGACGCCGGCGTTGGCACGCACTGTGCCCACCGGCCCGCCACTGCTTGTCTTGGCGACGCCCACAGCCCCTAATGGTCTGATCGTGCCTGTACCCACATCTCAGGGGACCCTGGCCCCCCTGGAGACAGAGATGCTGCCCTTACCGACGGCTGCGGCAAGTCAAACGCCCTCTCCGTCCTGGAAGGGGTTCGATGGCAACGCCGCGTACCTGGATGTGCTGGCACAGACCAACCTGGGCCCGCGCCCGCCCGGTTCAGCCGGCGACCGTTTGACCCGTGGGTACATCACCCGGGCGCTGGAGGCGAGTGGATGGGAAGTCACAGTGCAGGACTTCACATATCTGGGCACGAGTTGCCAAAACATCATAGCCAAGGCGGGGAAAGGGCCTGTGTTCATCCTGGGAGCGGGCTACGATACGAGGCGCCAGGCCGATCAGGACCCGGATACCAGCCTTGCGGAAGGAGCCGATGATAGGGGCAAATGGTAGCGCCAGCGGCGTCGCGGTCCTGCTCGAGTTGGCACGCACGCTGAACAAGAGCCAACTGTCCAATCAGGTATGGCTGCTGTTCCTCGATGCCGAGGATAACGGGAATCTCGATGGATGGGACCCGCTTGCTGGAGCCCATTTCTTTGCCGACCACCTCACTGCGTCTCCGCAGGGCGTCATCATCCTGGACATGATCGGCTACAAGAACCAGGGGATTTACGAGGAACGCAACTCGACCCCCGCCCTACAAGAGGAGATCTTCGCCATCGCGGCGAAGCTCGGTTATGGCGCCTTCTTCATCTCCCAATACAGGTGGCAGATGCAAGATGCGCATACAGCGTTTCTTGCGCATGGCTGGCCGGCAGCCGACATCATTGACTTTGATTACCCTTACTGGCATACTTCCCATGACACGGCTGACAAGGTATCGCCTGATGCATTGGCCCACGTGGGCAAGGTCCTGCAGGCGTTTCTGCAGAAGACGCCCTGAGATGGACCAAAGCGCTCGACCACATAGACCAAAGGGAGGTTCAGGGAACTGATGAAACCTGCCAAACGGCTCGATAGACTGCCCATGTATGTGTTTGCCACACTCGGTGCGCGACTCAAAGCGCTGCAGGCGCAGGGTCTTGACGTAATCCGGTTGGATATGGGCAGCCCGGATGCTCCACCGCCCGAGTTCATCGTCCAGGCGCTTGAGTCGTCGGCGCAGGACCCGGGGCACCATAGCTACGCAGGCTACTTTGGCACCCCGGCACTGCGCCAGGCCATGATTGATTACTACGCGCATCGCTTCGGGGTAGAGCTCAGCGTCGCCGACGAGGTATTACCCCTCATCGGCTCCAAGGAAGGCATCGCCAACATGGCCCTGGCGTGGCTCGATCCGGGCGATCTGGCGCTCGTGCCCGATCCGGGGTATCCCACCTACAGGATGGCTGCACATATGGCAGGGGCGGAGGTGTATTATATGCCACTCCTGGCGGAGGACGGCTTCCTGCCAGACCTGGCGGCCATTCCCGCCTCGGTCGCGCGGCACGCCCGGTTGATGTGGCTGAACTACCCCAACAACCCCACAGGGGCAGTAGCGCCGCTAAGCTATCTCAAGCAGGCGTTGGCATTCTGTCGCGAGCATGACATTCTGCTCTGCCACGATGCACCTTACGCCGACGTATGCTATGACGGATACCAGGCGCCAAGCATACTGCAAGTGCCGGGCGCCAAGGACGTCGCGGTAGAATTCAACTCTCTTTCCAAATCACACAACCTGGCAGGCTGGCGGGTTGGCAGCGTGGCCGGCAACAAGGCGGCTATCCAGGCCTTGCTGCAGGTAAAGAGCAACGTCGACAGCGGTATTTTCTGGCCAATTCAAGACGCTGCTGTGGCCGCACTTTGCGGGGATCAGGGCTGGCTGGCCGTACGCAACGCCGAATATCAACGGCGCCGCGACCTTATTTACAGCCTGCTCGTGGATAAGTGGCAGTTGGACGTCGCCAAGCCGGTGGCCAGCCTCTACCTTTGGCCGCGTGTGCCACGGGGCTACACCTCGGCGGAGTTTGTCGACAAGATCCTGCTCTCGACAGGCGTCAGCTTCACGCCCGGCAGCGAATTCGGCCCGCACGGCGAAGGCTACATGCGGATATCGGTCGGCCAATCCACCGCCAAGGTAGCCGAGGCAGTCGATAGGCTCCGAGAGCTGGAGTTGTAAACCCGGCAGGGCCTCCCGTTTTGGCGCTCAGTAAGGAGGGCGACCACGCATAGGCTGAGGGAAAATGCGGCCCCCGCGGAGACGGCCGTGCTCGTGGGGGTTGAGCTCAAAGATCGGCAGGCTGCCTGGTCGATGCAGGATTCGCTTACGGAGCTTGCCTTGCTGGCAGGCACCGCAGGTATCCTGGTGGCTGGCATCGTCGAGCAGCGCATCGAACACCCGAACGCTGCCACGCTCATCGGCTCCGGCAAAGTCCAGGAGCTCGTGGCGCTGCGCGCCGACCTTGGCGCCAACGCCGTCATTTTCGATGAAGAGCTATCTCCTGCGCAGCAGCGGGAGATCGAGCGAGCTATCGGGAATGATGACGTCAAAGTCCTTGACCGCACGGCCCTGATCCTGGATATCTTCGCACGACATGCACACACGCGCGAGGGGGCTCTACAGGTCGAGCTGGCACAATACGAGTACCGGCTGCCCCGGCTGACGCGAGCCTGGACGCACCTGGCTCGCCAGGCAGGAGGCGCGTCGGGTCGTGGGGGAAGCGGAGGCGTAGGGCTGCGCGGTCCGGGCGAGACTCAGCTCGAAGTTGACCGGCAGGAGGTGCGCAATCGCATCACTCATCTTAAGCGCGAGCTAGAGGACGTGCGTGCGCACCGCGCCCAGTATCGGCGCCATCGACTGGAAGAAGCCCTGCCAGTTGTGGCGCTCGTGGGCTATACCAATGCCGGCAAATCCACCTTGCTCAACGTCCTCAGCGGGGCCGACGTGTACGCCGCCGACCAGCTGTTTGCCACGCTCGATCCCACCACACGCCGTGTCAGCCTCGGGGGGGGCAGGCAGGTGCTTTTCACCGACACGGTAGGTTTCATTCAGAAGCTGCCGACGACACTTGTGGCCGCCTTCCGCGCGACGCTGGAGGAAATCTCAGAGGCGGATCTACTCTTACACGTGGTTGACGTAACGCACGAAAATGCCGATCAACAAGCGGCGACAGTATTGCAAGTCTTACGGGAGCTGCACGCGACAGAGCAACCCATCATCACTGCGCTCAATAAAATTGACTTGCTTCCCGAGCCCACCGCATTCCAGACGCGGTTGGCAGACCTGCCGAACAGCGTCGCAGTCTCTGCCCTGACCGGGCTGGGCCTTCCGGACTTGCTGGCACGTGTGGAAAGCGCTCTCTCGAAGGAGCTGCTGGAGGTTCAACTTCTGCTCCCGTATGAGCGCGGCGATCTGCTGGCGCTGTTACACCAACGCGGCATCATATCGCACACGGAGCACGCAGCCAATGGCACTCGCGTGGTTGCCAAGGTACCCAAGAGCTTGTGGCCGCGACTTGCCCTGTACGACACTTCGACGGCAGAGATCTAGACTGCTGGATGTTGACGAAGCGTGGAAGCCAGCGGCTCCGCGCCCTTCGGGGCATGCACACAGGGTAGTTTGCTTTTATGTCAAATGGCGCGTGGCCCATGTTCACACTATGTATGTTATGTCGATATAGTGACGTTGACAGCCCCATTCTTGACATAAACTCTCGATGATTCAAGAGGCCGCTTGATAAGCCCACCCTGCGCCCATCCAGCCCCTCCATGTACCAGGGCTCTGCCCGTCCCGCGCCCATCCAGCCGATCGGCCGCCAATGTTGCCTATGGTTGGCTTCAGCATTGGATACGCCCGGCCGGCACGGGAACCGATAACCTGCCGCACACTTTATGTCCACTGAGGGCGACAGCGAATTGCGCTGGCGGCCCGCTCCGTAGGGTTGTGTTTGCACCAAAGCGGGCGTATGCTACAATAGCACAAAATGGTCGGCAAACCCCAACCCAGCAGCTCAAGCGCGACGGCCTCATCGGACCGGCAAGTCATGCCGCGCCTGACATGACCAAGAAGGGCTAACCATGCGGTTCTTTCGAACCTTCGCAGTGACCTTTGGCGCGCTGGTCACCGTCGGCATTGCCTTTCTGGGAGGGTATGCGCTGGGGAGTGAGCGTGCCCCGGCACCCGTCCCTGGCTTTGATGTTCTGGTACAGGCCCAGGCAGTGCTAAGCCGCAATTTCCTCGGCAATTTGCCAAGCACCCAAGCTCAGGCCTACGGTGCCATTCGCGGGTTGGTTCAGGCGTACGACGACCCATACACGATCTTCGAGGAGCCGGGACCACGAAGACTGGAACAAGACAAGCTGGCCGGCTCATTTGGGGGCATTGGGGCTTCCATCCAACGCAACGCCGCCGGCGACGTCACACTGACGCCTGCGCTGGACGGCCCCGCCGCCAAGGCGGGCGTGCTCGATGGCGACATCCTGATCGCGGTGGATGCGCAGCCGATCACAGCCAGCCTCACCAGCGACGAGATCGCCCTCGAGCTGCGTGGGAATGTCGGCACGGCCGTCACACTGACCTTGCGGCGAACCGGCCGGACGGCTCCGTTCAGCGTCAGACTAACGCGAGAGCAGATCGTGACCCCGAGCGTCGACTGGCGCGTGCTCGACGCCCAGCGCCACATTGGCTACGTGCGCATCTCCATCTTTGACCAGCGGACGAGCCAGGAGTTGCAATCGGCACTGGCTGGCCTCTCGGCGCAGGCAACGACCAAGTTGGTGCTCGACTTACGTGGCAATGGAGGTGGCCTGCTCGACGCCGGCGTCGACACAGCCAGCCAGTTCCTGCCAGGTGGCATCGTCCTGAGCGAGGTCAGGCGCGGTGGAGCTACGCAGAGCTACGCCGTAAAAGCAGGCGTCAAGCCGGCCGTGACCTGGCCGATCGCCGTTCTGACCGATGGCGGCACGGCCAGCGCTTCGGAGATCGTAGCTGGTGCCCTGCACGACTATGGCCGCGCTCTCCTGGTTGGCGAAAAGACGTACGGCAAAGGCTCGGCTCAGGAGGTTCACCAGTTGAGCGATGGGTCCTCATTGCATGTTACCGTGGCCCGGTGGCTAACGCCGCATGGGCACCAGATCGACAAGACCGGCTTAGAGCCAGACATCCCGATCACACCGACGGCGCAGGACCGTTCCGACGGCCGCGACCCACAGCTCGCAGCGGCAGAAGCATGGTTGTCCGGGCCGGTTACGGCCACGGTAACTGCCGCCGAACGGGCAGCCCCATGACGTGCGTGGCTTGACCTTGCAGGTCCTTGCAGAACCGCGGAGGATTTCGTGGCCAGGCAAAGCGAAGCCGGCATCAAACAGGTAGCGAGCAACCGCAAAGCGCTGCACGACTACTTTGTGGAGGACACCTTCGAGGCCGGCGTGGCCCTCACGGGCACGGAGATCAAGTCCGTGCGCGGGAGCCGCGTCAACCTGCGTGATGGATATGTGCAGATCCGTGGCGGCGACGCCTGGCTCGTCAACGTGCATATCTCGCCCTACGATTTCGGGAACCGCGAGAACCATGAACCGAAGCGCGACCGGCGACTGCTGCTGCACCGGCGGGAGATCAACAAGCTCCTCACCAAGGTCAGCGAGCGTGGCTGGACTATCGTGCCGCTGCGCATGTATCTGAAGAACGGGCTGGCGAAGATCGAAATCGCGCTGGTGCGCGGCAAGCGGCTTTACGACAAGCGCGATGCGATTGCAGAACGCGATATGGATCGGGAGCTGCAGCGAGCAGCCAAAGACTGGGATGGCGCCTAAGGTCCAGGCCCTGGATGCCGCCGAACAACCCCAGATATGGCACGTTTTGACAATGATATCACCGCATGGTACACTAGTTCTGTCAATGGGGATGAACGGTCTCGACGGGGCAAATTGGTCGTTGGCTGCAAGCCGAGGCGCTCTCACCTCGCTAATCCAGAGCGAAAAACACAAATGCCAACACTGGCAAAGCGTTCACCTTCCCGACATTCGCTCAGCGCAACGCGTTTGCGCTGGCCGCGTAAGCTGGGTCAAGTGGACAAATTGGTCGCCCTCGGGTGACCACGGTGCCTCCGGCGGGGCCGGGCGGCGACGGAGAGCACTGTCATAAACCGTAAGGTGCGGTCCGTGGACACCGATAGGCGGACACAAGATCATCGGTTAGCCAGGCTATAGGGCGGTGGTCGCTGCCGCACCGTCTGGCGAATCCCCAACCAGCGGCTAAGCTTGTAGAGGCTTCCGGTCGTTTGTTTCGGACCCGGGTTCGACTCCCGGCATCTCCACTACCCTGAGGAAACCTGCCGGCGCAAGGGAGGCAGGTTTCCTGCATTCTGACGAGCATCCACGCAAAGCTATGCCGATTGGTCTGCGGGAAATCAATGGCTGGGATGAGTTTTGGCAGCGTCTGCTCTGCCGCGTGCTCTTGCCCATTGACACACTCGTCAAGTTCGGCATTGATCCGGTCAACCTGACCGATATCAACGGCCTGCCGGCCGTGCGCACAATCCCAGGGGACCAGGGCCGGAGTTTCCGCCTGGAGATCTTTAGTGTGCTTCAGGCACGGGATGCTCTCATCGAGCTGGAGCTGGCCGATACCTCCCTAAACCAAATCGAGGTGGTCTGGGTTGCCAGCCAGGACCCGGCGGCGCCGCGCTTCGATGTCCACCTCATGCCCGATGGACTGCCGACCATGCGTGGCTTCTTGCGACGGAATCTCGCGGCTGAAACGGCGGCCCTCGCCGCGGGCCTCGCGCCAGGCCAGACCCACCGGGGCCTGGGCGTGTTTCGGCGGCTGGCCGGCCGGCTGGAATCCTTCATGGCCTGCCTCAACCAACGCGAATATGTGGCCGAGCCATTGTTCTATCACACCGCCGTGCTGTTCGAGACCGTGGGTTTTGGCTACGTGCGCGGCCGGGCTCTCATGGAGCGCATCGCCCGCGGTTTTGCTCCTGGCGGCGACCTCAGGGCAAGGTTGGATGGCTCGACGGCTTTCCGTGGCCGGCAGCTGGCCAACACGGTCCGGGGCCGTTCCTGGGCCATTCATGATGGCATCCTGGACGAGCCGTGGGATCGTGTGCGCATGGTCAAACGGCTCGGCATCGATGCCGAGGCATACACAGTCTCTGGCGTGCAATGGTGAGGTGCGCCAGGAGCCTGGCATCCCCGGCACACCCTGAAGGAGGATCAGATGGAGAGAGTTCGCATAGGTGTAATCGGCGGCAGCGGAGTCTATCACATGGCCGGCCTGACCGAAGCCAAGGAAGTTCAGCTTGAGACCCCGTTCGGCGCGCCGTCAGACGCCTATGCCGTCGGTAAGCTAGATGGCGAGTGGGTCGCCTTCCTGCCGCGCCATGGCCGCGAACATCGCATCAGCCCCACAAACGTCAACAGCCGGGCCAACATCTACGGATTCAAGGCGCTGGGTGTGGAATATCTGATCTCGATCAGCGCCTGCGGCAGCCTGCAGCCGCGATTCAAGCCCGGCGACATCGTCGTGCCGGACCAGCTTTTCGATCGCACCTGCCATCGCTCCGCCAGCTTCTTTGACGATCCGGATGCCGGCACGGCTGGCCTGGTCGTGCACATCTCGGTCGCCGATCCCTTTTGCCCCTATCTGAGCGGCATATTGTCTCGTGCTGTGGAAGCCACAGGGCACGCCCTGCACCGCGGCGGGACGCTCGTGACCATCGAAGGGCCCCGTTTCAGCACGAAAGCCGAAAGCCGGTTCTACCAACAGATGGGTTTCTGCATCATCGGCATGACAGCCATCCCCGAAGCCTTCCTGGCGCGCGAGGCCGAGATGAGCTACGCCACGATGGCCCACGTGACCGACTACGACGTCTGGCACGAGACTGAGGCGCCAGTGACCGTCGAAATGGTCGTGCAGCAATTGCGCGCCAACGCTGACACAGCCAGTGATGCTGTCGCCAACGCGATCGGCCTTCTCCGCGGGGCACCGCCAAGCCCACACTCTGCGGCACTTAGAGATGCCCTGATTACGGAGAAGTCAGCCATCCCGCCGGACGTGCGCGCCCGGCTGAAATTGCTCATCGGGCATTACCTGTGAGCGACACACGACCTGTCAGCCGGCAGCCTTGATCGCCGCATCTACCTTGGCCTTGAATTGATCGTAAGGCTGAACGCCCACGATGGCGTCACCCTTGTTGATGAAGAAGGTTGGGGTGCCGTCCACGCCGCGGGCGAGACCTTCCTGTGAGTCGGCATCCACCTGGGCCATGTGCTGGCTGCTATCCACACAAGCGGCGAACTTGGCCGTGTCCAGGTGAAGCTGGCTGGCATACTCTTTCAGGGCGCCTTTGCTGAAGGCCGTGGCCGAAGTTGCCTGCATCTGAAAAAGCAGGTCGTGGTAATCCCAAAAGCGCTCCTGATCTGCCGCGGAGAGCGCTGCGTTGGCTGCGTCGTCGGCACTCTGGTCCGCCAGCTTGAACGGCTTGAACTCGAACTCGACCTTCCCGCTGTTTTCATACTCCTGGCGCAGCTGTTTGCCTTCATTTTGTGCGAAGTCCTGGCAGTGGGGGCAGCCAAAGTTCGAGTATTCGACGATGGCGACGGGCGCGCCATCCTTGCCCCACGTCGTACCGACGCCCGTCCGTGCTGGGCCGCTGCCGGCTGCGCTCGTAGCGAGCACGTTTGGGCGCAGGATCAGCACCCCGGCCAGCACGACCACGGCCGCTCCGATCACCCAAACGAAGATAAGAGCGCGGTTGTAGCGCTGGCGCTTTGGGCCCCGCCTGCTTGGCTGGTTATTGCTTCGGACACTGCCCTGGCCGCTTCGTGCTGTCTTGGCGGCGCGGCCGTCGCGCCCTCCGCTCGCGGCTGACCCTGTCACCTTCGGCGCATCCGATTTCTTGGCCATGATTCACTCCTCGCTCTCACTATGGTGTCCCACCGCAGTATATCACCGGCCGCGGAATCCATTACAATTGACAAACCCCTTCCTTTGCCGTATCATGTCCCCGGCCTTGCGACGAAAGTAACCGTTTGCTTGGCCGTCTGCCGTCGCCTCCGGCCACAGCTGGCCCAGTCTCTCGGCAAGACCACCCATTCCCCATCTTAGGAGGGCGTGCTGCCTAGAAGCGCCGGTATTGTCAGGCTCTTTGGGCCAGTTATGGGCTGGCGCAGGCTCGATCCAGGGCCCCTGTCTCAACGCCGGCTCAAACAGGCCCTCTGTGGCGTGGCCGGCCTGATGATTTTGGCTCTTTTCCTCGCCAGCGCCCCGTTGACCTGGGCGGGTGCCAGCTTGGTCGCCGCCGGCCTGGTCCTTACCACGCTGGTCGAACCAGTTGTGGGTCTATGCGTCCTGGCGCTCGTAATCCCATTTGGTAGCCTTGCTCCGCAGCTTGCCAGCGGGGTCAACATCGTTGACGGACTGGTCGCCCTCGTGGCCTTAGCCTGGCTAGCCCGGCTGATTGCATTTCGCGATCTGGAGCATCGATCCTCAAGACAACGCCTCTGGGTGCCGCCGCTTACATGGCCCTTGTTGGCTTTCGTTTGGATCCTCGCCTTGAGCCTGACACAGGCGCTGTCGTGGCGCCTGGGCATTTCGGAGTGGCTAAAGTGGGCCGAGTTTGCGCTGGTTTATCTGGTGGCCTCGCAGTTACTATCGCGACGGCAGATTGGCTGGGTCGTGGCAGCCCTGTTTGCCGCTGGCCTGCTCGAAACCGGTCTGGGCGCCTACCAGTTCCTGCGCCAGGTCGGGCCCAAAGAGTTCGTGCTCATGGGCCGCTTCATGCGTGCATCTGGGACCTTTAGCCAGCCCAACCCGTACGCGGGTTATCTCGGTTATCTCGCCCCCGTGGCAGCCAGCCTGGCGCTTGGCGGCGTTGGCCGTTGGTGGGAACGCCGACAGAGGCATGACCTCTGGCTTGGCCTCGCTTGCGCCTTGGTTGCCATACTGCTTGGTGCCGGCATCGGGATGAGTTGGTCTCGGGGCAGCTGGCTGGGTCTCGGAGCCGCACTTGCGGTGGTGGCTTGCCTGCGCAGCAAGCAAACCGCCCCCTTCGTGGCGGTTGGATTCGTTGCAGTGGCTGTTGCGCTGGCCGTTCTTGGAACTTCCTGGCTGCCGGCTTCGATAGCCCGGCGATTGAGCGACCTGGACCTTTATGCTGCTAACGTGGACCTGGGGCGCGTAGAGGTGACGGACGACAATTTTGCGGTCCTTGAACGCCTCGGACATTGGCAAGCTGGCGCTGCCATGTTCAGCGATCACCCATGGCTAGGCGTGGGCATCGGTAACTACTCCGTCGCTTACCCTGACTATGCGCCTCCCCACTTCTACGACCCACTTGGCCACGCGCACAACATCTACCTGAACTTCCTGGCCGAGACCGGGGTGGTCGGCGCGGCGGCCTTCGTCGCATTATGGCTCGCCGGTTTCTGGTTGGCCTGGCGAACAGCACGATCGACAGCCGGCAACGACGCGGCCCTAGCCCTGGGGGTGTTGGGGACGCTCACTTACCTCACGGTTCACAACCTCTTCGACAACGTGTTCGTGGCCCACATGCAGCTCCAGCTGGCACTCTTGTTGGCAGCGCTGGTCACCCTGCGGCACCGCGATCCCCGCACCATCGAGGTCGAGGCCCGGCACGCTTTCGCCAACCGGCTGTCACATCGCACGACAGAATCGTAGCCAATCAAGGATGACGAGGTACCATTGTCGAATCAAACAATTCCTCAGTCGAATATATCGCGAGCGGAAGGAGAGATCCCACAGGTCATTGCACGAGTGCTGGCCTTGCCAGGGATCAATCGCCTGGCACCGGCGCGACGACCAAAGGAGTTCGTGCGCTTCCTGAAGTTCGCAGCAGTCGGGCTCCTTGGGATGATGATCGACTTCACGATCCTCAACCTGCTGCACAGAATGTTCGGCTTGCCGGTGCTTGTGGCAAACGTCTTCTCCTTCAGCAGCGCTGTAGTGAGTAACTTTACGTGGAATCGGCTGTGGACCTTTCCGGAGAGCAGAAGCAAACCTCTCTTGGCACAGCTTGGCCAGTTTGCCCTCGTCAACGTAGCCGGCCTCGGCATCAACGAAGTCGTGCTCTTCGGCATTCTTCAAGCCATCCGCAATTCCATCTCAAATCCCTGGAACTACAATCTGGCCAAAGCCGTCGCGATCGCAGTGGTGCTTTTCTGGAACTATTTCGTCAACCGCATGTGGACCTACAAGGGCATTGACTGAAGCCGAGGTAGACACGGGTGGCCCGAATCACTATCGACTATACCCCCGCGCTGCGCCAAACCGCCGGCATCGGTCGCTATACGCGAGGCCTCATTGCTGGGCTGGCTAGATTGGCGCGGGCCCGCACCAGCTCACCCTTTTCTGTGCAGGCGAGGGTACCGGTCTCGCACAGCTGCCACCGGGCTTTCGCGTCCGCAGAACCGGCCTGCCATCCCGCTGGCTGACCATAGGCTGGCAGCGACTGCATCTGCCGCTGCCGGCCGAATGGCTGGCCGGCGGGTGCGATGTCTTTCACTCGCCTGACTTTTCGCTGCCACCGCTGATGCGGGCACGCGGCGTCGTCACGATCCACGATCTCTCGTTTCTGCCGCGTGCCATCGTGCGCCGACCCTCGCCTGCGCGCTTACCTGGAGCGGGCGGTACCGAGGGCCGTGCGAAGCGCGCATCGCGTCCTGGCTGACTCGGCTAACACACGAGAAGACCTGGTGGCCTTGCTCGGTGTCCCGGAGAGCCGACTGAGTGTCGTGCATGGCGGCGTGGAGCCGCGCTTCCGGCACGTGGCATGCTTGGAGGATCTGAAAAGAGTTCAGAGGCGCTACCGGCTGCCCGAGCAGTACATCCTTGGCATCGGCACTCTCGAGCCCCGAAAGAATTATACCGGATTGATCCGGGCCTATGCCAGGCTCTATCGGCGCCATCAAGAGCTGTCGCCGCACCTCGTGATTGCCGGCAAGCCTGGATGGCTCTTCGACGATATTTACGCCGCCGTCGACGAAGAACGGGTCGCCGATCGCGTCCACTTCATCGGTTTCGTGGCCGACTGTGATTTGCCGGCCCTCTACAGCCTGGCCGAGGCACTGGCCTTTCCCTCGCGCTACGAAGGCTTTGGCCTACCGCCTTTGGAAGCCATGGCCTGTGGTATCCCCGTAATTGCCGCAGCCAACTCCAGCCTCCCTGAAACGATCGGGGCGGCCGGACTGCTGATTGACTGCGAAGATATCGACGAGTTGAGCCGGGCCATGGAACGCGCTCTCGAGGACCAGGAGCTGAGGCGGAGGCTTGCAGAGCTGGGACCGGCCCAGGCAGCCCGCTTCACCTGGGCGGCAGCAGCTCGAAGAGTTGGTGGCTGCTTATGAGCTGGCCATGCGCTGAATGCCAAGGGGAAGCCGTATGATAAGATTCTCAGGGGTAAGGCCTTGGTTGCTGCTCGCCGCGGCCATCGCCACCGGGCTTGCAGGCTACTACGGCCCATGGGTGCCGCACAGGGCAGCTGGGCTGGTAGTCGTTGGGCTGGATCTCGGGGAATATGTCAAGTTCTTGCCGCGGGTGGCGTCGGGCGCCCTCCAAGTACATCGCGAGTTGTTCTATTTGCCACTACTGGCGGCCAGCGTGTGCGCCGCCCTGCTGGCCAGCCGCCGCGTTCTGCCCCCTTGGACCCGCATCTCAGCCGCTGTCGCGGCGATTCCTTTGGCGCTGGCCATGCTACCGCCAGCCTGGAACCCCGTTGTGTTGATGACCGCAGAGTTTCGCATCCAGGTCATTGCCATTGCAGCTTGCATATTGCTCGTCATGCCCGGCATGTTTCTGACCTGGTATCTTCCTGACAAGCAAGCGCTCGGGGTCATCGCCGTGCTTGCCGCGACGGCAGCGCTCATTCCCGCCCGGGAGTTTCTGTTGGTCCGCCCGGAGATCGAGCAGCTCTACAACCATGCGCTGCCCCTCGGCTGGGGCTGGTGGGCCACGCTATTGGGCAATCTCTCCGCCTCAGCCCTGGCCCTCGCCATGGCTCTCACGCCCGGTACGGCCAAGGAGTAGGGGCTCGCGAATAGTTAGCGGGGGTGGGGGAAACCTCTCCCGCCAATCGCCCAAACGACCACTCCGGCCGATTGCCTCCTTCTTTCACCAGGGGCCCCTCAGCGCGTTTCCATCGGCGCGTGCGGCCTGAAGAAGAGCAGCGCCCCCGCCAAGGTGGCCAGCAGCACCAGGAAGGTCCAGCGGCTGGCCGGCAGCTCTGACAGGGCATGCATGGCCGCCGACGCCACTGTCACCTGAATCGGCTCGCGCTGGCTGCTGACCTTCTGCGCCTCTGCCAACGCTTCCGTGGCGGCCTGGCGCATGCCGTTGTGCTTCGTGCTCGCCATGGCCTGCGTCAGCGCCTGCTGCGCCGGCACGGTCCCGATCTGCCCAAGCGCCCACGCCGCCTGCGCCCGTACCCCCGAGTCCGGGTCAGCCATAGCCTGGGCCAGTGCCGGCACGGCCTGCTGCGGCGTCATATAGCCCAGAAGCTCGGCCGCGTTGCGGCGCACTGCCGTCTGCGGCGCCTGGAGCGCTCCGATCACCTGCCCCGCCGCCGGCTCACCTATCCCTTCGAGCGCCTGCATCGCGAGCTGCGGCCCCGGTGCCTGGTCCGGGCCGTTCAACTGATGCACCAGGACCGTTACGGCCGTTGGCGTGCCCATGGCTGCCAGCCCGGCAGCCGCGCTGCCGCGGGCCAGCGGCCCGTCGTCCTGCATCATGGCAGCCAATTCGGGGATGGATGCCGTGTCTTTCAGCAGCCCGAGTGCATAAGCCGCCCGCGCCCGCACAGCCTCGTCGTGGTCCGTTAAATCCGCCCGCAGCGGCGGGATCGCTACCTTGTCACCCAAGTGCCCCAGCGCCTCCGTCGCCCGATCACCCACGGCCTGGTCGGGGTCTTTGACATGCCTCAGCAGCGGTGCCACCGCGCCGGCATCGCCTGTCAGCCCGAGGGCTTGCGCGGCTGCCGCCCGCAAGCCTGCATCCTGCCCGTCGAGGTCCTTAAGGAGCCCAGGACTCAGCGTCAGCTCGAAGACCTGGGTGCCCGACTGCCCGGCTGCCGACACGGCCAGCGGTTGGCCTGAGACCGGGAAGAGCCGAACGTTTGGGCCCAGTGAGTTGAGTGCCTCGTCAGCCGGCACTGGATGTTGCGCAGGCGACGCAAACCAGTGACGGGCGCCATCCACGCTCACATAGATTGCCTGTGTGCTGTGCTCGCCGTCTGGTGCGGCCATGGTGAACCTGGCGATGGCATAGGTAACCTGGCCGTCAACTGGGTTCACGGCCACCGCGCCGACCGCCACGGACCCGGCTCCCTGAAGCGACAACGGCCCACCCGCCGGGCGCCAACTCGCCCCTTCGTCCGAGCTTACGTAAAGCCCGCTCCCCTCCGTGCCGACCAAGACCAGGTCCGCGGCGCCTGGCGCGATCGCCAGACTCAAGGGCTTGCCCGGCAGGCCTGCTGCGGCAGACCAGCTTGCTCCGCCGTCCACACTGCGCCACAAGACGGCAGCCGTCCTGGCAAAGACGGCCTGGTGGCCAGGTTCGTCGAGGGAGGCCAGCTGCAAGATTGGGCCGTGAATGGTTAACACGTCTGTCCATTGGCTGCTCCCAGCCTGGCTGCGCTCGACCCGGCCCGTGCCGTCAGGTTGATTCGTATACCGATACACAAACACCGGGGCCGGGGCCGACACACCGGCCATCCCCAGCGACTGCTTCACCGCGTTGTCCGAAAGGATGGGGGCACCTGCCTGTGCCATCCCTGCGACCAGAAGCGTTACGGCCAGCGCGATACGAACCCATTGCTTCTCCAGAATGCCGCAGCGCTCGCTCGACTATCATGATCCTGTCTTATCTCCTAGACAACCACATCAATCGTGCACTTAACCAGTCCACACAACATACTCAGACGCTTGAGCCCCCTCCCGGGTTCCCGTGCCGCCCCTCGTCGGGGTCAACACCAACTCTACAACCAGAGTTACAGGGCCTTCGTGACCATGTCAACTGAGTTCGATGGGCCCGCCAGCCTCCGAGGTACCTGCCGCTCCGAGGTTGGCCCCTGCCTGCGCCGGTATCCGCCGCAAATCGACTTGCCAGTTGCGCACCAATGGCGGCGGAAAACGATCTTTGGCAATTGCTGCCGTCAGCGCGCGGAAGTGTTTCTCAGCATAGCGCGCTTCAGCCTCAGCCAGCGTCTCCTGTCGCACCGCTTGCTCAAAGGCGGCCTCGTTATATAGCACGACCCGTCCATCCGGTTCAATGCGCAAGTCAAGGATTAACGTCGCGTGCAGTATAGTGATCGACCTCCCAGCTCATAGGCGCACACAGATCAATGACCATGCGTGCCCAGCAAGGCCCCGTCAGCGGAAAAGCATCGCTCGACGACCTGCCCGAAAGTCGGGGAATCCAGAACCTGTACCAGGATATGCCCGGGCCCGGCCAGCCACTGGGTTCGCCAGGCAATTCCGCGCCCCGCACCACTCGCTCTACAAACATGTCGCCGATCCGCTCGGCGCGGTAGTCA
>CAWEHT010000324.1:0-6230 GCA_963808455.1 uncultured Chloroflexia bacterium | reverse complement strand
TTCACTGGCGCAAAAAAGTAGTCTTTGCGTTCTCATACTTTTCACGCTCGCGGCAATGGCCGCCTATTTTTTTGCACTCGATTTTCTGCCGCGACTTTTTATCTCATCATCCTTTTTCCTCGGCTTCAGCATCGGATTGGTCAGTGTTGTGGACCGTGGCAGCGGAGCAATTCGGCACGAATATTCGCGCGACGGTTGCGACGACAGTTCCAAATTTTGTCCGCGGCTCTCTTCCCCTTGCTAATTCAGGCTCTCAAACACTTACTCCGGGTTGTTGGCATCGTGGCCGCCGCTGCCATCGTCGGAACAGTTTGCATTTTGATCGCGCTCTGGGCGTTGCGCGGACTGGAGGAAACTCTATGGCAAAGAATGGATTGCATTCGAGCCGCTTGAACTTGGTTCGCGACTCGGGTTGGAGTTAGAGTTGAAAAAGGTTCCAGTTTTTTGCAATCCTGAACCCTAGATTTGAACCTGAACACAAAATCGGTTTGTTTTTTTGGCGGTTCGTTTGACCCGGTCCATTTCGGCCACCTGCTCGTCGCGCAGGCGGCCATTCGAGGAACTGGGTTTGGACCGGCTGTTCTTCATTCCGGCGGCGCAATCGCCATTCAAGCCGGAAAACAAGCCCGCAGCCCCGATCCCGCCGGCTGCGATTGCTCCGGCTCGCGCTCGCGGGCAAAACGAATTGCGAAGTTGACGAACAGGAAGTCCGGCGCGGCGGCGTTTCCTACACCATCGAAACCGTGCGCGATTATGCAAACCGATTTCCGCGGGCGGAGTTGTTTTATCTCATCGGCGCGGACAATGTGGCCAAACTCAATGAATGGCGCGAGGCCAATGAACTGGCGCGGCTGGCGCAGTTTGTGGTCACGCCGCGCCCAGGCGAAGGACCGGTGAATTTCCCACCGCCATTTCACGGGCGAACGTTGAAAGGTTTTCCATTGGCGGTTTCGTCGTCGCAAATCCGCGAGCGCGTGAAGGCGGGGTTGCCCATTGAACACCTCGTGCCGCCGTTCGTGGCCGCGTCGCCCAGAACTGGCGCGGCAAGCCGCTGATCAGTCACGAGGTGATGGTCAACTTGATTGCCGCCACGACGACCACGACTGGTCTCAAAGTCCGCTGTGAGCTGGATACAGGGACCTATCCCAAGGGTATTGGGATCTCCGACGACGAACTGGCTCAAGTTAGCTTACAACCTGACGATTTCCATGGCGAATGGAACTACGTCATCTCGCCACGAACCGTATCAAATGATACGATTATTCCTTGACGAGCCCTAAGGTGCGGGAGGACCTGGCTGAAGCGTTGCGCAACGGCGAAAGCGAGGCTGCGGCGGCCCTGGCGCGGCAGGCGCTTGACCTTGGCGCCGCGCCCCTGGCCCTCGTCACGGAAGTGTTGGTGCCAACCCTGACCGAGGTCGGCCAGAGGTTCCAGAATTTTGAGATCTACCTCCCCGAGCTGATGATGGCCGGCGAGGCCGCCGGCCACGTCACGGCGATCGTGGAAGACGCAACGCGCCGGGCGGGGCTGGCGCCGGTCACCCTGGGCACCGTCGTGCTCGGCACCGTCGAAGGCGACATCCACGACATTGGCAAGAACATCGTCAGCGCCCTCCTGGCGGCGCACGGCTTTCGGGTGGTCAACGTGGGCAAGGACGTGAAGCCCAGCCTCTTCCTTTCGACCGCTCAGGAGAGCGGCTGCGACATCGTCGCCCTCTCGGCGTTGATGACCACGACCCTGCCTGCCGCCCGCAGAACCGTCAACTTGTTCCGTGAAATGGGCATGCGGGGACGCTGTCGCCTGATCGTGGGCGGCGGGGCAGTCACCGAGGAATGGGCGAGCGCCGTGGGTGCCGACGGCTACGCCGGCGATGCGGCCGCAGCGGTCGAGCTCTGCAAGTCCCTGGTCGCTCGGGAGGCAGCGTGAACGATCGCTTCAAGCGTGGGCAGGAGATCCGCGTGGGCTCGCCCTCCGAGGTCCTGGCCGCCTGGGAAGAGGTCAACCTGATGCGCCAAGCCCTCCACCAGGCCGGCAGGCCGGGCATGGCCTGGACTGGCCTGATGATGAGCATGAGCGCCGCCGGCCAGCTTTCTGCGGCGCACCCGCCGGGCCTGGCCACAAGCGACCTCCACACGTTTGGCGTCATCTCCGAGCTCAAGGCGAATTTCGACATTCTCAACAAACTGGCGCATACTGTCCGCACCGGAGGCATCGTCGATCCGTACGCCAACCCGATCTACGGGGGACTGGGGGGAGGCAGCGATGGGCAGGCCGTCCTGATCGCGGCAGCCATGCTCGCCCTGAGCGCGATCTTCATGGCGACCTGTTGTGGATCTTCTCCCACGCACCCGTTTCTTTTCAACGATACTGGCCGCGAGGTCATGCAGGCAACCAGCGTGGCCTTCCAGGCGCTGGCCCGCAACACGCACTTGCTGACCAACCTGACGGTCACACCGGTGGGTGGGCCTGGCACGCCGACGTTGCTCTACGAGTGCGTGGCTTTTACGACCATGGCGACGGCTTCGGGCTGCAGCCGCATCCTCGGCCCCCGTTCCGCCACCGGCGCCATCGCCGGCCATGTGAGCGGGTTGGAAGCGCGCTTCGACGGCGAGGTGATGCGGGCCGCGGCGCAGTTGGATCGTGCGCAGGCCGATGCGATCGCGCGCCGCGCCTATGAGCATTACGCCGGCGAGTTGCCGGGAAAGCCTTACGGTTTGCCGTTCCAGGAAGTCTATGACGTCAACACTTTGAGCCCTCGCCAGCCGTGGCTGGCACTCTATGAGGAGGTGAAAGCCGAAGTAAGGGGCTGGGGTTTGCCTCTGCACTAAGCGGGAGTTCATGTGACAAAACCGAAGGCGCCAGAATAGCCTGGCGCCCGTCAACGAGGCCCTTCCGGACGGGCCGTTTGTTGTGGCAAGGTCGCGCTGGCTGCGTCTGCTGGGCAGTCCGGGCCTTTTCGCTGAGTCCTCTCGGCTACCAGTTCAAAGGAGGCAGGCAATGGTACAGAGAAGGCACTTCACCCTTATCTCCGTGTTGCTCCTGGCCGTCGTTCTCGCGTCGTGCGCTGCGCCGCAGGCGCCTGCAACGCAAGCACCCACCGCCGCGCCCGCTGCGGCCCAACCCACCGCCGCGCCATCCACAGAGGTTCAGCCAACTGCCGCGCCTCCCACCTCGGCCCCGCAGCAGATCGCAGCCCAGCCGACGGCTGCACCGTCGGCCTCGGGACCCAAGGATTTGCGCATCGCCGTGATCACCTGTTGCGATCTGGAAAGCCAATGGGACGCCCAATTCCTGAAGGCCATGGATCGCGTCAAGGCCGCAAAGCCTCACGGTCTCAACATCACCTATCAGGTGACCGACAACACCTATGGGGATGACGCCACGCCCGTCATCCAGAACTATGCCCAAAGTGGCAAGTACGATATCGTGTGGACTACCAGCACCTATTCTGATCAGGTAGAAAAGGTGATGGACAAGTTCCCGAACGTGATGTTCGTCGTGCAGGGCTCGGGCAACCGCGGCCTGGGCAAGAACCAGTACTGGACGTACATGCGTGTCCACGAACCGGCTTACCTGCTGGGCATGCTGGCCGGCAAGATGACCAAGACCAACCGCGTGGGAGCAGTGGGCACGTTCGAAGCCGATGACGTCAACGACGAGATCAATGCGTTCTTCCAGGGTGCCAAGGATGTCAACCCTCAGGTGAAGGCGACGGTATCGTTCATCCAGAGCTGGTACGATCCGGTCAAAGGCGCGGAAGCAACCAACGCTCAGGCGGCGGCAGGCGTCGATTATGTGCTGCAGCTCGCCGATGGGTGGCAAGCCTGCACAGACAAGAACATCATGTGTTTTGGCAACTTCGGTGACCAGAATTCCCTCGCGCCCAAGAACGTGCCTAACAGCACCGTAGCCGGATGGGATACCTTCCATCAATTGGGTCCTCGACCAGTGGTGGGCGCACGCGGCAGGGGGCCAGCCCTTCAATGGCAACGCCACGCCGATCTGGTTCAATATGCAGCAGGGCGGGTCAGCGCTGGGGCCATGGCATGGTTTCGACGCCCAGATACCCAAGGACGTGCTGGACATGATCTCGTCCAAGCAGGCCGACATCATGAGCGGCAAGTTCACGGTGCCGCTCAACGTCAACACGCCAAAGTCCGACAGCTAGAACGGGAATACGGGCGCGAACGCATGGAAACGACATCAATTCTGCGTGTCGAAGCCCTCACCAAGCAGTTCGGCCAGGTCGTTGCCAACGACGCTATCTCGATGGACGTGCGCAAGGGAGAGATCCACTGCCTCCTCGGGGAGAACGGCGCCGGCAAATCGACCCTGGCCGAATGCCTGTACGGCTTCTATAAACCGGACGCGGGCCAGATCTATATTCGAGGCAAGCCCGTCAAGCTGACATCGCCCAGCGATGCCATGCATCTGGGCATCGGCATGGTGCACCAGCACTTCGCCCTGGTGCCACCTTTGACGGTGATCGAAAACGTCATCGTCGGTGCCCCACGCGCTCCGGTCCTGCCCGACCTCAGGCAAACTGAGGAGACACTCCAGAAGATCTGCCGCGAGTACGGCATCCAGCTCGATCTGCACCGCGGGTCTGGCAACTCTCGGTCGGCGAGCAGCAATGGGTCGAGATCCTCAAAGCCCTCTATCTGGGCTCGGAATTGTTGATCCTGGACGAGCCTACCGCCGTCCTCACGCCCCCCGAAACGGAACGCTTCTTCACCACGATCCGCGAGATGACGAACCGGGGCCTGTCGATCCTGCTCATCACCCACCGGTTGGACGAGGTCAAACGAGTGTCAGACCCGCGTTACGGTGCTGCGGCGCGGCAGATTTGTGGCCACTGTGGAAACGGCCGACGTCAGCAAGGCCGAATTGGCCCGGATGATGGTCGGCCGAGAAGTGATCTTCAACATTCACAAGGACTGCGCGCCGGGCACCAAGACGGTGCTGGAAATCCGCGACCTGCATGCGCTGGGCGACAAGGGCCAGGGGGCCGTCTGCGGGGTCTCGCTGGAGCTGAGGCGGGGTGAGATCCTCGGCCTTGCCGCCATTTCGGGCAACGGCGCCAAGGAGCTGTTCGAGGTCGTAGCCGGCGTGCGCAAAGCCACAGCCGGCCACGTTTTCCTGCAGGGAGAGGAAATCACGAATCGGCCTGCGGGTTACATCATGAGACGCGGGATGGGTCACGTGCCAGAAGACCGCCTGCACGAGGGCCTGGTGCCCGACTTCAGCGTGAGCGAGAACCTGGTACTCGGCCAGCAGCGTTCCAAGCTATTTCGAGGCGGGCCATTTCTCAACTTCCGGCAGATCCGAGAATTTGCCCGCAACTGTGTGTCGACCTTTGACATCAAGGCACGTTCCCTGGAGCAGCCCACGAGGCATCTCTCGGGCGGCAACATCCAGAAGGTGATCCTGGCGCGCGAGCTGGCGATGTGCCCGCAATGTCTGCTGGCCAACCAACCGACCCGCGGCCTCGACGTGGGTGTGATCGAATATGTCCATCACCGCCTGCTCGAGAAGCGCGCCGAAGGGGTGGGTATCCTCCTCGCTTCGGAGGATCTCGACGAGACCCTCGACCTCTCGGACCGGGTCGCCGTCCTGTTCAAGGGCCGGGTCATGGGCGTGTTCGAGGCAAGCGAGGCTAGATTGGAGCAGATCGGTCTGCTGATGGCGGGGTGCGAGGATGAGACAGCATGACTGACCATGAGGAATCGCTTTCAGCGGCTGCCCGCCGGGCTTTGGCCGCCAGGTCTGGCTGGAGCTTGAAGCCGCGGGAGGAGGTGGGCCGGCTGTGGCAATTGGTGTGCGTCCTCATCGCCATCTTGGCCGCGCTGGTGATCTCCGGCCTCCTCCTCGTGATTGCCGGTGTCAACGTCATTGGGGCCTTCGTCGCCCTCTTCGTGGGCGCCTTCGGGAGCTGGCAAGCCTGGCTGGAGACTATGGTCCGGGCGTCAACGCTGATCCTGACCGGCCTGTCCACGATCATAGCCTTCCGGGCCAAGATCTGGAATATCGGCCAGGAAGGCCAGCTGATTGCCGGCGGCGCGGCAGGATTTTTGGCATTCACCCTGTTCAGCGGGTTGCCACGCCCGCTGTTCTTCGTGCTGGTGCTGATCTTCGCGATGGCCGGCGGCATGCTGCTGGGCGGGCTTTCGGGCTGGCTGAAGGTGCGCTTCCGTGTCAACGAGATCATCTCCACAATGATGCTTAACTAC
>CAWEHT010000323.1:0-8364 GCA_963808455.1 uncultured Chloroflexia bacterium | reverse complement strand
GGCCCGCTCGGCCAGCAACAACATGATGTGCATGGTCGGCTGGTCGGGTGACAACGGCGACCCCGATAACTTCCTCTACGAGATGTTCGACAGCAGCATGATCCCGGCCGGCAACGAGGCCCATTACACGAACCCGAAGCTCGACGCGATCCTCGAGCAGGCGTGCGCCGTGGTTGACCCGACGCAGCGAGCCCAGCTGTATTCGCAGGCCGCCACGATCATCCACGACGACGCGCCCTGGGTCTTCGTCAACCATACGCTCCAGGTGCGCGCCACGCGCGCCAACGTGACCGGCTTCCAGCTGAACCCGCTCCAGATGTTCTGGTACATGGAGGACGTGGATCTGCAATAGCCATGGCCAAATACGCGCTGCAACGCATCTTGCAGGCGATCCCGGTGCTGATCGGAGTCAGCCTGCTCGTCTTCGTGGGGATGCACGTCATCCCCGGCGACGTGGCGCAGCTGCTGCTCGGCGATAAGGCAACGCCCGCATCGCTGGCGCGGCTGCGCCAGGAGCTGGGGCTCAACCAGCCGATCTACGTCCAGTACGTCAAGTTTTTGATCCAGGCCGCTCAAGGCAACTTCGGGATCTCGCTGCGCACCCGCCAGCCGGCCTGGTGGGAGGTCTGGCAGGCGGCGCCCATGACGCTGGAGCTTTCGTCGCTGGCGCTGTTCGTCTCCGTGATCGTCGGCGTCCCCATCGGCGTGCTCGCCGCCACGCGCCAGTATTCGTTGTTCGACTCGCTGTCCATGGTTGGCGTGTTGATCGGCGTGTCGATGCCTATCTTCTGGACCGGGCTGATCCTCATGATGGTCTTCGGCGGGACGCTGGGCTGGTTGCCGATAGGCGGCATCCTCGACGACAGCATCACGCTGCAGCGCATCACCGGCATCCACCTGTTGGATGCCGTCTTGACGGGTAATTGGGCGGCTTTCGGATCGGTGCTGCAGCATCTCGTGTTGCCCGCCATCGCCCTGGGCAGCGTGCCCATGGCCACCGTCGCCCGCATGACGCGCTCGACCATGCTCGAGGTCCTGCGCCAGGACTATGTGCGCACGGCACGGGCCAAGGGCCTGGTGGAGACCCTCGTCCTCATCCGCCACGCGCTGCGCAACACGCTGATCCCGGTCGTGACCGTGATCGGCCTGGAGTTGGGGGTCCTGCTCTCCGGCGCAGTGCTGACCGAGACCGTTTTCGCCCTGCCCGGCATGGGGCGCCTCGCCATCACCTCACTCCTGGCGAGGGATTACTCGGTCGTCCAGGCGATCGTCATGCTGACCGCTTTGGTGATCGTGTTCGTGAACCTGGTTGTTGACCTGCTCTACGCTTACCTGGTAATCCCCGTATCAAGTACGGTTAGAAGGCCTGCTGTGATCAGCACACATCGTAGCTTCAGAGCGCAAAAGCGCACATCGCACGCCGCAGGGACAAAGGGCCTTCCATGATCCGCCGCCTGGCACGCAGCCGCTCGGCGCTGGCCGGGGCAATCATCGTGTGCGCTCTGCTCCTGGCAGCGTTGTTTGCGCCCCTGCTGGCGCCCTACAGCCCGATCGACCAGCACTTCGTCGTGCAGCTCCAGCCGCCGTCGCCGGCGCACCCTCTGGGCACCGACGAGTTCGGGCGTGATATCCTCAGCCGGGTCATCTTCGGCTCGCGCTGGGCGCTGCTGGTCGGCCTCCTGGCCGACGGCATCGCCCTGGTGTTCGGGGTGGGGCTGGGGCTGCTCAGCGGCTTTTATGGTGGGCGCATCGATCGCCTCATCACGTGGCTTACCGACGTGACGCTGGCATTTCCCTACCTGCTCCTGGCCATGATGATCGTCGCGCTCCTGGGGCCGGGCATCACGAACGCTATGATCGCCATCGGCATCGTCTACATGCCCAAGTACACCCGGCTGGTACGTGGCACCGTGCTCTCGTTGCGCGAAAAGGAGTTCATCGAGGCCGCCCGCTGCCTGGGCATCGGGCCGTTGCGCATGATGCTGCGCCACATCCTGCCGAACGCCGTTGCTCCGATCATCGTCATGGCGACCCTGGCCATCGGCTGGGCGATCGTCGAGACGGCCGGCCTCTCGTTCCTGGGGCTGGGCGCCCAGCCCCCCACGCCCGAATGGGGCGCCATGCTTTCGACGGGGCGCACATACATGCTGTCGGCCTGGTGGATCGCGACCTTCCCGGGGCTGGCCATCCTGCTGACGGTGATCGGCTTCAACCTGCTCGGCGACGGGCTGCGCGACGTGCTCGACCCCTACCTGCGCGGTCGGTAGGGGCCGACAAGGATCGGTTTCCCGTTGCTGCTTAGTGCAGCAACAGGGAGCCCTCTCGGCGGCGCCGAGCCGGATTCTTCGCTAGCGGCTCGCTGCGACACAGGCTGGCTCGCATACCCGCTCAGAATGGCAGACGCCGCTACCGAAGGTCCTCCCTGCACAGGCACTGGGGCAGGTAACCGTGAACTTTCATTCTGAGCGAGCCAGCCCAGAGACTTTATCGACGGCGAGACACAGCGAAGAATCCGTCTTCGGCCTGCTTGTTGAGGGACACTCTTGCCGTGAGTCAATACTACGTCTACCTCATGGCCAACCGTGCCCGAACGCTCTATGCTGGCTTCACGAGCGACCTGAAGCGACGCGTCTTCGAGCACAAGCAGCGGTTAACACCGGGCTTTACACAACGTTACAACGTGACACGGCTGGTCTACTACGAGGCCACGTCCATCGTGCACAGCGCGATCCGCGTGAGAAGCAGATCAAGTGCTGGCTGCGCTCGAAGAAGGTGGCGCTGATCGAGTCCGTCAATCCGGCCTGGGAGGATCTGAGCAACGGATGGTTCGAGCGCTGAGACATGCAGGGCCGCGAGCGGCTGGGGTGTGGAGAGGCGCGGGCGCTGACGGATTCTTCGCTGTGGCTCGCCGGCGACAGTGATTGTGGATAGACCCGCTCAGAATGACAAGCCAGGGGTTTCTTACCATGCCATGTGCCACCTAGGCGGCGTGGGGGACCCAGAATGACAGACGCTGCTGCCGAAGGCCTTCCCTGCACATGCATTAGGGCGGGGTTCACACCAAGGTCCCCGAATGGGGATGGGAGCGGAGGGAGTTCCTGGCATGAGAATCTGTGACGCCAACTGGCTCCAGGTAGAGGCCTACCTTCAGCATGACGACCGGGCCGTGCTCCCGATCGGGAGCACGGAGCAGCACGCCTACCTCAGCCTGTGCACCGATGCCATCCTCTCGGAGCGGGTCTCCGCCGAGGCCGCGGAACCGCTGGGCATACCGGTCTTTCCCGCCTTGGCCTACGGTGTCAGCCCGTATTTCAGGGCCTTCCCCGGTTCGGTCTCCCTCGCGCGTGGCGACGCATCTCGCCGTCGTGCGCGACGTGCTGGACAGCCTGGCCCGGAGCGGCTTCAAGCGCATCCTGATCGTCAACGGGCACGGCGGCAACTCGCCGGCGCAGGGACTGGCCGGCGAATGGATGGCCGACCATCCGGGCTTCAAGGTGAAGTTCCACAACTGGTGGAACGCGCCCCTGACCTGGGCGCGGTGCAGGAGATCGATCCGGTCGCCTCGCATGCTTCCTGGATGGAGAACTTTCCCTGGACGCGCCTGCCCGGCGTCCAGATGCCCGCGGAGCAAAAGCCGATGGTCGATATTGCGCGGCTGCGGCTCTCGGGCCCGGCCGAGCTGCGGCGTCTGCTGCGCGACGGCAATTACGGCGGCCTCTATCAGCGCCCGGACGAGGATATGCTGTCAATCTGGCAGGTGGCCGTCGAGGAGACGCGCGCCCTGCTGGCCGAACCCTGGGGGTAAGGTATGGAGATCCTGGTGTGGGGCGCCGGCGCCATCGGTGGCACCGTGGCGGCCCATCTGGCGCGGGCCGGGCACCGGCTCACGCTGGTCGATCGCGCCGCGGACCATGTCGCGGCGGTCAACGCGGGCGGGCTGAGGATCACGGGGCCCATTGCTGACTTCGCCGTGCGCGTGCCGGCAATGCTGCCCGGCGAGGTGCGCGGCCGGTTCGAGACGGTGCTGCTGGCAACCAAGGCGCAGGACACGGCCGGCGCGGCAAACGCCCTCGAGCCGCACCTCAGCCCGGCCGGGTGCGTCGTGTCGCTGCAGAACGGGCTCAACGAGCTGCTGCTCGAGCAGATCCTGGGGCGGCAGCGCACGGTCGGCGCCTTCGTGAACTTCGGGGCCGACTATATCGCTCCCGGCACGATCCTCTACGCCGGGCGCGGCGCGGTCGTTTTGGGCGAGGTTGACGGGCGGCTCACCCCGCGCATCCAGGCCTTGCAGGGCGTCTTCCTCGACTTCGACGCCGGCGCCAGCGTGACGGCCAACATCTGGGGCTATCTTTGGGGCAAGGAAGCCTACGGCGCCATGCTGTTCGCCACCGCGCTCACGAACGACTCGATCGCCGATGCCCTGGCCGACCCGCGCTACCGAAGCCTTTACGTGGCCCTGGGGGCCGAGGTGCTGGGCGTGGCCCAGGCGCACGGCGTGGTGCCGGAAGCGTTCGACGGCTTCGACCCGCGGGCCTTCCTGCCCGGCACCCCGCGCGCAGTCTCAGAAAGCTGCCTGGACGAGCTGGTGGCGTTCAACCGGCGCTCGGCCAAGACCCACAGCGGCATCTGGCGCGACCTGGCCGTGCGCAAGCGCCGCACGGAGGTCGATGCGCAGCTGGGCGCCATCGTGTCGCTGGGGCGCGAGGCCGGGGCCCCGACCCCGCTCACGGCGCGCCTCATCGAGCTGATCCACGACGTCGAGGACGGGGGCCGGCAGCAATCGCCGGCCACGCTGGACCTGCTGAACGCCTGTCTCTAGTGCATGTGCAGGGAAGGCCTTCGGCAGCAGCGTCTGTCATTCTGAGACGTCTATGACCGCGGCCGGTCATGTGGCACACAAGAAACCTTTGGACTGTCATTCTGAGCGGCCGTGCCAACAAGTTCTGTCAACGACGTGCCACAGCGAAGAATCCGTACCAGGAGTTTCTTGAAAGCGGGTGTGCGAGCCGGCCTGCGCCGCGGTGAGCCGCCAGCGACGAAGTCCCCGCAGGGGGAGAATCCCTCTCGGAGTCACCGAAAGGGCTCCCTGTTTCTGCACAAGGAGAGCTATGGACGCCGAATTCAAGGGCCGGACGGTCATCGTCACCGGCGCCGCGCACGGCTTCGGCCGCGCCATCGCGCTGGCTTTCGCCGGGCGGGGCGCTGGCGTGTGGGCCTGCGACCTGGCGGCCGGCGAGCTGGAGGAGACCCGCGAGCTCTGCGCCGCGGCCGGCGGGCGCTGCCAGGCCCGCCCGGTGGACGTCGCGGACCGCGCCGCTGTGTTCGCCTTCGTGGCCGAGGCCTGTGCGGCGACCGGCCGCGTGGATATCCTGGTCAACGATGCGGGTGGCGTGCTGGGCCAGGTTGGCCGGCCCCTGGAGGAGGTCGCGCCCGAGCAGTTCGGCGCGATCTTCGCCGTCAACGTCCACGGCGTCTTCTATTTCGCCCAGGCCGTCGCGCCGGCCATGAAGGCCGCCCGCTTCGGGCGCATCGTCAACATCTCCAGCGGCGCAGGGCTGGGCATCAGCCTGACCGGCATCCAGGCCTACGCTTCCGCCAAGGCGGCGCAGATCGGCCTGACCCGCCAGCTCGCCCACGAGCTCGGGCCCTGGGGCATCACGGTCAACAGCATCGCGCCGGGCTTCGTGCGCTCCAATCCGACCACGGAGCGCCAATGGGGTTCCTACGGCGAGGCAGGCCAGCGCGCCCTGGTGGAGGCCATCGCCCTCAAGCGCCTGGGCAGCCCGGAGGATATCGCCAACGGCGTGCTCTTCTTCGCCTCGGATGCCGCCGGCTGGATCACCGGCCAGGTGCTGGCCATCGATGGAGGGAAGTAGTGGTCGCAAGTCCGGGTGCCTATCTGGAGGCACGGCATGAGGAGATCCTTGCCCAGCTGATCGAGTTCGCCCGCATTCCCAGCGTGAGCGCCGACCCCGCCTGCCGGGGCGCCGTCGAGCAGGCCGCCCGTTGGGTGCACGCCGCGCTTGCGGCTGCCGGGCCTTGCGCCGCCACCGTCTTCCCCACCGCCGGCTCGCCGCTGGTCTACGGGCAGTGGCTCGGGGCCCCCGGCGCGCCGACCATCCTGGTCTATGGCCATTACGACGTGCAGCCCCCCGACCCGTTGGAGAAATGGCAGAGCGAGCCCTTCGAGCCCCAGCTGCGGGAGGAGCGGCTCTACGGGCGCGGCGTTTCCGACGACAAGGGGCCGATGTTGATCCCGATCAAGGTGGCGCAAGCCTATTTTGCCACGCTGGGCGCCCTGCCGATCAACGTGAAATTCCTCTTCGAGGGCGAGGAGGAATCGGGCAGCCCGAGCATCGAGGGGTTCCTGCGGGAGCACGCCGGGCTGCTGAGCGCCGATTTCGTGGTTTCGGCCGACGGCGCCATGTGGCGGAGCAGCGAGCCTTCGCTGACCGTGGCCTGCCGCGGTCTGGCAGCCATGGAGTTCAGCCTGAGCGGGCCGTCGAAGGACCTGCATTCCGGCCGCCACGGTGGGGGCATCGCCAACCCGCTGCATGCCATGGCGCAGCTCGTCGCCGGCCTGCACGGCCCCGACGGGCACGTGGCCGTCGCCGGCTTCTACGACAGGGTCAGGGAGCTCAGCCCGGCGGAACGGGCTGCCATCGCCGCGCTCCCCTACGATGAAGGCGCGTACCTGGCCGAAGTCGGCGCCCCGGCGGCATTCGGCGAGCCGGGCTACACCACGCTGGAACGCCAGTGGACCCGCCCGACCCTCGAGGTCAACGGCATGTGGGGTGGCTACCAGGGCGCCGGCGGCAAGACCGTGTTGCCGGCAGAGGCCCATGCCAAGCTGTCCTGCCGGCTCGTGCCGGACCAGGAGCCGGATGACATCCTGGAGAAGCTGGCCCGCCACCTCGCCGCCGACGTGCCGCCGGGAGTCGGCCTGCGCATCGGGCCGGGCGCCCACGGCGCGCCTCCCTATGCCATCCCATCCGATCACCCTGGCCTCCGGGCTGCGGGCCGGGTGCTGGAGCAGGTCTACGGCCGGCCGCCGCTCTTCGTGCGCATGGGCGCTTCGGTCCCGATCTGCGAATACTTCAAGCGCATCCTCGGCCAGGACACCGTATTCTTCTCCTTCTCGACGGCGGATGAAGACTACCACGCCCCGAACGAGTTCTTCCGCATTGCGCGCCTCCACGAAGGCCTGGCGGCCTGGGCGCTCTACTGGGAGCAGCTGGGGCAGATGGGGAATTTCAAAACTCGATCAAACTGGCCGTAACTTCCGCGCGGCCGGCCCGTCAACATTTATCAGGATGGACAGGATAATCCCGGATGGACAGGATACATTAATAGTCATCCTGCCCATCCCCATCCTGGCAGGCGCGTCGCCTGCCTTGCCTGGCCTTTTGCGGACCCTGCAAGTGCCTCAGTGCACCACGAACTGCCCCATCATGCTCGTCGGGTGAACGTCGCACCGGAAGAAGTAAGCCCCGGCCTGGGCGGGCGCGTCGAACGCGTAGGTGATGCTGGCCTGCGGGCCGGTGATCTCCTGGCCCCGGAAGATGGCCCGGCTGGCGCTGCTGTCGGTGTAGACCGCCAGGTTGTGTGGTGTCGCGTCCAGGTTCGTGAACAGCACCACCACGTGCGCCCCGGCCGGGACGTTGATGGTGCCGAGGCTGAAGGCCATGTTGTGCGCGGTCAGCGTGACCGTGACCGTCTGCGCTGGCGCCCCGTAGCCGCCCTGAGCCCCATACGAGCCCGTCGTCCCTGCCACATAGCCGTTCGGCTGGCTGTAGTAGCCCTGCTGGCCGCTATACGCGCCACTGTAGGTCGAGCTATAGCCCGTCGCGTAGCCGCAGGACGTGCCATACGTCACCCCGTAGCCACAGACAGAGCTGTATGCCGAGCTGTATCCCGGCGCGTACGTCGAGCCGTAGCCCAGGATGCGGAGGTACATCGCGCTATAGCCGTAGCCCGGGCCGTAGAAGGGCTTGCCGTATCGCGAGCCATAGCCGTACGCCGGGCCGTAGAACCGCCGGCCGTACCCCAGGCTGTAGCCGTAACCGTATGACCGTCTGCCGTACCCCATGTTATAGCCGTAGCCATAACCGTAGGCCGGCCGCCCGCGGTAGGTGGCCGTATATCCCGAGCGGTAACCGTACCACGCGCCTGGCCCCAGTCGCTCATGCTGACGAAGATCGGGCCGGTCCCGGTTGTGGCCATCCATGGGCCGGCATTCCCGGATGTGCCCGTATAGCTGCCGGCGTACGCGTAGCTTGCCGCTGCCGCCCCCAGGCTCAGCAGGGCCAGCAGCAAGCCACAGGTCAGCCTGGCGATAGTTCCTCTTTAGCGGATGCAACATGC
>CAWEHT010000322.1:0-12592 GCA_963808455.1 uncultured Chloroflexia bacterium | reverse complement strand
GTGGATTCTCGACTTGCTGCGTACTTCCCGTTGGCCACGGTTATTGGGGCTCCGCTGAGCCCAATCAACGAATGGCTCGACGTCGGGCTTTCCAAGCTAGGCACGCCGCGGCAGCGCCCGCCTCGAACGGCGGGGCAGGGTTGGGGAGACTGGGCCTTCAACGGCGGGCTCGCGGTGGCCATCGTGATCATGTTGGCGGCCGGGGCACGTTTCGTTACGGCCGAGGTGGGACTGTCAGAGGTAGAGCGGGCCTTTCTGCTCGGCCTCGCGACCTTCGGCCGCGTGGTGGTGCTTCTGATCGTCAGCACACTGATCTGGGTGCCTGTGGGGGTGGCCATCGGGTTCAGCCCTCGCCTCGCCCAGGTGACGCGCCCCCTCGTGCAACTTCTGGCCTCGTTTCCGGCCAACTTCGTGTTCCCGTTCATCACGCTTCTGCTGATCCGCACCGGCATCAGCCTGAACTGGGGCTCCATTCTCCTGATGGCGCTGGGCACTCAGTGGTATATACTCTTCAATACCATCGCCGGGGCCGTGAGCGTTCCCACCGATCTGCGTGAGATGGCCACCAACCTCCGCCTCAGGCGTTGGCTGCTCTGGCGTAATCTCATCATACCGGCCATTTTTGGCGCGTGGGTGACCGGCGGTATCACGGCGGCCGGGGGTGCATGGAACGCCGCGATTGTGGCAGAGATTGTTTCTTGGGGCAAGACCACGCTTGTTGCCAACGGCCTCGGCGCCTACATCGCCCAGGCCACCACGACGGGCGACTGGCCGCGCATCATGCTCGGCGTTGGCATGATGACGCTCTTCGTGGTCGGGTTGAACCGCCTTTTCTGGCGGCGCCTCTATCGGCTGGCCGAGACGAGGTACCGGCTGGGATGACCTGCGGCAGGAGGTGACCAAATGGTCCTAAAGGAAGTGGCGGAGCCGGCGGTAATTGCCGCTGAGCACATTGTCAAGACATTCCCACTGCCAGAAGGGCACGGAGTTTTCACCGTGCTCCGAGACGTCAGCGTGCGGGTAGATGATCGGGAAGTCGTCGCGCTCCTCGGGCGCAGCGGCAGCGGCAAGAGCACATTGCTGCGCATCATGGCCGGGCTGATCCCGCCCAGCGAAGGCCGCGTGCTGAACGGCGGCAAGCCGTTCAGCGGCCCCAACCCTGAGGTGGCGATGGTTTTTCAGAGCTTTGCCTTGATGCCCTGGCTGACGGTTCAGGAGAACGTTGAATTGGGTCTCAAAGCGCGCAACGTGCCGCTGGCGGAGCGCCGCGCCCGTGCGCTGCAAGTCCTCGACATGGTCGGCCTGGATGGCTTCGAGAGCGCATATCCCAAAGAGCTTTCGGGCGGCATGCAGCAGCGGGTCGGTTTTGCTCGCGCCTTTGTGGTACGGCCGAAGGTGCTGTTCATGGACGAGCCCTTCAGCGCCTTGGATGTGCTCACGGCCGAGAATTTGAGGGGTGAGATCGCCAGCCTTTGGGCACAGGGCAGCTTCCCGGCCAGCAGCATCCTGCTGGTGACCCACAACATCGAGGAAGCCGTTCTCCTGGCAGACCGGGTCGTGATCCTGGGGACGAACCCTGGCTACGTGCGTGGCGAGCTGGAGATTGGGCTCCCACGCCCTCGCGAGCACGAGGACCCGCAGTTCAAGGCGTTGGTCGATCGCATTTATACGATCATGACCAACCCGGAAGCCCGCGTCGAAGAGCTTCCGATCCCTGCGCCGAAAGCCGATGTGCATCGGTTCGCCGTCCTTCTCCACGCCCGCGTCGGCAGCATCAGCGGCTTGCTGGAGCTGCTGATCGACCGGGGCGGCACCGACGATGTTTCGCGGCTCGCCGAACGCCTCGTCCTTGAAGTCGATGATCTGCTGCCCATCGTGGACGCCGCCGGGTTGCTGGGTTTCGCTCAAATCCAGCACGGCGATGTTACCGTCACGGATGCCGGGCGCAAATTCGCCGAGGCAGACATTCTCACAAGCAAGGAAATATTCCGGCAGCAAGCGCTGGCTCGTGTGCCACAGGTTGCCTCGATCTATGAAGCGCTGAAGAAGAAACACGATGGGAGAATGAAAGCTGACTTCTACCTTGACATTCTGGACGAGCACTTCTCCCTGAAAGAGGCACAGGCACAGTTCGCCACCGCCGTCGAATGGGCACGCTTCGCAGAGCTTTTCGAATACGACGCCAGTGAAGATCTCCTCAAGCTGCCCGAAGCACCTGACGTTGCCGGCGCCAGCACCGGCTCATGATCAGAGGGGCCGGCTCAGCGCGTCACGTGGCAGGCGATAGCCCACGCCAGGCTCGGTGATGATCCAGCGCGGCCGGCCGGGGTCCGGCTCGAGCCGGCGCCGCAGATGCCCGATGGTGACCCGCAGCAAATGCGACTCTTGCTCATAGCCAGCGCCCCACACGCCTCGCAAGAGCTGGCGATGCGTGAGCACCTTGCCTGCCTGCGTCACGAGCAAGCGCAAAAGATCGTATTCGGTCGGGGAGAGGTGAACCTCCTGGCCTGCCGCAGTCACCGTCCGCTTCGCCAGGTCCACTTCCAATCCATCGCTTTCAAAGACGGGACCGGGCGTGCTTTGGGCGGCCCGCCGCAGCGCCACCCGCATGCGTGCCAGCAGCTCGCCGGTTGCGAAAGGCTTGGTCAAGTAATCGTCGGCGCCGGCGTCGAGCGCGGCGATTTTCTCCGCCTCCTGCTCGCGGACCGATAGGATGATGATGGGGATTTGTGACTGCTCACGTAGTATTCTGGTCAGTTCGACGCCGTCCAGGTCGGGCAGGCCAAGATCGAGGATGACCAGGTCAGGCCGGCGCGCTGGCAACCTGAGCGAGAGCCTCGCGGCCGTTGCCCGCTTCGAAAGGCTCATAGCCTTCAGCCTTCAGGATGATGCGCAAGTAGCGGCGGATCGCTGCCTCATCATCCACAGCCAACACGCGCAGCGCGTCCATAGATTTCATTATACTGCATTTTGACCGAAACCCGAACACAGCTAAAATGGGGCTTTGTTTGCGTGTCCGATCCTGTTCTATCGAGGCCAGTTGCTTGTGTCTCGGAACGAAAGGTAACTTCTGAACTCTATGCGTGCTCAAAATCGATCGGGGCCGGGGTCCGAACCTCCCTCGCGCGTCCCGTACAACGCTATGACCCCCGAAGCGGCACTCAATCAGCTCGGGACCTCGCGTCGCGGCCTGACCAAGGAAGAGGCCTCGCAGCGCGCTCGAGCGATACGGCCCGAATGTCATTTCCGAGGCGCCGGGGACCCCGCTGTGGAAGAAGTTCGTTGCCAACCTCACCAACTTCTTCGCGATCCTCCTGTGGGTCGCCGCCGGGCTATCCTTTCTGACCGGTTCTACCGAATCGGGCGTAGCGGTCATCGCGGTGATCGTGATCAATGCAATCTTCAGCTTCTGGCAGGAATATCGGGCCGAGCGCGCCACAGAGGCGCTCAAGAAGCTGCTGCCGGCCTACGCCCGGGTGCGCCGGGAAGGCGAGGAGGCACGGCTGCTGGCCTCGGAGCTCGTGCCCGGCGATATTGTAATCCTTGAAGAAGGCGACAACATCTCCGCAGATGCGCGCCTGTTGCAAGAGTCCGACCTGCGCACGAACAACTCGACGTTGACGGGGGAATCAGAGCCCGTCCGCAAGCTGGCCGATCCCGTCACGCAGGAGGGTTTGAGCTGGACCCAGATGCCCAACCTGCTGTTCGCCGGCACGAGCGTCTCGGCGGGCAGCGGTGAAGGCGTTGTGATCGCCACGGGCATGAACACCGAACTGGGCCAGATCGCCCACATGACCCAGGCCGTCAAGGCCGATCTGTCGCCGCTGCAGGTTCAGATCGGGCGCGTGGCGGGCACCGTTACGCAGCTCTCGGTGGGTATGGGCGTCGTGTTTCTGCTGATTGGCCTGTTCCTGGCTCACCTCAGTCTCCGCGACGGCGCCCTGTTCGCGGTCGGGATCGTGATCGCCAATGTGCCGGAGGGCTTGCTGCCCACCGTGACGCTGGCCTTGGCAAGCGGCGTGCAACGTCTCGTCGGCCGCCATGCGCTGGTCAAGAAGTTGTCTTCGGTCGAAACGCTCGGCTCGGCCACAGTGATCTGCACCGACAAAACCGGCACGCTGACCCAGAATGAGATGACGGTGCGGGAAGCCTGGGCCAACGGCCAGGCATTTCAGGTGACCGGTGTGGGATACGAGCCCAAAGGCCAGTTCGAGGTCAACGGCCAACCCGCCGGGCCAGACTGCCATGAGTTATGGGCGCTTGCCAGCGCAGTGGCCTTCTGCAACAACGCCCGGCTGCTTCCGCCCGAGTCAGGCAAGGCAAGCTGGAGCATCCTCGGTGACCCCACCGAGGCGGCTCTGCTGGTGGCCGCGGCCAAGGCCGGCGTGGACCTGGCCAGCCAGCTGGCGGTCCTGCCGCGCGTTCGTGCTGTCCCCTTCGATTCACGGCGCAAGCGCATGTCTGTGATCCACCAGGCGCCTGAGCCCGCGACCATGTCCGCCCGGGGCCGCTTCCGGGCAAGCAGCCAACCGCTGCAAGTGTTCACCAAGGGAGCGCCCCGCGAGGTGCTCGGGCTTTGCACCACTATCCTCTTGAACGGACAGGTCCGCACACTGACTGAGGAAGACTGCGAGACCATTCTGTCCGTCAACGACGGTTATGCTCGCGGCGGGCTGCGGGTGCTGGCCGCGGCGACGCGCGTGCTGGCCGAGCGCCCGGAGTCGTTCACTCCCGATTCCGTAGAACATGATTTGACTTTCCTGGGCTTGATGGCGATGCAAGATCCACCCAGGCCCGAGGTGACGAAGGCAGTGCAGGCAGCGCAAAGCGCCGGCATCCGCATCGTGATGATCACCGGGGATTATGGCCTGACGGCGGAGTCCATCGCCCGCAAGATCGGCATCGTTCACAGCGACCACCCACGCATCGTCACCGGGAACGAGCTCGACCAGATGAAAGAGGAAGAGCTGAGCCAGATGCTCTCCGATGGGAGTGAGGTGATCTTCGCCCGCGTTGCGCCCGAGAACAAGCTCCATGTTGTCCAGGCCTTTCGCACTCTTGGCGAGGTGGTGGCCGTTACGGGAGATGGTGTCAACGACGCCCCGGCCTTGAAGCGGGCCGATATCGGCGTGGCCATGGGCCAGGCCGGCACGGACGTGGCCAAGGAGGCCGCGGCCATGATCCTGACCGACGACAACTTCGCCAGCATCGTCTCCGCAATCGAGGAAGGACGGGCCGTTTACGACAACATCCGCAAGTTCATCACCTACATTTTCGCCCATCTCGCCGGCGAGGCGCTGCCATACATCCTGTTCGCCCTCCTTAACATCCCGCTGCCCCTGACGGTCCTGCAGATCCTGGCCATCGACCTGGGCACAGAGACCCTGCCCGCGCTCGCGCTCGGCACAGAAAAGCCAGAACCTGACGTGATGCAACGCCCGCCTCGCAAGCGCAGCGAGCGGCTGCTCGATGGATTTACCTTGTTGCGCGGCTATTTCTGGCTCGGCCTCCTCTTGTCGATCGCCGAGATGTTCGGCTATTTCTGGCAGCTTTCGAGGACCGGTTGGCATTGGGGCGTGACCGGTGCGGATTCCCTGTACGCGCCCGGCGCCCTGTATCAGCGCCAGGCGTCTACCATGGTCTTTCTCGGCATTGTGGTCATGCAGGTCGCCAACGTTTTCGCCTGTCGCACGGAGCGCGTGAGCGTTTTCCGCGTGGGGCTGCTCAGCAACCACATGGTCTTTCTGGGCATAGCCGTCGAGCTGGCTTTTGCTGCCTTGCTGATTTATGTTCCTTTCCTGCAAGGGGTCTTCGGCACAGCGCCCGTCAGCCTGGAGGGTTGGCTGGTCCTGATTGCATTTGCACCGTTCGTGTTTCTGGTCGAGGAGGCGCGGAAGGCCATTGCCCGCCACCGCCGTGCGCGGCGGTGACCGAAGGCTTGACAAAGCGGGAGGTAGTCATGAATGTGATCGTCGTGGGCTGCGGCCGGCTCGGCGCAGAGCTGGCCGATAGAATGGCTCGGGATGGCGAAGATGTGGTCGTGATAGACAAGAACCCTCAGGCCTTTTACCGTCTCGGCACAGGCTTTCGGGGCAAGACGTTGCAAGGGATCGGTTTTGATCGCGACATCCTGGTGCAGGCCGGGATCGAGCGCTCAGACGCCCTGGCCGCGGTGACTTCGGGTGATAACTCCAATATCATCACGGCCCGCATCGCCCGCACGGTCTTCCATGTGCCGAAGGTGGTCGCCCGCATTTACGACCCGCGACGCGCCGAGATCTATCAACGCCTGGGGCTATCCACCGTCTCGTCCACGATGTGGGGCGTGAATCGGGTCGTCCAGCTCCTGACGCATCGCGATCTGAACGTCATCGCCTCGCTGGGCAACGGCGAGGTTGACCTGATCGAGGTCGAAGTGCCGCATCACTGGGTAAGCCGCACCGTGAACCACGTCACCGTCCCGGGCGAGATCTCGATCAGCGCCATAAACCGCAGTGGCCGCACATTTCTGCCCACACTCGGCACAGCCTTCGAGGAGGGCGACCTCGTGGTGATCGGCGTCCTGGCGTCTTCGCGCAACCAGTTGCAGCGTTTGCTGGCGGTGGGCTAGGGTTGAGGAGGGATCGCGATGTTTGTATTGATCGTTGGCGGCGGCAAGACCGGATTTAGGTTGGCCGGGCTGCTCCTGGCAGCCCAGCATCAGGTCAAAGTCATCGAATCTCGGCCGGAGATCACGGCCAAACTTCAGGCCGAGTTACCGGAAGAATGCATCATTTTCGGCGACGGTGATGATCCCAAAGTCCTCACAAATGCCGGCGTCCGCAGGGCAAACGCCTTTGTAGCGGTCACGGGCGACGATGAAGACAATCTGGTGGCCTGCACGCTGGCCCGCTTCGAGTTCAACGTGCCGCGCACCATTACCCGGGTCAACAATCCGAAAAACGCCTGGCTGTTTACGCCAGAGATGGGCGTGGACGTGGCGCTGAACCAGGCTGACCTGATAGCACACCTGGTCGCCGAGGAGATGTCCATCGGCGACATGATGACGTTGCTCGAGCTGCGTAAAGGAGAGTTCTCGCTGGTCGAAGAAAAGGTGGCGCCCGGCGCGCCCGCCGACGGCGCGGCTATCCGCGACCTCAATTTGCCCGAGCAATGCGTGCTGACGGCCATCATCCGCCAGGGGCAGATCATCATCCCTCGCGGCGAAGTCCTGCTGCAATCGAGCGATGAAGTGATCGGCCTGGTCCACCGCTCGCAGGTGGCGCAACTTGCCGCGATCCTGGGCCGGCCCGGCCGCGGCTGAGCCACCGGACGACCAGGCACAGCAAGCCCGGGCCCAGGGCAAGCGCGTCCGGCCGATAGCGCCCGCGCTTCTTCTGCGCTACGGAGTGGTGCGGACCATTTCGCCGCCTGACCCTGTCCGCGGAGCGCCATATCCGAGAGCCGGCGAACCTCCGCCACCGTTCCCACGTCCAGCGCCAGGGCCCGCGGCTTGCTGTCAGCCATAAGGAATTTGACGGCTGCTCCACCATGCCCGCATGCCGTGCCATCATCTCGCCCCATACCGGTGTCGTGAAAGGCACAACACCGCCCAACCATCCGGAGCACGTTAGTGGGCAGCGTCGAGCGCCAGGTTGAGCTTGAGCACATTCACGCGCGGCTCACCCAGGATACCCAACTGCCGCCCTTCGGTGCTCTGGTCCACCAGCTGCTGCACGGCTGCCTCGGAAAGGCCCCTGGCCTTCGCCACGCGCGGCACCTGGTACAGCGCCGCCGCGATACTGACGTCGGGGTCCAACCCGCTGCCCGAGGAGGTTACGAGATCGACCGGGATCGGCTGTGTGTTGGACGGATCGGCGGCTTTCAGGGCCTGGATTTGCGACCCCACCTCGGCGAACAGCGCGGGGTTAACCGGGCCCAGGTTCGAGCCGGAAGAGCTGGCGGCGTTGTACGAATAAGGGGAAGTGGCCGATATCCTTCCCCAAAAGTACTTAGGGTCCGTGAACGGCTGGCCGATCAAGGCGGAGCCGACCGCCTTGCCGTTGGCCATGATCACGCTGCCGTTCGCCTGGTACGGGAACACCACCTGTGCCACCCCGGTCACGACCGCCGGATAGACGAGACCGGTGATGACGACAAAGAGCAGCAGGATCAGGATCGCCGGCCGGAGCTGTCTCGTGATTTCAGTAGCCACGTTCTTTTCCCCTTTGGCCGCTCAGGCCAGATGGAGAGCGACCAGCAACAGGTCGATCAGCTTGATGCCGATGAACGGTGCGATCACACCGCCTACACCGTAGATCAGCAGATTGTCACGCAAGAGCCTCGCCGCGCCCACCGCCGGATACGGCACACCTTTGAGCGCCAGCGGGATCAGCGCTACGATAATCAGGGCGTTGAAGATCACAGCAGACAGTATGGCGCTCGTAGGCGTGGCCAGCCGCAAGACGTTCAGCCGGTCCAGCACCGGATAGGTGGAGGCAAACGCGGCCGGGATGATGGCGAAGTACTTCGCCACGTCATTGGCGATGCTGAAGGTGGTCAACGAGCCGCGCGTCATCAGCAGCTGCTTGCCGATCTCGACGATATCGATGAGTTTGGTCGGGTTGGAGTCCAGGTCGACCATGTTGGCGGCCTCACGGGCCGGCTGCGTCCCAGTGTTCATGGCAACGGCCACGTCTGCCTGGGCCAGGGCCGGAGCGTCATTGGTGCCGTCGCCCGTCATCGCCACCAATCGCCCGCCCGCCTGGTACTGCCGGATCAGCTTGAGCTTGGTCTCGGGCGTGGCCTGGGCCAGGAAGTCGTCCACGCCGGCCTCGGCCGCGATGGCGGCGGCGGTGAGCGGGTTGTCGCCGGTGATCATCACCGTCTTGATGCCCATCTTGCGCAGCTGCGAGAAGCGCTCCTTGATGCCGCCCTTGACCACGTCCTTGAGGTGGATCACGCCCACGGCCTGGCCGTCGCAGGCCACGGCCAGCGGCGTGCCGCCGCTGCGCGCGATCGTCTCGACCGCCTGAGTCATCTGCGCCGGCACCTGGTTGCCGCTCTCAAGGATGAGCGTGGCGATGGCATCGGGCGCGCCCTTGCGGATGCTGGTGTGATCGAGATCGACACCGCTCATGCGGGTCTGGGCCGTGAATGGGATGAAGCGCATGCCATCGGGCATCTCCGGGCTGCTGCCCACTGTACGGCCGCGCAGCCCGAATTGCTCCTTGGCCAGCACCACGATGCTGCGGCCCTCAGGCGTCTCGTCGGGCAGCGAGGCCAGCTGCGCCAGCTCGGCCAGCCGTTCCGGGCTGGTGCCGCCCACCGGGAGGAGCTCCACCGCCTCGCGGTTGCCCAGCGTTATGGTGCCCGTCTTGTCGAGTAGCAAGACATCCACGTCGCCCGCCGCCTCCACTGCCCGGCCGGACAGCGCTATCACGTTGCGCCGGATGAGCCGGTCCATGCCGGCGATGCCGATAGCCGAGAGCAGCCCGCCGATGGTGGTCGGGATTAGGCACACCAGGAGCGCCACCAGCACCGTCACGCTGATCGGCGTGCCATGGCCGGTGATCTGCACGCTGTACAACGAGTAGGGGAGCAGCGTGATGCAGACCATCAAGAAGATGATGGTGAAGGCAGCCAGCAGGATGTTCAGCGCGATCTCGTTCGGCGTTTTCTGGCGCTTGGCACCTTCCACCAACGAGATCATGCGGTCCAGAAAACCCTCGCCGGGGTTCGCCGTCACACGGATGACCAACCAGTCGGAAAGCACACGCGTCCCGCCCGTCACCGCGCTGCGGTCGCCGCCGCACTCCCGAATCACCGGTGCGCTCTCTCCTGTCACTGCGCTTTCGTCCACCGACGCGATGCCGTCGACCACCTCACCATCCGCTGCCACCGTGTCGCCAGGTTCGGCCAGATAGAAGTCGCCTTGGCGCAGAGCCGTGGAAGGCGTCAGGTCGTACCCATCGTCGTGATGCTGCGACCGCAGCTTCTTGGCTTGCGTCTCCTGCCGCGTCTTGCGCAGCGCCTCGGCCTGGGCCTTGCCCCGGCCCTCGGCCAGCGCCTCCGAGAAGTTGGCGAAGAGCACAGTGAACCACAGCCAGATGGCAACTGCGCCTATGAACCCCGCCGGCGCCTCACCGTGCCCCAGAAGCGCCTGGACCCACAGCGCAGTGGTCAGCACACTGCCGACCTCTACCACAAACATGACCGGGTTCCGGACCATCCAGCGCGGGTCCAGCTTGGCGAACGAATCGCCGATGGCTCTGGTATAGAGCTGCCGGCGCAGATCTGCCGCCGTTTCCTTACGTGATGTGGGTTGCGTGACCATGACCCTTTTTCCCTTTCAACCTGCGGGTGCGTTGTGCGAGCCGCCTGCCGCGCTCAGGCGCCGATCATCATCAGGTGCTCGACGATCGGGCCCAGGGCCAGCGCTGGGATGAAGTTCAGGGCGCTGACCAGGATGAAGACGGCAATCAGCCAGCCGATGAAGATCGGCTTGTGCGTGGGCAGCGTCCCCGCGCCCGGCGGGACGATCTTCTTCGCGCGCCAACGATCCGGCCAACGCCAGGGTCGGCACGGCCAGCCAGAAACGTCCGATCAGCATGGCAAACGCGCCGGTGATGTTGTAGTACAGCGTGTTGCCGTTCAGCCCGGCGAAGGCGCTGCCGTTATTGTTGGTCTGCGACATAAAGGCGTAGAAGATCTCGCTGAAGCCGTGCGGTCCTGGATTGGCGGCGCCGGCCTGGCCGCCAGGCGTCACCACGGCCAGGGCGGTGAAGAGCAGCACGGTCATGGGCATGATCAGGATCAAGAGCGCAGCCATCTTCATCTCATAGACTTCGATCTTCTTGCCCAGGTACTCGGGCGTGCGGCCCACCATCAGCCCGGCGACGAAGACCGCCACGATGACGAACACCAGCACGCCATACAGGCCCGAGCCCACGCCGCCGAAGACCACTTCGCCCAAGGACATCATCAAAAGTGGCACCAGGCCGCCAAGTGGCGTGAACGAGTCATGCATGGAGTTCACGGACCCGTTGGAGGCTGCCGTGGTGGTGGTGGCCCACAGGGCCGAGTTGGCAATGCCGAAGCGGACTTCCTTGCCCTCCATGTTGCCGCCCGCCTGCAGGGCGCTGGCCGTCTGATCGACGCCGAGCGCCGGGAACTTGGGGTTGCCATTAGCCTCGGCCGCGTACGCGCCCAGGAGCGCCACCACCAACACCACGGTCATCGCCGCCAGCAAAGCCCACCCCTGGCGGGTATCGCCCACCATCTTGCCGAAGGTGTAACAGAGACCGGCGGCTATCAACAGGATGGACAACTCCTCGACGAAGTCGGAGAGCGGCGTCGGGTTCTCGTACGGGTGGGTCGAGTTGGTGTTGAAGAAGCCGCCGCCGTTGGTGCCTAGCTGCTTGATGGCAATCTGCGAGGCCGCCGGCCCAACAGCCAGCACCTGTTCCTTGAGGGCGATCGTGTCCGTGATTGGGTTGCCTGCCGCATCCTTGACCGGGTTGCCGTTGGCGTTGACCCGCGGCTGTTGGTACGCGGTCGGCTGCGCCAGCGCCACGCTGGGATAAGCGCCGAACGTCTGCACCACGCCCTGCGAAACCAGGATCAGCGCGACCACGAAGCTTAGCGGCAGGAGGATATACAGCGTGGTGCGCGTCAGGTCAACCCAGAAGTTGCCCAGCGTCTGCGCGCTGTGGCGCGCAAAGCCACGGATGAAGGCCGCCATAATGGCCATGCCGGCGGCAGCCGAAAGGAAATTCTGCACCGTAAAGCCCAACATCTGGGTCAGGTAACTCATGACGACTTCGCCGCCATAGTTCTGCCAGTTGGTGTTGGTGGCAAAGCTGACGGCGGTATTGAAGGAGAGATTGGGTGCTATCGCGCCGTACCCCTGCGGATTGAGCGGCAGCAGCCCTTGCAAGCGCTGTAGGGCATAGACCAGCAGGACGCTGGCCGCGCTGAAGAGCAGCACCGCCAGCGTGTACGTCGTCCAGTGCATCTCGTCTTCCTGGCGCACGCCGCCAATGCGATAAATCAGCCGCTCTACCGGCCCGAGGACATGGTCCAGCACGACGTGCTTGCCTTCGTAGATATTGGCCATGTACAGGCCGAGCGGTTTGGCCAGCGTGATGAGGACCACGAGGTACAGGCCAATTTGCAGGAAACCATTGGGCATCATCAGAAGATCTCCGGCTTGAGGAGGGCAAATAGCAGATACACAAACAGCACCAGCGAGACAATGCCGGCAATGAGATAGAGCCAGTTCACAAATCACCTCCCATCAAGCGCTCGCAAAGCCAGACAAGACCCACGCAGCTCGCGAAAAACAAGAATGTCAGAACCACGAAGAGTACGTCCACACTCCCCTCCACTTACGTGACCTGCGTCGCGCCTGTCGGCCCGACACCGGATCGCAGTATACGCGAACCCAGGTCAAATGCGCGCCCCAATGTGAGCCGAATATATCAAAGAAATATAAACAGGGCCCCTTGCGCACGCAGGGCCCCTCGCGCACGACAGCAAGCATGTCTCCGGCCAGGCACGCGGGCTGATCCCCGGACAATTGTCTTGACGAGCCTCGGGGTTTGTGTTATCA
>CAWEHT010000321.1:0-20909 GCA_963808455.1 uncultured Chloroflexia bacterium | reverse complement strand
ATCCTGTCGATCCCTGCCATCCCGTCTATCCCGTTTTGGTCAACCGCAAAGCGAGGCGAACATGCCCTTGAAACCCTGGTACACCGTCGTAACACCCCGCGAGGACCTGCGCGAAAACAAGCCGTTGGATGCTTCGGAGTTCGCCGTGCACCTTGATCAGGTGCGCGCGGGGCGAGCCCCGGCCGATTACCAGGACCCGCGGCGGTTCTTCGAGCGCACCTACCTGACGGGGAGCCTTCTCGGGCTGGCCGCCGAGGTAACGCGCCGGCTCTCGGGCGAGTGTACGGAGACCTCGGCGGTGTTCAACCTGGCCACGCAGTTTGGCGGCGGCAAGACCCACGCGCTGACGCTGCTGTACCACCTGGCCAGGTCTGGCCCAAGTTCGCAGTTGTGGCCCGGGGTCGCGGAGATCTTGAAGCGCAGCGCGATGGCGACCGTGCCCGAGGCGCACGTGGCCGCCTTCGTGGGCACCGAGTTCGACGCGATCACCGGCCGGGGCGGCAGCGATGGGACGCCTCTGCGCAAGACGCCCTGGGGCGAGATCGCCTGGCAACTGGGCGGGGCGGCGGCGTTCGCCGCGGTCGAGGAACACGAACGGCAATACGTCGAGCCGAAAGGCGATGTCATCCGGCAGCTCATCCCCGCAGACCAACCCTGCCTGATCCTCCTGGACGAGATCATCAACTACGCCTCCTCCTATCGCGGCCTGGGCTACGGCAACAAGCTCTACAACTTCATCCAGGCCCTCTCCGAGACCGTCCGTGGCATGGACAATGTCGTTCTCGTCGTCTCGATCCCCGCGTCCGAGCTGGAGTACACCGCCGAGGATGAGGCCGACGAGCAGCGCTTTCACAAGATGTTGGACCGCCTGGGCAAGGCCGTGATGATGTCGGCCGAGACCGAGACCTCGCAGATCATCCGCCGCCGCTTGTTCGAATGGCAGGGCGGCCTCCCGGAGGACGGGAAAAAGACGCTGCGCGAGTATGTAGACTGGGTGGCCGAACACCGGGCGCAGGTCCCCAACTGGTTCCCGGTTGACACCGCCTGGGAGGCATTCGAGGCCACCTATCCGTTCCACCCCATCGCCATCTCCGTCTTCGAGCGCAAATGGCAGGCGCTGCCCCGCTTCCAGCGCACACGGGGAGTGTTGCGGCTGCTGGCGCTCTGGGTCGCCCGGGCTTACGCCGAGGGCTTCCGCGGCGCTCAAAAGGATGCGCTGATCGACCTGGGCACCGCCCCGCTCGACGATCCGCTCTTCCGGGCCGCGGTCTTCGAGCAGCTCGGCGAAGATCGGCTGGAGGCCGCGGTCACGACCGACATCTGCGGCAAGGCCGACTCACATGCGGCGCGCCTCGACCAGACGGCCGCGGAGGCGATCCGCAAGGCCAGGCTGCACCGCAAAGTCGCGACGGCCATCTTCTTCGAGTCCAACGGCGGCCAGCTCCACAGCTACGCGACTTTGCCCGAAACGAGGCTGGCGGTCGGCGCGCCGGATCTGGACATCGCCAACGTTGACACGGTGCTGGAGGCCCTGGCCCCGCCCGACGGCGCGTGTTACTACCTGGACACGCTGGGCAACCGCTACTGGTTCAGCGTCAAACCGAACTTGAACAAGCTGCTCGCCGACCGGCGCGCGAGCATCCAACCCAACAGGATCGCGGATATCGTGCGCGCCGAGGTGCAGAAGGTGTTTGCCGAGGGGAAAGGCGCGGACCGCATCTACTTCCCCGAGAAGTCCGGCCAGATCCCCGACCGGCCGTCGTTGAGCGTGGTGGTGCTGCCGCCCGAGCGGGACATGGGCGACCCGGGGACGCTCGACTTCATCGCGGCCGCAACCCGCGAGTCGGGCCTATCGGCGCGCACCTTCAAGAGCGCGCTGGTCTGGGCGGTCGCCGACAACGAGGCCACGCTGGCCGACGACGCCCGCAAGCTGCTGGCCTGGCAGGAGATCACGGACGAGCAAGACGCCCTACATCTGGACGATACCCAAAGGAGCCAGCTCAAGACCAACCTGCAGAAGGCCGCCCGCGATCTGCGCGAGAGCGTCTGGCGCTCCTACCGGGTGCTGGCGCTGCTAGACAAGGACAACACGATCCGCGAGGTGGACCTGGGGCTGGTCCATTCCAGCGCGGCGAACACCTTGCTGGAGTTCATCCTCACGCGCCTGCGGCAGGACGGCGATATCGAAGAGTCGATCAGCCCGAATTTCCTGGCCCGGCACTGGCCGCCGGCCTTCGTCGAGTGGAGCACCCGCTCGGTCCGCGACGCCTTCTTCGCTTCGCCGCTGTTCCCGCGCCTTCTCTCCCCCGAGGCCGTCAAAGATACCATCGCCAGGGGGGTCACGAATGGCCTCCTTGCATACGTCGGCAAGCCCTCCGATGGCCGCTACGACCCCTTCCTGTTCAACTGCCCTATGAGCCCTGCCGAGGTCGAGATCTCCGACGAAGTCTTCATCATCACCAAGGAGACGGCTCAGCACTATGTCGAACAACCAAACGCCGCGCCTCGCGAAACTGGCCATCGCGCCGGTTGATGCTCGGACGGAGCCCGGCGGCCGGCTGGTCTTCGCCGTCGCCGCCTTCGATCAGCAGGGAAGGCCCATGCCGGGCGCAAACGTCGCATGGAGCGCGACCGGCGGCCGGGTTAACGGCGCGGGAGCGTACGTCGCCGGCAGCGATCCCGGCAGTTTCTCCGTGACGGCCGCCGCGGAGGGCGTCGAGCGCGACCGCGGCGGTACGGATCGTGGGGAGGGGAGAGCCACCCCCACCGCCTGAGCCGACTGCCGGACAGCCTTCTCAGCGAACACCTGGACCGCCCAAGCACCTGCGCTGGACGGGCGTCGTCCCGGCGCAGAAGTGGATGAACTTCTACACCAGGGTGCTCTCGCGCTTCGCGGTCGGCCAGGGCCTCACGATCACCGTCACCGCCGAGGTGCGCGACGATGCCGGCATCTCGCAGCAGAAGATCGACGAGACGAAGGTGGCGCTGAGGGAACTGGGGCTCGGGGACGAATTCACACGGTAGTGCCCCGGCCTTCCGAGGAGCCGCGGCGGCTGCGGGTCCCGCTTTCCCGCACGCATTTGGAATGAGCTTGCCCTGCCTGGCCCACCCAGGCCGGACGCGATGCCAGGCACGACTCAGGAGGCAACAGCCATGGATAATGCGCAACAGCCCGGCGAGAAACGTCGCGCCGAGTACCTGGCGCGACTGAGTGAGGTGATCGCGGACCCAACGCACCGCCGTGTGGTCGCCGCCTACGCGGGCGATGACCCAGTTCGATCAATGGAAGCCGAGTTAGGGAGAATCCTCCAGGAGATCCTTGAGCATGAAGATTAAGAGTCTGACCATTCATGGATTCAGAGGCTTCAATGATGAACAGAAGCTCCTTTTCAACCGGCGACTTACGGTGATCTACGCGCCAAATAGCTACGGAAAGACCAGCATCTCTGAGGCCCTCGAGTGGCTGCTCTACGGAGCTACGTCGCGGGTGGAGAAAGCCGACTCCAAGGAGGAGTACAAGGGGTCGTATCGCAACTGTCACCTCGACCCCTCCATGGCGCCAACTGTCGTCGCCCGCTTCGCGGACGGCGACGCTGAGTTCGAGTACCGAGGCGAAATGAACCAGGATGACGGCATTAGTCGGTTCGTCAACGGCGTGGGTGTGGAGGAGTGGCCCATCGCGTCCCAGCTCTCTCGTGCTCCCAGGCCGTTCATTCTCCAGCACGCACTGAAATACCTGCTGCTTGTCAGCCCCGACGAGCGATTCCGCGGTTTTGCCCGCCTACTCGGCTTGGAGGATCTCGATGAGATTCAGCGGAATGTTGTCTCGCTGTGCACCAAGCCAGAGGCGCACATCCCGGCGGACGTGGCCGCGTTACGCAAGAGCGTCAATGACCTGGAATCTCGGCTCGCCGCGAGACCTGCCCTGGCTGCGGTGGGCAAGAACCTCAAGAAGGGGTCGCCAGGGCTTACCCAAACTTACGAGGCGATCGGAGCCGAGTGCCACCGGAGGTTGCCGGCAGATGTCGGTGAAGAGCACGTCTTGCCCCGCCTACTGAGAATGCGCGAGGACGCTGTGGGCCAGGTGTTCGAAGGCCGGCTCAGCCTCCCGCGCCGCTCGGACGCAGAGCAGGCACAAAACACCCGCGACGCAGAGGCGCTGCTGGCCGAGGCGAGCGACACCGCCCTCGAGCGATACCTTAGCCTCATTGCCCTTGCAACCGTTGACCTGGTTCTCAAGCGCGCCAGCTTCATGGAGGCAGGTGCTTCCCTCCTAGAGGTAACTCCGGGGAGCTGCCCGTTCTGTGGCCGCCCAATCACGCCAGACGTGGGGCTCCGTATCCTCTCCCAGAGATTTGAGCTCGCGGCAGAGGCCTCGCGACACGGCAAGCTGGCCAAGCAGCGCGACGATTTGCCGCGCCGCGATGCAACAGGTCAGGGCCCGTCTCGCGGCGTACCAACAGCGGCACGCGGCAGCCCTGCAGCCTTTGCTGGCAGTTGCGCCCCGGCTACCGGCGCTGGCTAAAATTCTCCTCCCTGACAACGCGACCCATTACCAGGCGGTGGACTCTGCGATAGCACAGCTCCAATACATGCGAGGCGAACTGGAGCGGGCCCTCGACTCGGTCGGCCGAGCCCTCAAAGAGGTAGAGCAATCCGTCGCGGCCTGCCAGGAGCGATCTGATGTGTGGCAGCGCTTTTGCGTCGAGCTAAGCGCATATGTCGGACTCGCTCGGACTTGCGAGGAGACCGTTGACGCCCTGAGCGCGCGGGTAGCCGACGCGGATCAGATCCTCCACCACGAATTGGACAAGATCGCTGGCACCGAAGATCTCAGCGTTCTGATCGAGCTCTTAGAGAGGCGCAAGGACATAGAGCGCAAGGTCCGGATCGACGAGATCTTGGACAGCCTCAAGGCACTCCGCAAGCAGGTGGACCAATTCTCGGCGCATGAAATGCTCGATGCGATATCCGACGATCTGAGCGCCGAGGTAATGAAATGGTACGGAAGGATTCGGACAACAGGTGACCCGGATGTGCATTTTGGCGGCTTCGACATCGAGCGAACTGCGAAAGGCGAGCTCAAAGCGCGCCGCGTTCAAGTCAAGGCCAGATCCTATACGCGGGACCTGGTAAGCGCCGTGTCATCACTGAGCGAGTCAAAACTGAACGCGCTGGGGCTGTGCGTTAGCATCGCCACGAACGTCAGCGGCGACTCCTGCTTTGGCTTCCTTCTCATAGACGACCCAATCCAGTCCTGGGACCTGGAGCATGAGACACAGTTCATCGAGGTGCTTGGGAAGTTGATTGAGGAGGGCAAGCAGGTCATCCTCATGTCCCACAACAAACCGTGGGTGGAAATGGTGAGAAATGGTTGCCGCTCCCTAGACGGCTGGTACTACGAATTCTCTGGATATACCGAAGCTGGGCCCTTTATCCAGGAGGTGCCTTGGGCAGCATGGGCCGAGCGCCTCAGGACCGTGGACGCGGTCGCCAAAGACGTGACGGCTGGCTGCGCCCGGCTCCAGCAGGCGGAGGAAGAGATTCGTATCGTCGTTGCCGATCTCGCATCAGAGCTGTACTTTCAGAAGGCAAAGGCGCGCAAGAGCGCTCATTCCCTAAACTCGGCGCAGGTCAGGAAGATGCTAGTCGAATGCGGAGTCGAGGCCGGTTTGGTTGACCGCATCACAGAGACATTCGTCACTACCCACGACGCCCACCACGCCGGTGAGCAGTACACCCCTAGCCGCGAGAGACTCGGGCGGTACCATTCATGGGCGCACGAGCTAGCCAGATTGGTGGAGAAATGAGCCGCGGGATCCGCTTGCCAGGTCGCCGGTCGCATCGAACGACCAAGGTGGCCTAAGCAAGGCGGCACAGCGGCCGGCGCACCAGACGTCGAGTGGGCGCCTGCGACCGGCCGCCCTGCCCTGCCGCCTCGGGGCCCGAGGCGCGCGATGCGAGAGGCACGCGCCGTTACCGCCTCCGAGGGCCAGGAACCGCTTTGGCCGTGGTATGGGTAGCGCGATCCCAACGGGCGGATCAGCTTAACGCCTCGGGACGGCGAAGGCAAGTTGGTGGGGGTCCATCGCGTGGGACACCGCCCAATCCGGCGACGTTGGGTGAACCGCGGGCGTCCGACCAATGCTGGCGGAGGCACTGTCGCCAGTGCCGGGGATCCCGAAAAGAGTGCATGCCAGGAAAGGTGACGGGGCGTGACCAATCTCGACAAAATCCTAGAGTGCCTGGAGTTCATCTCACCGAAGGCTTCTTGCGACGACCATCTGTCTGAGCTCAGTGGCGTCAAGCCTCGCCAGCAAGTTCGACAGATCGCCGAGAAGTTAAAGGGTCGCGACCTGATCCTTCGGCAGCAGGGGGTCTGCGATTTCCACGAAAGCAACCGTCCCCTGCTGGTAAGCTCCTATTGCGTCTCGCCTGAGATAGTTCTTGAAGACTTCCCAATCGAACGCTGCCAGAACCAACTTGACTTCTTCTTGAAGCGTTACTTGGCTTCCTTGCGTTCGACGCAGCCGCCCAACTCCCTTGCCGGACTCATCTCCGCCCTTGCGGAGGAAGGCGACCTTCCGCGCCACCAAGCGAACATGATGCACACGATCAGGGGATTGAGGAATGTCTTCGTCCACGAGCACCTTGCACTGGGTCAACGCGAGGTGGCGATTGCATCCAATGCCTGGGGGATCATAAGCGACTGGGGTGCGTCCACGGTGCCGGACCTCTGGCGCTTGGCGACACGGTAGGAGGCGCCCCTGTGGAGAACTGCGGGCGAGACAGGCATTGGTCCACCGTTAGGCGATCCGGAAGGCGAAGACAAGCGTCTGCTTGCGACGGGTCGGCTTGATCAAAGTGCCAGCGGCGTGCTGGCCTCGGGTTCCATAGCTGGCTGCCGGATTTTCGCCGCCAAACCGGCCTGACGGCGCGGGGCAAAGGCGTGGCCCACCGCGCGGTCCGTGGCTGCCAGTGGCAAGAGCACCGTGGTCACGGCAACGGCCGCTCGACAGGCGCGCTGACACGGGCGTGTGTAGCAGGAACCGTTTGCGGGCCGCCAACCGGCCCCCGCGGGGAGGCCGCGCTCCCCGGACGGATCGGATGACATAATGAGGTGCGAGCGAGATGGCCCAAAATTGGCCTAATGGGCTGGACAGGCGCCATGTGCAACTTGGGGGCTATCTCGAATTCCTGGCTCCCAGCGACATTCGAATGGAAGCCGAGCCCTTCCTCAGCGTAACCGACTATCTTGGCGCGTCTGCGAAGGCATGACCGGCATGGCGGCACCCACCCGTGCTGCGAAAGGCACAAGACTATGCTTGACCGAACGTTAGGCGAAGAGCTCAGAAAACTCCACTCGCAGAGCTGTCCGAAGGCAAGTTGTGGCCCAAGAGCAAGCTGGACGCCTTCTACAAGGCTTTTCGGGATCGCTTTGGTCCCGAGAGGCTGCGCGGCTTGGACGGTGAGGCCCTGCTCACGACCATGCATGAAAACGGAAGCCGGGATAGCCTGGTCTATTGGCTCGAGTTCAAGAACGACGACGAGTTTCCCTCCGTGGCCTTCGGAAACATCGCCGGCGGCAGCGCTCTCAAGTTCGGCATCTATCGACGCAAGGAGACCGGTGAATGGATAGTCGGTTCCATCGCCAACCAGCGCCGCATAGAGATTGACGAGGCTATCGCCGTTGCGCGCCGGCATCGTGACCGCCTGGTGGCAGGCGTCCAATTGCTGGACAAGATTCCGCCCAACCCCGACGATGCAACCTATGTTCGCGCTCCAAACGGACATGGAACGCCTTCTGCTCCCCGAGGACGATGCGGCCTGGGTGCACAAGTACTTCCATTTGATTTGCCCGGCCAAACTGGATGACTTCCACAATCCCGACTACCAGCGCTATCACCTCATAAAGTTGCTCCAGTTGCCGCCGGCGGGCAAGGGACGCTACATCGCGGCCGGGCGCTATGTGGCAATTGCCCGCGATCTGGACATGCCCATGAACCATCTGACCTCCGTCCTGGTCCATCGCAATGGCTCACCGCATCGGTACTGGCGTATCGGCACGAGCAGCGACGGAAAGCATCCGAGAAACCGGTGGGCACTCATGCGGGACGGTGACCTTGTGGCTGTCGGCTGGCCCAATATCGGTGACCTTTCCCAAATCGAGGATAACAGGGCCGGCAAGGAGGCGGTGCGCTCACTCATGGCGGCACAGTATCCGAGCATCCCACAGTACGTGGGAGTCGAAACGCAGGAGGTTTTCAACTTCGTGACGGTTCCCGAGGGGGAATACGTGCTGGCTTCGGATGGCGCGGCGGTCCTGGGCATCGGCAAGATAACCGGCCCCTATGCCTATGACGCCTCCAGTGATTTCCCGCACCGCAGGCGGGTGGCATGGCTCTCGCTCGAAGAGTGGAAATTGCCCCAGGCAGAGGCCCTGCGTTCCACCTTCCGCCAACTCAAGGCTGACGAGAATTTGATCGAGACCGAGCGCCGCCTGTGTAACCAGCGGATGATCATACCCTCCGAAGCCGGCAAGAAGCCTGCCCCGGCACTCCAACTTACCGGCATCCCAGGGCGCATCCAATCGGTGCTCGAACGCAAGCGCCAGGTGATCCTCTACGGCCCGCCCGGCACCGGGAAGACCTATTGGGCGCTCCTGGCCGCCCGCGATCTGGCAGCGCATGCGGCGTTCGGCTCGCCGTTCGCCGGCCTTTCAGCGGAGCAGCAGGCAGCGATCACGGGTGACCAGGGAGCGGCCTCCGGCATCGTGAGGACGTGTTCCTTCCACCCGGCCTACGGCTATGAGGATTTCCTGGAAGGCTACCGGCCGCTTGCCCTCGACGGCCAGCTCGCCTTCGAGCGGCGGGACGGCATCTTCAAGCGGCTGTGCCAGGATGCGCGGCTGCAACCCGAGTGCCAGTTCTATCTCGTGATCGACGAGATCAACCGGGGTGACATCCCCCGCATATTCGGGGAGTTGCTCACCGTCCTCGAAAAGGACAAGCGCAATCGCCCGATCTTGCTGCCTCTCTCGGGCACGCCGTTCGCCGTGCCCGACAACGTCTTTGTGATCGCAACGATGAACACGGCCGACCGGTCCATCGCGCTGCTGGATACCGCTTTGCGCCGGCGCTTTGGCTTCGTCGAGCTCATGCCGGACAGCAGCGTGCTCGGCGGGGCCGCTCCGGGCGGTGTGCCTCTCGGCCCCTGGCTGGATGCCCTCAATCGCAACATCTGCGAACATATCGGCCGGGATGCCCGCAACCTCCAGGTAGGGCACGCGGACCCTTCTCGAGGCCGGCCGCCCTGTGAGTGACTTCAGCCGTTTTGCCCGGATCGTCCAGGACGATATCCTGCCGCTGCTTGAGGAATACTGCTACGAAGACTATGAGGCCCTGGGCAAGATCCTTGGCAAGGGGCTGGTGGACGTCGCGGGCCAGCGCGTGCGCCACGAATTGTTCGAGCCGGAAAGGCGCGACGAACTGATCCAGGCGCTGCTTGCCGTAGACCCGGAGATTTCCACCACGGCGGGTGCCGTGGCGGCGGATACGCAAACGCCTGAGCACGGCGTCGAGGAAGACAGCGCCGACGACGGCAGCGATGCCACACCGCCCGAGCCGGCGGCATGATCGCCATGGAGACCGTGCCGCTGGAGCTGCCCGAGTGGGCTTTCTGCTCGCCCACCACCCACGAGAGCCTGGCCGGCCTGGCGCTCTGGGACGAATCGGCGCGCGGGCTGGCCGTCGAGCTCGGTCGCCTGGAGATGCTGGAAGTCCTCGAGCTGGCAAAGGGCCTATCCGTGCGGAGCTCGTCCTGGGTGGGGAGAGTCAGCCTGGGCGATCTCTGCATCACGGTCCAGCCCAAGCTCCAGGGGCTGCCCCTCTTGAACCTCCTGCGCTACGCCTATGGCCTGCGGCAGTTGCGGCTGTACTCCGACCTCGAATACGCGAGCGCATCTTCGGCTTTTCAGGACCTGCTCATCCACCAGCTGGCCGTGGAGGCTGAGGAATTGTTGGCGAGAGGGCTGACCCGCCGTTATGTGCAACGAGAGGAGAACCTGGCAAGCCCGCGCGGGCGGATCGACTTCGGCAGATTGGCCGCCCAGGCCGGCCTGGCCCAGGCGTCGCTGCCGTGCAGCCACCATCCTCGGCTGGAGGACACACTCGTCAACCGGATCCTGCTCGGAGGGCTTGGTCTCGGAGCGCGTCTCACAGGCGACCAGGCCCTGCCGCGTGTGCCTCCGCCGGCTGGCAAGCCTCATGGACGAGCACGTCTCGCCCATTGCGCTTGATACCCACGCCCTGCAGCGCCTGCGCCGGGTGACAGACCGCCTGACGGCCGCCTATGGGCCCGCGCTGACCCTCATCGGGATGCTGCTGGAGGGGACCGGGGTCAGCCTCGGCTCCGGCAGCGCTGCGACCCGGCTGCCGGGCTTTCTGTTTGACATGAACCGCTTCTTTCAGGCCCTGGTATCTCGCTTCTTGCACGAGCACCTGGAGGGCTGCACGGTGCAAGACGAGCACCGGCTCAGGGGCATGCTCGCTTACGACCCTGAGCGCAACCCGCTGCGGCGGAGGGCGCCGGAACCCCGCCCCGACTTCGTCGTGCTGCGCGACGGCAAAATCGCCGCCATGCTGGACACCAAGTACCGCGACCTGTGGGCCGAGGCGCTGCCGCGAGAGACGCTCTACCAGCTGGTCATCTACGCCATGAGCCGCGACTCGGGCGGCACCGCGGCCATCCTGTACCCGTCGATGGAGGCCCTGGCGAAGGAAGCCTGTATTCAGGTAAGCGATCCGCTCTACGGGACCGGCCGCGGCCAGGTCATCCTCCGCCCAATCGACATGGGCGCCCTGGGGGCGCTCGTCGCGCCGGGTTCGGGCGTCCAGCGCGAGCGCCGCTGCCGCGCCACGGCCCGCTGGATGGCGTTCGGGGAACGGGGCTGACCAAGGGGAGACATCGAAGCCGCGTCTGTAGAAGACACAGAACAGTTGCTTTTGACCCCACTCCCGGCTCCTGCTATAATGGCGGGGTCAAAGGAGTTTTCGCCTCGTCCGTACTGCGCCCGTGCGATATTTTGTCAAGTCAGCCTTGTCCGGCGCGGCCGGCAGCCCTGTCGGGCGGACGGTGCCGTCCGGTGGCTGTCCGATCTTGGCGCCCTCGTTTGCCGTGTGGGCCGGTGTGCGGGCCGAGAGTGCTACAGTTCTGCCCATTGCCGCCGGGAACCCGGCGCCGGACCCCTCAGCACACCCCTATAGCCGCGGCGTGCCACTTTCGGCGCGACGGGTGCCTATCCGGAGGGTTATTATCCAGAGCACGTCAGTCTGGGAGATGTCCATGCCATACAACTGTATCGTATTGGTGAAACAGGTGCCGGACACCGCGCACGTCAGCGGCAAGGCCATGAAAGACGACGGCACGGTCAACCGCGCTGCGCTGCCGGCGATCTTCAATCCCGAGGATTTGAATGCCCTCGAAATGGCGCTGCAGATCAAAGACCAGCATGGCGGACAGGTGACTGTGTTGACGATGGGTCCGGCGTGGCGCAGCTGAGACTCTGCGCGAGGGGCTTTACCGGGGCGCCGATCGAGCGATACTGCTCTCTGATCGGGCCTTCGCCGGGGCCGATACGCTGGCCACTTCCTACGCGCTCAAATGCGCTGTGGAACACCTCGGCGACTACGACCTGATCCTGTGCGGACGTCAGGCTATAGACGGCGATACGGCCCAGGTCGGTCCGCAGGTGGCGGAGAAGCTGGGCCTGCCGCAGATCACCTGCGCCGAATCCATCCAGAGTCTGCAAGATGGGGAGATCGTCGTGCAGAGGGCCTTTCCGCGTGGCAAAGAGACTGTGAAGTGCACTTTGCCCTGCCTCCTGACGGTCGTCAGCACCGCCTGTCCGCCCCGGCCGCCTGCGGTGCGCAGGATGATGGCCTACAAGCTGGCGGCCTCTCCACTTGAGTACCCTGAGTTGCTGAAGCGGTGGCCCGAGTGGGAGACACCTGACGCTCTGGACAGCTATCTGGCGCGCCGGGATTCGAGATTCCTGTCTGGACGACGACCGACATCGGCGCTGACGAAGGGTATCTGGGCTTGCAGGGTTCGCCCACCAAGGTCTGGAAGGTTGACTATGTGGTGCTGGAAACCAAGGAGAGCAAGCAGGTCCCGGCTACGCCGGAAGGCGTGTCCGCGCTGGTAAAGGAACTGGTTGAGGGCCACATCATGTGAAGAGGACAGGCGCATGAATGAGAGCAGAGACGTCTGGGTCTTTGTAGAGCAAGAGGCTGGCGAGTTGGCTGAGGTCAGCCTTGAGTTGCTTTCCAAGGGCCGGGAGTTGGCCGACAGGTTGGGCAGCCGCATGAGCGCGCTCCTGTTTGGTTATGGCATCGCTCACCTGACGGAAGATGTGATCCACCACGGCGCGGACACGGTGCTGTTGGCTGATCATCCGGAGTTGGCACTATACCGCTCGTCGCCGTACGCCCGAGTGGCCGTTGACCTGGCGCGGGACCGCCGACCGTACATCTTTCTGCTGGGCGCCACGCCGACCGGACGAGATCCGGCCCCTCGCATCGCCAGCGGGCTGCGCGCTGGGCTAACGGCCGACTGCACCGACCTGCAGATCGGCGAGTACCGGAAGCGGGACCAGGTCTACCCTGATTTGCTGTTCCAAATCAGGCCTGCCTTCGGTGGCAACGTCATCGCCACCATAGTAAACCCCGATATGCACCCGCAGTTGGCCACCGTGCGGGAAGGCGTCATGCGCATCGGGCTGCCGGATCCCCGGCGCACGGGCAGAGTGGAAACGATCGCCCCTCAATTCAGTGGACGTGACCTGGACCTGCAGGTGCTGAAGCGGGAGGTGTTCCCGCTGTGCTGTGATCTGAAGAGCGCCTCCATCGTAGTCGCCGGAGGAGCCGGCGTAGGCAGCAAAGCGGACTTCCAACTGATCTACGACCTCGCCGAGACGCTGGGCGGGCAGGTGGGCGCCAGCCGCGCCGCGGTGGATGCCGGCTACGTCTCCTCGGAGCACCAGGTGGGGCAAACTGGCGTCACCGTGCGACCCCGGCTGTACATCGCCTGTGGCATATCCGGCACGGTTCAGCACCGAGCCGGGATGGATCAGTCCAGCAAGATCGTTGCCATCAACAACGACCCTGCCGCCCCCATTTTCCAGATCGCGCATTACAGGATCGTAAGTGATTTGAAGGGGGTCATCCCCATGATGATCCGCGCTTATCGCGACTGTGCCAAGTAAGGGAATCGAGCATGGCAGAGAATTTCTTCACCGACAATGCGGACCTGCAATTCCGCCTGGAGCAGCTGGACCTCAGCCAGGTGGTGGATATCCTTGAGGATGGGTATCGATACCAGGACCTCTATCCAGCCGCTCCCCGCAACTATCGGGACGCGAAGGACAACTATCGCCTCCTGCTCACCGCCTTGGGGGAGATCTGTGCCACCCGAGTGGCGCCCCGGGCGGCCGCGGCGGACGCGGAGGGCGCCCACCTGGAGCATGGCCGGGTGACCTACGCCGCCGCCACCTGCGAAGCCTTGGAGCTGCTGCGGCAGGCGGGATTGATGGGCACCGTGTTGCCCTGGGAGTACGGCGGGCTCAACCTGCCCGGCTCTGCTTACCGCCTGATGATCGAAGTCGTCGCCCGCGCCGAGGCAGGGCTGATGGCAGTGTTTGGCCTCCAGGAGATCGCTTCCACCATCGAGGAGTTCGGCACTGACGAGATGAAGGCCAAGTTTTTGCCCCGCTTTGCGCGCGGCGAGGTGACTAGCGCCATGGTCCTGACCGAGCCGGACGCTGGTTCTGACCTGGGATCGGTGCGCACGCGGGCGGCCCTGGCGGCCGGCTTGCGGCCCGACGAGCATGCTCCTGCCGCCGCCGCCGGCGCTGATGGCACGTGGCGCCTGAACGGAGTCAAGCGGTTCATCACCAACGGCGGCGCCCAGATCCTGCTCGTGCTGGCTCGCTCCGAGCCGGATAGCAAGGATGCCCGCGGCCTATCGCTGTTCCTGGTGGAAGCCGACGACACGGTCCGCATCCGTCGCCTGGAACACAAGCTGGGCATGAGCTCCTCCCCCACCTGCGAAATGGAATTCAGGGACACGCCGGCCCAATTGATAGGCAAGCGCCGGATGGGGCTCATCCGATATGCAATGAGCATGATGAACGGGGCCAGGCTGGCAGTGTCGGCCCAGGCGCTGGGCATCGCAGAGGCGGCCTACGGAGATGCCCGCCGCTACGCTGAGAAGCGGATACAGTTCGGCCAGAGCATCGGCTCCATGCCTGCGGTGTACCGCATGCTGCTCTCGATGCGCGGCGAGATCGAAGCAACCCGGGCGCTGATCTGTGAGACCGGGCGCTGGGTAGACCTGAACAAGGCCCTGGACGCCAGATCGCGGAGGTCGGGAAGCCTGGATGCTGACGCTCGCCAGCAGCAGAAGCGAGCCGACCGCCTGGCATCTGTGCTGACACCACTGGTGAAGTACTTTGCGACGGAAATGGGCAACCGCGTTTGCTATCAGGCCATGCAGGTTCATGGCGGCGCCGGCTACATGAGCGCCTTCAATGTCGAGCGCCACTTCCGCGATGTGCGAGTAACCAGCATCTACGAGGGCACCAGCCAATTGCAGATCGTGGCTTGCCTGAGCGGGCTGTTGAGCCATACGTTGGACGATCTGCTGGAAGAATGGGCGGCGCTGGACTACGGCGCAGAGCTGGCGGGGATGAAAGGCCAGCTCGCACAGGCCACGGCGTGGCTGAACCAGGGCATCGAACGCCTGAAGGGCGAAAAAGAGCGGGCGCTGATCGACTACTACGCGGTCGATTTGGCCGACCTTGCAGTGTACACGATCAACTGCTGGTTGATGCTGCGCGACGCGTGCCTGTCCGATCGGAAATGCGAGATGGCCCGCGTCTACATGGCCGAGACGCTGCCCAAGATGCAGGCCAAAGCGGCCATATTGCAGGCCGTTGACCCGGCCGGGGTACAGGCACGGAACATCCTGTTCGAGGGACCAGCCTGATAGGCGGCTCCTCGGCGGGCGTGATCGCGCATTTCTGGAGGGAGTCACCATGGATCCCGTTGATATCCTGCAAGCAAAGACGGCGGTCATTACCGGAAGCCGGCGCGGCATAGGGCTGGCGATTGCGCTGGAGCTGGGGCGTAACCACCGCTGTTTCCCACCCTGAGCTCGTACGCGTTGCTCGCAATCGCTGTCGTGTAGCAACTCAGTCGAGGTTTCTTGCTCCAATCCACCACACCGGAGGGACTATGGCTACCGAACCGAAGGAACAGAAGGGGGTCCTCATCACTGGTCCGAGTGGCGTCATCTACAACATCCCGGCGAAGGAACTTGAGAGATATGCAGTACCACGGGCGGCCGTCGAAAAGACCATCCTGGATGCCGAGGCTGCAGGCTTCGTTGGCGACTCGGGTGAGCACGCACTCGGGGAGACTGAGGAATTCGCGGAAGCAGCACCTCCACCGCCAGCTGGAGCCACAATAATTAACATATTTGTCGGGCCTAATGCCGAAGCCTCCATGCTGCCTGATGACGTCGAACAGCCACAAGCGCGCGCTTTTTCGAGCGGGCTTTACCATGGCGAAGCACGCTGCGGGCTCTACCATGGCGGATCGTCGTCGTACGATCCCCTGTAGTGCAGCAACTTTCTATGGTAAATGGGAGAAGACGTCTACTTCCGACCGCGAATAGCTGCTTTTTGTGAGTTCATGGCAGGGCGGTTATTCACGCCGCCCTGCCTGTAACAGAGACCTCTCCTTTCTGCGATGGACTGCCCGTTCCAGAGGCCCGGCATCATCGCCGGTTCGCAGATCCGGGTGGTTTTCGCCGGACCCTCGCCGGCTGAATCCGCCATCGAGTCAGTGCGCGCAGGCACACTTCGCCGGCGTTGCAGCGACTTCCGGTCGCCCGTCTTGGAAAACTGTGGCCCTGTGGAGAGCCAGGGCCGCGTGCATCCTGGTCTACGATCACGAAGAGCCGCGGCCGGCCCCGCCCCGGAGCAAACGCGTGCCCACCGCAGATCTGCTGCTTGCGCCTATAGCACGTATGTGCTATCATGGGGGTGTGGGCCCGTCAACCCGCGCGCCGGGTGCCTGCCCCGCGTTCACGCTTGCCGCGCTCCGTTCGTTACCGGGAGGCTGCCATGCCCAGGTTCCACGCCATCTGCGCCCGTCCCCGGCGTGCCCGGGTCGAGTCTCCTGCTCGCTCGCCGCATACCACGGAATTAACTTTCCGGCGCATTCCGTGTTTCCTGGGTCGCGCCCGGCCGGCGCCGGTCCTCATCGAGATGTTGCCGGGTGGCGCGTCGTTGACGGGCCTTATGGGCACGGCCGAGCTTTGCACTGCGGTCAGAACGACAGCCCAAGGGTTTCCTGTGTGCCACATGACCGCCCGCGGTCATGGATGTGCACCTAAACTGATCGCAAGGTGAAAATGTATGGTGCGTTCAAGCGGGCACCTTACTGGCTTTGAGCACAAGGGCATCGGCCTGGGCCTGCAGGTCCCGGCGACAGCGGTGCTGCACTTCACTCGCCCGCTCGGCCAAGCCGGCGAAGAAGGCGTCTACCTTCTCGCGCACCTTGGCGGCCGTGCCGAAGCAGGTGTCGGCCGTCACTTCCTCACGGACCCAGGCCCAGATGGCCTCGTCCGGATTGAAGTCGGGGCTGTAGGCAGGCAGGGCCACCAGGCGCAGCTGGAGGTCGGGCGTCTTCAGGTACTCCCGCATCTCCGGCCCATGATGGGCCGGTCCGTTGTCCCAGATCACGATCAAGGGCTCGGGGTGGTTGGCCCGCAACTGCTGCATGAACGAGACCGAGGTCTCTGCCGTGGTGGTGTCGGTCACATCCATGTACTCGACTTCGCCCGTCTCCAGACATACCGCCGAGTAGTAGGTGGCCTTCTCGCCCAACCTGGGGCTGGTCGAATCGACCAGGGCGGGCTCGCCCCGCAGGACCCACTTGGCCCGCAACTCGACATCGGCCCGGAAGTGCGCTTCGTCCACGAAGAAGATCTTGGCTCCTTGCGCTTGCGCCTCGCTGCGCAGGGCCACATAGGCGGCCACGAAGGCTTCGCGCTTGGTCGCATTGGCCTTCAGCAAGCGCTTCTTGGGGCGCTTGACGACGAAACCCAGGCGATGCAGGTAGTTCAGGCACGTGCGGCTACTCAGCAGCAGGTCAAAGCGCTCGTGCACGAACTGCCGCACCACCTTCCAACTCCAGTTGGCCAGCTCCAGACCGGCCGCGCTGGGAGCCGCCTGCACCGCGGCCTTCAGTTGGGCTTGCTGCGCCGGGCTGAGGGCGGGGGGGAACCCCCACTCTGCTCGAACGCCACGCCGGCTGGACCCTTCTGCTCGAAGTCGGCCAACCAGTCCGCGATGGTCCGGGCATCGCGGCCCAGCGCCTCGGCGACCTGTTCGGGCGACCCGCCGCGCGCCAGCAGCCAGAGCGCATGCCAGCGTTCGCGCTCTCGGGGTGTGGGTGCCCGGTACACCTGGTCCCGCACCTGGTTGACATCTAATTGCCAGCGTCCCAGCAGCGTCAGTGCATCGTTCATTAGCAGAGCCTCGCGAAGCCGTCGTATCTCTGACAGTATAACCGGTTCGCTCTGCAATTTCACGTTGCGATCAGTTTAGGGGCTCAGTGCATGTGCAGGGGCCATCCTCGGTAGCGGCGCCTGTTATTCTGAGTCCCCCATGCCGTTGCGGCGGCACATGGTATGGCAAGAAACCCACAACTTGTCATTCTGAGCGGGTCTATCCACAATCACCGTCGCCGGCGAGCCACAGCGAAGAATCCGTATCAGGAGTTCCTTGAGAGCCGGTATGCAAGCTGGCCTGCGCCGCGGCGAGCCGCCAGCGACGGATTCCCCCCAGGGGGCGAATCCGTCGCTGCGCCACTGAAAGGGTCCCTTGTTTCCGCATTAGGCCGGCGCCGCGCAGCCTGCGGCAGCGCGCTCGACGACGGCGTGCACGCGCTCGGCGACGCCGGGCGGCAGCGGCTCGGGCTTGTGGCCGGCGAGCAGCTTATCGACGCGCTTGCCGGCGCGTTCGGCCAGGGTCTTGCTGCCCCGCGCGACCCAGGCCGGGTAGTTGTGGCGTTCGAAGAGGCCGGGATACCACTGATCGCGGAAGTGGGCCAGCGTGTGCTCCGAAGTGAGGTACTGCCCGTCGGGGCCGGTCTGGTCGACCAGGTCGAGCGCCAGCGTCTCGTCGTCGATCTCGACCGGCGCCATGGCCCGCTTGCACCAGGCCACGATCTCGTCGCAGATGGCGAGCTGGGCCAGCGAGCCGGTCATGCCCGATTCCAGATAACCCAGATCGTGGACCAGCTGCCCGCCCATCACGGCGTTGATCAACAGCGTCAGCGTGGCCTCGGCGGCCGCCTGCTGATCGACGACTTTGGCCTCGGACGCGCCGCCCAGCGAAAACATGGGCAGCTCCAGATGGTGGGCGAGCGCCTGCGTCACGCCCTGGTGGTCGGGCCCGGTGTAGGGCAGGGTGGTCGTCTTCAGGTCCAGCGCCAACGCGGCCCAACCGGCCACCAGCACGGGCGCGGCCCTTGCGCTTGAGCTGCGCCAGGGTCAGCCCGGCCAGCGAGCCGGCAAAGCGCCAGGCGTTGCTGCCGGCGACCGTCACCGGCGAGACCGCGCCCGCCGTCGAGCCGGGCACATAACACGCAGGCAGGTTGCGTTCGGCCAGGGTAAGCAGCTTCTGCAGGGCCTCCTGGTTCTGGCGCAGGCTGGTGGCGACGTTGATATAGCAGGCGACGAAGGGCCGTTCCGCCAGCGCGTCCCGGCCGCCGGCGACGGCTTCCGCCATCTCGAGGGCATCCAGGCACCCGGGGGTGTCGTAGGCCACGAACACGATCGGCTTCGTGGTGTGGTTGAGCATGGCCTCCATCTGGTACCGGTCGGCCGCCGGCTCCTCGACGTCGGCCGGCAAGAACGACGACATGATGAAGTCGACATTCTTGAGGGCGTCGCCCAGGCGGGCCGCGTACGCGCACGTCCTGCATCAGCGGGTCGCGCCGTTGGTTGGTGCGATGGTCGATGATCTTCAAGCAGTCGGAGCCCTGGCCGAAGTAAGTGCGGCTGCCGCCGGCGTCGATGGCCGGGCGGCCGTTGCGGTCATACAGCTGCACGTGCTTGGGCGCCGCCCGGATGGCCCACTCGACGAGCTTCGCCGGCAGCCGCACGCGGTTGCCGTCCTCGACGGCCACGCCGGCCCGCCTGACCAGGTCCAGCGCCTCCTGGTCGTAAAGCCGCAGCCCCGTGCGTTCCAGGATCTCCAGGCACGCCTCCGTGAGGCGTTCGCATTGCGCATCCGCCAGCCTGGAGAAGCGGGCTGCGCCCAAATCCAAAAGCCCATTGCCGGTCACGGTCTGACCTCCCTCTATGCCCGATCCTCTTATACAAACAATACCTTCGCCAAAGTGACTTAAAGCAATCGGGCTTTCGTAGTAGAGTTAGTTGTTGGCAACACCTGACTCTGGAGCTACGAAAAGCCGATGTCCGACATTGTAGCACTTTTACAGTGCTGGCAGCCTCTGCTGTCAGCAACCACACTACGCCAATTCAGCAAGGTCGTGCTGGCCATGTTGGCCATGACCGGGCGGGTCACGATGCTGGGTCTCTCACGCTGGGCCGGCCGCGGTGGCAGCTATCGCACAGTACAGCGCCTGTTTCATACCGTAGTGCCCTGGCCAGCGCTGTTCTGGGCTTTCTTCCGCCAGCACTTGTATCAACCTGACGATGTCTACCTGCTGGCCGGTGATGAAACCGTCATCGGGAAGGCTGGTGACCACACCTATGGCCTGGACCGCTTCTTCGCCGGGTTGATCAGTCGGGTAATCCCCGGCTTGGGTTTCTTCACCCTGGCGCTGATCAGCACCCAACGACGCCGCGCTTACCCGATTCAGATCGAGCAGGTAGTGCGCGGCGAGGCCGAAAAGACGGCCAGCCGAGCCAGAACCGCCGCCAAACGGGCTCCCAAGTCGGCTGAACCCCGTAAGCGCGGGCGCCCCAAAGGGAGCAAGAATAAGGTCGCCAGCGTCGAGCTGACGCCTGAACTGCTGCGCATCCAGGCCATGCTGCAAGCGCAACTCAAGCGTATGGCGGGCCTGTTGAGCGTGACCTATCTGGTTCTGGATGGCCATTTTGGCAATAACCCGGCTTGGCACATGGTGCGGCAAACAGGTCTGCATCTCATTTCCAAGCTGCGTTGCGACTCGGCGCTGTACCTAGCGTACGACGGCCCCTATCAAGGCCATGGGCCGCATCGCAAGTACGGCGCCAAGTTGGACTATCGGAACTACCGGATGCCTGTCTCAAAGAGACCACGACCGAGGGGGCCATCGAGACCCGCATCTACCAGGCCCAAGCGTTGAATAAAGGGTTCAAACAGGCGCTCAACGTGGTGATCCTGGTCAAAATCAACCGGCAAACCCAGGCTTGGGCGCATGTGGTCCTATTTTCGAGCGACCCGACCCTGGCCTACGACCACATGATTGACTACTATCGGCTCAGGTTCCAAATCGAGTTCAATTTCAGAGATGCCAAGCAGTTCTGGGGTCTGGAAGACTTCATGAACGTCACGCCAACCGCCGTCACCAACGCCGCCAATCTCTCGTTGTTCATGGTTGACCTGTCCGCAACCTTTGCTGGACGACCTGCGTGCCGCCGATCCAGCATGCAGCATTCTGGACCTCAAAGCGCTCTATCGCGGTGCCAAATACGTGGCCGTGGCCATCGAAATGCTTCCGCAAAGGCTGAGTGATCTACCAATTCCCAACCGCATCTTCGACAGGCTGGCGGCTTTGGGCCGCATTCACGTAGGGCACCTTGCCCTCAACTTGCCCTGATTGGCGAAG
>CAWEHT010000320.1:0-3753 GCA_963808455.1 uncultured Chloroflexia bacterium | reverse complement strand
AAAGTGTCCGCAATCCGGCTGCCGTCAGGCGAGAAGATCGGCGCCCACTGTTCCGTGTCGGTGGTGAGCTGCGAGTAAGTCTGGTTGCCGACATTGAGGCTTACCAACCCCTGGTCGCCCTGGTACACGACGAGCGCCGGGTTCGCCGGATCCCAGGTGGGCGCTAAGGAATGCGCGGAGGATGGCATGTCTGTAATGGTGCCCTTGGCGAGACTGACGACGCTGATGATCCACTGGGGGTTGCCCTCACAGGCCGAAGGATTGCCTGGGAGCATCTGGCAACGTTCGCCGAACTGCATCTGGTGAATCGAAAGGGTGCCGCCTTGCTGTTTTTGGATAGCAAGCTGCGTACCGTCGGGCGACCAGGCCGGCGCAAGTGGCTGGGCAATGTCGTCGAACACCTTATGTTCGTTGCCGCCGTCGATGTTGATGATCCAAACACTGCCCAGGTCGCCGTTCTGGCTCCCCGTCCAGCGGGTGAATGCCACCTGGGCGCCGTCGGGCGAGATGGCCGGGTCGATGCCGGTCGTCAGGTACCGCAGGCCGCTGCCATCGGGGTTCACGACGTAGATCTTCCCGCCGCTGGCAGTCTGGAAAACGATCACGCCGGGATCTGCCGCACCGGTAGCAGGCAAGGAGACCGGCGCGAGGGAGGCCACGGCCGGCGCCGCGACCGCCGGCAACCCGCTGGTATCCCCGCTGGCCTGCACGTAGGCCGCGCTGACCCAACCGGTTCCTCCGGCTGCCAGCTGGATCTGGAACCAATCGCCTGCGGAGTCCTTGCCCAGGGCAGCTACCGTATCGCCGCTACGCAGGGTCGAGATGACCGGGTAGCTCGTGCCAGGCCCCTGGCGGACGTTCAGCCCGGATACCTGGGCAGTAAGTGAGATGGCGCTTTGGGCGTTGGCCACAGCGAACACCGAAGCGAAAAGAAAACCCAGACAAAGCAGTAGAACCGGCAGTCGCTTCATCAAAACTCTCCTTCAGAGTGAGCCTGGTACCGGGTTGGCCTGCCCCGCAGACGGGTCCTGGCTGCAGGTTTCACTCATAATGCAAGGCATCGATCGGCTTCAGCGAGGCGGCGCGATAGGCGGGGTAGATGCCGAAGAATATGCCGATGCCCAGGGCGAAACCGGTCGCCAGCAGGATCGAGCCGGCCGAGACCACGGCGTGGATGGGTGTGCTGCCCATGTTGATGCCCGAGACGAAGTGGGCAATGCCGACACCCAGCGCCACGCCCGTCAGCCCGCCCAACACGCTGAGGATCGTGGCCTCGGTCAGGAACTGCGACAGCACGTTGCCGCGCGTGGCGCCGATCGCCATGCGGATGCCGATCTCACGGGTGCGTTCGGTCACCGATACCAGCATGATATTCATGATGCCGATGCCGCCCACCAGCAGGGAGATCCCGGCCACGCCGCCCAGGAAGAGGGTCAGGATGCCGGTCACCGAGTTGGCACTCGACAGCAGGGCATCCTGGCTCTGAATGGTGAAGTCATCGGTGGCGAGGATGTGATGGCGCTGCTCCAGGATGCTCGTGATCTCCAGCGTCGCCAGCTGCATCTGGGATTGGCTGGTGACTTCCACGCTGATCTTGGTGACCGTGTTGCCGGAGCTCGTCTGGTTGCGCTGCAGCCGGGTCTGGGCTGTGGTGATCGGCACCAGCACCTGGTCGTCCTGGTTGGCGAAACCGCTGCCGCCTTTGGCCACCAGCACGCCGATCACCTGGAAGCTCGTGTTGTTGACACGTATGGATTGCCCGACCGGCTCTTGCCCGCCGGTGAAGAGCTCGCTGGCTACATTGGCGCCCACGATGGCCACCGACGAACGGTCGTCCACATCGGCCTGAGTGAGGAAGTTGCCGTCTTGGACGACATAGTCACGCACGGGCCCGTAGGCGGGCGTGACCCCCAGGACCCGTGTGCTGGCGTTATTGCCCATGAAGACGACCTGGGCGGAGGTGTCCATTTCCGGTGCCACCGCCGCAATGGCCGGCGCATTCACCGGGTCAACCAGCGCCTGGGCATCCTGATAGGTCAAGGTCTGCACCGAGCCCTGGGCTGAACGCACGCCGCCCTGGCTGGTGGCGCCAGGCGTAACAAAGAGCAGGTTGGTGCCCATGCTGCTGATCTGGCTGTCAACGGCTGCCTGTGCCCCGCTGCCCACGCCCATGAGGGCAATGACGGCGGCGACGCCGATGATGATGCCCAGCATGGTCAGGGCCGAGCGCATCTTGTTGGCCGCCAGGGCGCGCAGGGCAATGCGTACGCTCTCGACGAGGTTCATGGCAATGCCGCCTGCATGCCGGGCAGCACCACCGCCGTAGGCAGCATTACTGCAATCGGTGCGCCGTCCATCTCGGGGCCGGCGCTGAGGCCGCTGTCGCCGGCGATGATCCCATCCTTGAAACGCACGATGCGTTCGCACTGGGCGGCCAGGTCCGGGTCGTGCGTGACCATCACGATGGTCATGCCCTGGTCGTGCAGGCCGCGGAAGATGTCCATGATCTCGGTGCCGGCCGTGGAGTCCAGGTTGCCGGTGGGCTCGTCGGCCAGGATGATGGCCGGGTTGGTGACCAGCGCCCGGGCGATGGCCACCCGCTGTTGCTGGCCGCCGGATAGCTCGTTAGGCCGGTGGTTGAGGCGCTCTCCCAGCCCGACGCGTTGCAGGGCCGCGGCTGCCCGCTCGCGCCGCTGCGCGCGCCCTACCCCGGCATAGACCAGCGGCAGTTCCACATTGGATACGGCCGTCGTGCGGGGCAAGAGATTGAAGGTCTGGAAGACAAAGCCGATCTTGCGGTTACGCACGGCAGCCAGTTCATCGTCTTTCAGGGTGGCCACGTCGAGGCCATCCAGGGCGTAGGAACCGGTAGTGGGCTGGTCCAGGCAGCCGATGATATTCATCAAGGTCGACTTGCCCGAGCCCGACGGGCCGGTGATCGCCAGCCATTCCCCTTTGTTCACGCTCAGACTCTCGCCGTTGAGAGCCCGTACTTCGATATCGCCCATACGGTACACTTTGCTGATATCCACAATTTCGATCATGTTGTCCTCGATGTTTTGAGTCTTGAGTACCGGCGAGATGGGCCGGCGCAGCATCACCCACCGATCCGGCCGACGCCGGGGAGGCCCAGGCTGCCGCCGCCGGTCGTCTTGGGCTGCTGGGCAATGGTCGTCGGGAGGTTGAGCAGCACGACTTCGCCTTCGCTCAGGCCGCTGACGATCTGGGTCATGGAGTTGTTGCTCAAGCCGGTCTGCACGGCCGTCTGCAGTTGTTTGCCATCCGCCAGCACGGTCACGTACTGCAGGCGGGTAGCAGGCTTTGCCCCGCCGGTGGCTGCCGCCTTGACGGTGCCGGCCGGCGTGGCGCTGGGCGCCGCGCTCGTGGGCAAGGCCGGGAAGCGGTTGCCTCGACCGCCCGGTTGGGCACATACAGCGCGTTGCTGACCTGATGCGTGATGATGTTGATGTTGGCCGACATGCCAGCGTTCACGCCGAGCGGAGGGTTATTCAAGACGATCGTGAAGGGATAATTGACGACGCCTTGGGTCAGCGTGCCGTACGGCGACATAAAGTGACGGTGCCGGTGATGGCAACGTTGGGCAGGGCATCGAGCTGGATTTGCGCCGCCTGTCCCTTCTTAGCATTCACCACGTCGGTCTCGGCCATGTTGACCACGAGTTGCAGGTGGCTGAGGTCCGCCACCTGGATGTCGGGGGTCAGTTCGGTAGTAAATTATCCTGGCCAGGCGTGA
>CAWEHT010000319.1:0-27620 GCA_963808455.1 uncultured Chloroflexia bacterium | reverse complement strand
ATGAGGCCTCGTGCGCGGGGAAGCCTTGCGAGGCGGCCTGCGCTCGCAAAGGCTCCTTGTTTGCCGAACAACGGATGGCACAACCGTCTGCCGGCCGGACGACCCTGCCCCTACTCGCGGACGATATGTTCCACCTCGTTGCCTTCCGGGCCGTAGGTGACTACTTCCAACGGCATCTGCCCCACGGCGTGGGTCGAACAAGAGAGACAGGGATCGTAGGCACGGATGGCCGCCTCGATGCGGTTGAGCGCGCCCTCTGTGACGTGGCCGCCGTCGACGTAGGTCTTGGCCACCGAATCCACCGCCTTGCTCATGGCCCAGTTGTTGTTGCCGGTGGCAACGATCAAGTTGACCTTTTCCAGTTGCCCGTTCTCATCGACCCAGTAGTGGTGCCACAGGGTCCCCCGTGGAGCCTCGATGACACCCACACCCTCGTGGTTGGTGACCGGGCGGTTGACCTGGAGGTCGGTGCCCAGGATGTCCGGGTCCTCCAGCAGCTCGCGCACATGCTCGACCGCGTAGAGGTCCTCTACCAACCGCGCAAAGTGGTAGTACAGGGTCCCTTCCACCACCTTGCCGCCGCAGAGCCTCTGGAAGTACTCGTACTCCTTCTGCGCCAGCGGCGTGGCCATGCCCTGGGCAGCATTCAGCCGGCCCAGCGGGCCCACGCGATACACGCCCTCGGGCCAGCCCAGTTTCTTGTAATAGGGGAACTTCAAAAAGGTCCAGGGCTCGACATGCTCGCCGAGATACTGCAGATATCCCGGCCGTCGAAACGATCGATGGGTTGGCGCGCCGTGTCAACCAGGCGGATGTCGCCATCGTACAACTGCACGGCATTGTTCCTGTCGACCATGCCCAGGTAGTTGGTGGAGAAGACGCCGAACTTCGTCAGGTCTTCCTGGTTGGCTTCCATCCAGGTCTTCAGCACGGCCACACCGTCCTGCACGTACCCGACCATTTCGTCCAGTTGGCCCAGCAGCGCTTCACGGTCCTGCGGGGTGAGGGCAGCATTCACGCCACCGGGCACGGCAAAATTCGGGTGGATGCGGCGCCCACCCAGCCAGCGCGATGATGCACTGGCCGAACTTGCGGAGCTGGATGGCTTTGACCGTCAGCTCGGGGTTGGCCGCATACAGGCCCACTACGTTGCGTGTGGCCGGGTCACAGTCGAAGCCTAACAGCAGGTCAGGCCCGCCCAACTCGAAGACATGCATCGAGTGCGACTGGATGATTTGCCCCATGTGCATCAGCTCACGCAGCAGCTTGGCAGGGCGCGGCAGCGCAGCGCCGACGATCTGATCGCAGGCCTTGGCGGACGCGAGATGATGGCTGACCGGGCAAATGCCGCAGATGCGCTCCGTGATCAGCGGCATCTCAAAGAACATACGACCTTCGCAGAATTTCTCGAAGCCGCGGAATTCATTCACGTGAAAGATGGCCCGCTCGACCTTGCCCGCATCATCCAGATATACACCCACCTTGGCGTGGCCTTCGATGCGCGTGACGGGCTCGATCATAATTTTCTGTCCCATTACGTCCTCCTTCCAGATCAGGTGAGCGGCTAGGCGGCACCGGCGCGGCCCCGATCACCTTTGCGTCAGATCAGTGCCAATCCAGATACTTGCCCTTGAGATCGGGCTTGCGCCCGGCCAGCAGCTCGCTGATCACGTAAAAGATGGCGTCCGCCGAAGGAGGGCAGCCGGGCAGATAGATATCCACCGGCACGACCTGATCGAGCGCCCGGCACTCCTGCATCACAGCGAGGTCTTCGTGGTGCGGGATCTGGCCATCCACCGTGCTTTCAGTTTCCACGTAAGCACGTTGCAGCGCTTCCTGGATGCCCACAGAGTTGCGCATAGTCGGCACACCGCCGAAGACCGCGCAATCACCGAGGGCAATCAAAATCTGGGAGCGTTGGCGCATGCGTTTGGCCACCTCTTCGCCGGTCGAGTTGTTGACCCCGCCTTCCAGGATGCCGACCGTGACGCCGGACTCGGCCGGATGCTTGAGGTCGGTGATCGGGGTCGCGGTAAGGGTCGCTGCCTGAATCACGTCCACGATGCGCTCGTCGATATCGAGAAACGACATGTGGCAGCCAGCGCAGCCGGCCAGCCAATCGCTTGCTATGGTCACTTTCTCAGCCATGCGGTGCTCTCCTCAGGTTCCAACGCTCAATTGAACGGATGGCCCAGGCGCTCGGCCAGCTTGACCAGCGCGACACCATCGGCTGCCGCTCCCTGCGGCGGCTGCATGAACGGCACGACGGGCAGCTCGCGGCCTTCGATGTTGATGATGTGGCCTGCCGTTTCGGCCCAGGTCTGCGCTGGCAAGACCACATCGGCTGCATCCGTCCAGGCGGTCCTGTAGGCGCTCTCCACGACGGTAAAGCCGGCCTGAGGCAGCTTCTGGCTATCGGCCGGCACCTCGTCACCTGCCAGGACATAAAGGGCCGCCCCTGCGACGGGTGTGGCCTTCAGCCCAACCCTCAAGGCGCCGGCAGCATTCGTGCCACGGTACAGCGGCATGAAGCGTGCCTTGGCGCAGCCGCGCAGCGTTTCGTAAACGGCAGGCAGCAGCCCGGCGCTATACAGGACGACTGGCCTGGCGGCCGCTTGCCCCTCGGCGACGGCCTCCGCCAGCCGGGCCAGCGGCAGGCGGGCATGCGAACAGGGGTCCAGCTCGGTGGCCGTATCGGAGACGCTGATCAGGCGTGCGCCGCGCTCGGCCGTGCGCCGGATGGTGTAGCCAAGCACCTTCTGATCCTGCAGCGGCTCGCCCTGGACGACAACGAGCACATCCGCCTGCTCGACATCCGCCAGCGTGGCGGCCGGCCCGAGGTCCAGAGGGGGCAACTCGCCGTACAACAAGGCGACCTGGTCGCTGCGCAACGACTCGGCGAAGAGCTGTTTGAAAGCTGCCAGCATCTCACTCGTGAGGCGTGGCGAGGCCAGGCCCGCCACGGCGCCTGCCGTCTGGAAGCGCCTGGCAACCACGCCGAGCGCCTCGTCCCAGCCAGCCGGCACCAGCTCGCCATCCTTGCGCACCAGCGGGACGGTCACACGCTCGGGCTGCGGCTCGACCGGTTCGAAGCGGCCATGCACGCAGAGAAGCCCGTGATTGGCGGCTTCCCAGTCGCTCTCGACGCGCAGCAACATGCCGCCACGCGTGATGGCCTCCGCGCCGCAGCCAACCGGGCAGGCCATGCAGGTGACCTGGGTCCGCTCCACATCCGTACAGTGCCCCATATAGGCACTGCGCCGATCTATGAGCGCCCCGGTGGGACAGACCTGCAGGCAGGTGCCGCAAGACACGCAGCTCGATGAGCCAAACGGGACGTCGGCATCGGCGATGATCATGGTGCGGGTGCCGCGGTCGCGGACGCCGAGCGTGTGGTTGGCGACGATCTCATCGCAGGCACGCACGCAACGCCGGCACAGGATGCACCGGCTGTGGTCCATGATGAAGTACTTGCGCGACGCATCCACCGGCCAGCGTTTGTTGGTGTTGGGCGCGTATTCCCAGTTCGTCAAGCCGTGCTCATAGGCGAGGCGCTGCAGCTCGCACTCGGTGCTCCCCTCGCTGCCGCTCATCTGGCAGTACATGCAATAGTGAATGCGCTCCGAGAACAGCAGCTCGAGCACGAACTTGCGCGCCGCCTGCGTCTTCACCGTATCGGTGTTGACGACCATGCCTTCGCTGACGGGATAGGTGCAGGCCGGTTGGAGGCCGCGCTGTTTCTCGATCTCGACGAGGCACATGCGACAGGAGCCTTGCGGCTCAAGGGCCGGATGATGACACAAGGTTGGGATGTAGATCTGGTGGGCGTTGGCCGCCTCCAGGATGGTCTGCCCGGCCTGCGCCTCGATCTTGCGACCATTGATGGTGATGTTCACAGCAGCCATCGGGTTACTGGCCTCCTTTACCTGCTTCTGCAAGTAGCATCTCTGCTTCGGGCCTGGCGAGCCCCATTACGTCGAGCCATTCCAGGTCACAGCGCAGGCAGCGTTTTGCCTCGTCGCGCACCGCGCCTTCGTCAAGGGCCAACTCCACTTCGCAGAAACCGCCCCGGCGCTCTCGCACACTAAGCTCGGCCGGCATGGGCCGGCGGGCATTGGCAAAGTCATCCAGGGAATAGAGCTGCGGAACATCGGTGCGAGGCACATCGAAGTGCGGCTTGACCATCTCACCGGTCTTGAACCAGTGATCGACCGCTTCGGCAACCTGATTGCCCTGGGCGACCGCCTGGATCACCGTTGCCGGACCGCTGACGGCGTCCCCGGCGGCAAATACCCCCGGCTGGGAGGTGCACAGCGCCGCGTTGACCTCGAAGGTATTGGCCCTGGTGGCCTTGATATCACCGTTGCGCATCCACGCCAGGTCGGTGGTCTGGCCAATGGCCGGGATCACGACCTCCACGTCCAGCGTCATCCCTTCGGACCCGCTCGGTGTGGGCCGGCGCCGGCCAGAGTTGTCGAAGTCGCTCAACCGCTGGCTCTGCAACACCAATCCCGTCACCTGGCCATCGCCCAGCACGCGGGTGGGATTGGCCAGGAAGTGGAACTGGATGCCCTCGGCCATGGCCGCGGCGATCTCTTCGGGATGCGCCGGCATATCCTGCCGTTGCCGGCGATAGATCACGTGCACCTCGCTGGCACCCAGCCGCCAGGCCGAGCGTGCGGCGTCGATGGCCACATCGCCGCCGCCAACGACCGCCACGCGCTTGTGGGCCACCATGGCAGCCGGATCGGCCGCCGGCGTTGCTCCGCCCGCCCCCTGCCCTCCGCCGAGTGCGATCTGCCGCAGGAAATCCGTGCCGTGAAGCACCCCTTGCTGCTCTTCGCCGGGGATGCCCAGGCGGCGGCTGATGTGCGCACCCACGGCGAGGACGACGGCGTTGAAGCCATGGGCCTTGAGGAGCTCATCGACCGTAAAGTTCTCGCCCAGCGCCATACTGCAGCGGATCTCGACACCGGCGCGCTCGATATTCTTGATCTCGGCGAAGAGCTGCTCGCGCGGCAGGCGGTAAGCGGGTATGCCCACCGTCATCATGCCTCCCGGAACGGGCAGCTTCTCGAAGACTGTTACCTTGTAGCCACGCTGCGCCAGGCGCAACGCCGCCGTCAGCCCTGCCGGCCCGGCGCCAACCACAGCCACTCGCTCAGACTTGGCCGACTCGACCACTTCGGGCTGCCAGGGGTGGCTGTATTCGTGGTCGGCCATGAAGCGCTTGACCTGGCGGATGGCGATCGGCTCATCGATGTCGCCGCGGCGGCACTTCTGCTCACAAAACGCCGGGCAAACGCGGCCACAGATCAGCGCGAACGGGTTGCGCTCGCGGTGGATGGCCAGCCCCTCAGCGTAGCGGCCTTGGGCGACCAGGGCCAGGTAGGCCGGGCTCTCGACACCGGCGGGGCAGGCATTGATGCACCTGGCCCGCACCAGCGGCTTGCATTGGCCGGCATGGCACTGCTTGTCCTCGATGTGAGAGATGAACTCATCTTTGAAGAAGCGCAGCGCCGCCGTCACGGGGCCTGGCGTCAGCTGGCCCAACGCGGAGAGCGACGAGTCACGCATGTTCTGGCTGATCTCAGCCACCACGTCCAGGTCTTTGAGGGTGCCGTGGCCTTCGGTAATGCGGGTCAGCACTTCCAGCAAGCGCTGGCCACCCACACGGCAGGGCACGCACTTGCCGCACGATTCAGCCGAGGCGAAGGTGAGGAAGTACTTGGCAAACTCCACCATGCAGGTGTCTTCGTCCACGACGATCATGCCGCCTGACCCCATGGTGGCGCCGGCTGCCGTCAGCGAGTCGAAATCAACGGGGGTGTTGAGGGCTGAAGCCGGCAGACAGCCGCCGAGCGGGCCACCGGTCTGCACAGCCTTGAACTGCTTGCCATTCGGCACGCCGCCGCCGATATCGAAGATGATCTCGCCGAGCGGCATGCCCATCGGCACTTCGATCAGCCCCGTATTGCGGATCTTGCCGGTAAGGGCAAAAATAGCCGTGCCGGGCGCTTTGGCCGTGCCGACGCTCTTGAACCAGTCGGCGCCATCCAGGATGATCTGCGGCGTCATAGCATAGCTCTTGACGTTGTTCACGTTCGAGGGCTTGTTCCACAGGCCGGAGACCGCCGGGAAAGGCGGGCGCGGGCGTGGCTCGCCGCGCCGCCCCTCGATCGAGGCCATCAGGGCAGTCTCTTCGCCACAGACAAAAGCGCCGGCGCCCTGCTTCACTTTGAGATCGAAGCTGAAATCCGAGCCCAGGATGTGCTCGCCAAGCAGGCCATAATCCTTGGCCATCTGGATGGCGGTTTCAAGCCGGGCGATGGCCAGCGGGTATTCGGCACGGCAGTAAACGTAGCCTTCGTCCGATCCGATGGCATACGCTGCGATGGTCATGCCCTCGACGACGGCGTGCGGATCGCCTTCCAGGATAGAGCGATCCATGAAAGCGCCCGGATCACCCTCGTCGGCGTTGCAGATGACGTACTTCGGGCTGCCGTGCGCTTTGCGGCACAGCTCCCATTTCAGGCCGGTCAGGAAGCCGGCCCCACCGCGCCCGCGCAGGCCGGAGTCCTTCATCTCCTGAATGACGCTATCCGGCGTCAGTTCGGTGACGGCCTTGCCCAGCGCGCTGTAGCCATCGCGCGCGATGTACTCATCGATGCTCTCCGGGTTGATGAGCCCGCAATTGCGCAGCGCGATGCGGATCTGCTTGCCGTAGAACGGGATATCGTGATAGAAGGGCAAGCGCTGCTGCGCCAGAGGTTCTTCGTAGCTGAGCCGCTCGACCACGCGGCCTTTGACCAGTGTCTCTTCGACGATCTCGGGGACGTCACGGGCCTGCACCTGGCAGTATAGAATACCCTCAGGGTAGATCATCATGACCGGCCCCATGGAACAGAACCCACGGCAGCCGGTCGGCACGAGGCGCACTTCTCCGGCCAGCCCGCGCCGGCCAATTTCGTCCCCCAGCGCGCTCAGCACACCCTGTGAGTCCGAAGATGTACAGCCTGTGCCGCCGCAGACCAGCACGTTTGCCCGATAGAGCGGGTCCAACTCAGGTAGTGGATTGGAAACGACTTCAACCTTATCCATAAAGCAGCGTTCCTTTGGTCTGAATCCGGTGCGCGTGCCCCGGGTCGCCTGACTCCATGACCACACAGGCTTCGCAGCAAGCCGCGCGTTCTACATCAGAAAGCCTGATAGACGATCTCTTCGTAGGTCTTTTCGACCTCGTACTTGTGCCGCAGCTCCTCAGAGGCCAGCATCTGGAAGACGTCTTTGATGAGTTGATCTTCCACCATCTCGGCCATGGCGACGTAGAAATCGTGGGCCGCCTTTTCGCGCCGGGCTGCCACCAGCAAAGCGGCCTGGTAGTCGGCGTTGGCATCCAGAGGTTTGGCTTCCAGATGGTCGCTCAGACGCAGGTCGGGCACCGGCTCCGCTTTGGCGCGGCGGATGGCCCAGCGGATGTTACCGGCCATGACATCTTCCAGCTTCTGCTTGTGGCGGTCTTCCTGCTGCGCCATTTCCTCCAGACGGGCACGGATCGGGGCATTCTTGACCGCGGCCGCGGCCGCGCGATACATGCTCGCTGATTCTTCTTCCAAGACGATGGCGCGCTGCAAGACCTTGTCGATCGGGGTCACATTTTCCATAACAATCCTCCCTTACAACCGGGCGATCACCCACTCTTCCACGGGGTGACCCTGGATCAGGTGCTCCTCAATCAAGCGCGACACCATATCCGGCTTCACATTGGCGTAGGTAACGCGGGGCTTCCCGGCCTGCTCGATGTCAACGAGTGGCTCCTTGACGCACATCCCGATGCAACCCACCGTGGCGATGTGGGCATCGATGTGACGTTTGGCCAATTCCTCGTTGATGGCGGTCATCGTCTCACGCGCGCCCGCGGCGATGCCGCAGGTTCCCATGCCCACCGTGATCGTGGTGCCGGTGTCAAGGCGCACTTTCAGGCTCTGCCGAGCCTCATCGCGCACCCGCTTGAGATCTTCGAGGGTCTTCAGTCTTGCCATCTGTATACTCTCCTGATTGCAACCGCTGCCAAGCTGATAGTCGATAGCTCCTGGTCGATGGCCGGCTGCGCTTGCCAACTCCGGGAGGGGTCGTTCCGCCCGCCCATTGCCACCGCGCCCGCCCGGATCGCCAAGGGGGCGCCCGCCGGGCCATCCCGTCAAACGGCCAGGGCCGCCTCGCCATCGGCCAGATACTCTGCCAACCACACGCGCACAGAGGGATGTGCCAGCGGTAAGTCACCGAGCACAGCCCGAAAATCACTGGTGTCAAGCTCGAAGCTTCTGCCGGCGCTGCCGTCTTGCGGCCGGATGCAGTGTGCGTAGTTCAGGTCTGGTCCGTGAGATACAAGCAAGAAAGCGAGAAGGGTGTCAGCCAGGTTGCCCAGAGGTTGCCGATCGGGGTGGCTCAATCTGAAGGTCGCCTCGACGATGGTGCCCACTCCCGCCTGCGATTCGATGTTCAAGGTGCCACCTGCTCGCTCAGTGGCTGCCGACAGGAGGGGCAACCCCAGACCCACGTGGCGCGTGTCACGCGTCGTAAAGAACGGATCGAGCGCCCGCCGGCGACTGGCCAGGTCCATGCCACGGCCATTGTCACCAACGCGGATCCGCAGCCAGTCTGCCACCTGGTCCTCTTCGACACGCAAGGTAACGCGGGTGGCACCCGCTTCGACAGCGTTCTGCAGCAGATCCAGAATATGTAAGGCTATTTCGCGCACAAAGACAACCGGCCGCTGACTTTGCCCTCGGATAAAGTTGCGGTGCGCCGAAAATGGTGCACCGCAGGTCGATTCCGAACCTCCTCAACCAGACCATGATAGTTGGCAGAGTATCGACACTTGCTGCTGTGAATAATATCACTTTTCTTTATGTGTACCATAACATGGACCTGCCGCAAATACCATGACCTCTATCATATCACGTCGTCTTCAAATCAAGGCATAGGAACGGCCATCCCGCCGGGCCAGCGCCAGCCTGAGCTCGGCGATGGTCGGTTCGGCGACTTCTAGCTGAAGGCAGGCACGCATCTCGCTGAGGCGATGGGCATCGCTGTTGCGGATCAACGGCCAGCCGGCCAGGTCCGGGTGACCGGCCCTGAGGGCCGCGGGGTCACTGCGCCAGAAGATCTCCAATGCCGGCACAGCCAGGTCAGGGGGCACGAAGCCCAGGTTGGCCAGCAGGCTGAAGGAAGGACGATCCACGTGCGCAGGGACGGCCAGCCCCCCGAGCGCCTGCACCTGGCGCACCACGTCGTCCAGCGAAAGGTCGATTCCCGTGAGCAGGAGCCGGGTCTCCGTACGGACCAGGTCGCCAGCAGCATCGACTACGAATTGGGCGCCAAGCACTTCGTCGGGATTGGTGCGCTGGGGAAGGTGCCGGAAGACGACCTCTTGCCAGGCCAGCGCTTGTTCCAGAGTATCGAAGAGACAGAGGACGTGCACATCTTCGAGGGTCTGCGTTTCCATGCCCGGCAGGACCGCGAGGCCGGTGCCGGCAGCCGCCTGCATCACGGCACTACAGTTAGCGCTGGCATTGTGGTCGGTGACGGCCAGCAGCCCCAAACCGACTGCCAGCGCCCGCTCTATGATCAGTGGTGGGATCATCTCCACTTCAGCGCATGGGGAAAGCACAGTGTGGACATGTAGATCGGCCCGGAGTCGTGGCACGTCAACCTGCCAACCTGTGGCTTTTCAGCCCCGCACGCCCAATTCCCACAGTCGCCCGACGACCTGGAACGTGTCGCTCGCGCAGCTAAAAACGGGGACGCCTTCCGTCTCGGCCTTGGCCAGCGTATCGGGTGCGATGGGCTTATTCTCGGTCACCACAATCCCCGCCAGTTCATTGAGGCTGGCGATGGCCACCACGTTCACATGGCCCTGCAACGTGATCCACAGGTCGCCCTGGCGTGCTCCGGCCATGGCGCAACTGAGCAGATCGGCCGCATAGCCACCGCTGACCTCAGCGTCGAGCCCCGCGGCTCCCGCTCTAAGCGTCAGGGGCAGGGCCTCCATGATCTGTCGAAGCTTCATTTGGCACATTCCCTTCCCCACCTGATGGCGGCCTGAGGTAAACCACGGCCGTCAGGCGCGTGCCGCGCCCCGGCCTGGAGTTCAAGTTCATCTCGTCGGTGCACGCCCGGATGTTGCTCAAGCCCATGCCGGCGCCGAAGCCCATCTCGCGAATCCAGTCCTGAGCAGTGGAGAAGCCGGGCTGCAAGGCCTGCTGGACGTTCAAGATGCCCGGCCCACTGTCGGCGGCCAGCAGGGCGACGAATTGCGGCGTAACCTCGACGATGATGCTACCGCCACTGACGGTGTGGATGACCAGGTTCATCTCGGCCTCATACGAGGCGATGGCCATCCGCCGCACCACGCGCGGATCGATGCCCAGCCGCCGCAGCGCATGCTTCACCTGGCTCGAAGCGCGGCCGGCACCGCCGAAATCGTTGACTGCCACATCGTAGCGCAGCATCACACTGGTGTGGTCCGACGGCATGTCTTCGAAGACGTGGCTGGCGCGATACTGCCGCACCTCCTCCTCGTGGTAAGCCGCCTGCAACGCTTTGAGCACACCACGCGTCACGTCGTCCTTGGTAAGGATCCCGACCAACTGCTCGCCGGCGTCGAGCACTGGCAGCCGCCCCACACCCGTGCGCGCGAACGCGTTCAGCGCTCGCACCACCGTATCCTGATCGCGCACCGTGTGAAGGCGCGTTGTCATGCACTGGGCAACCGGCATGTCCAGCCGGCCACGTTCCATGGCGACGATCACGTCCTCGATGCTGACGATGCCCACCAGTTGCCGGCCGATAGTCACCGGAGTGCCCGTGATGCGCCGGTCACGCAGGATCTCTTTCACGTCGCGCACGGTGGCCTGGGGCTCGACAGTGATCACCTGGCGCGTCATGATGTCGCCGATTTTCAGTTCGTAGGCCAGTTCCTCGACTTTGAAGACTTCGCTGCTCGTCAAGACGCAGCTGTCCCGCGCCGGTGGACCTGCTGCGCGGCCAGGCCACCTGCTGCGACGCAAGCTTCCTTGCCCGCCTGCCCTGCCTTGCCTCCTGCGCACGCCGGCAAACCGGCATGAAAAAGCCGGCCACAACTCTCGAACATGTTCAGGTCTGTAGCCAGTATCGGGATGCCCACCCGGTCGGCCAACGCGACCGTCTCAGCCGGGAGATCTTTGCCGCGCACGAGGCAGGATGGCGGCAGCGTCGGCCATCTCGGCTGTCCGCACGACCTGTTGATTGGCGAGGCCCGTCACGAGCAGCCCATCGGTGAGATCGAGGCGCAGGACATCGCTCATCAGGTCTGAAGCGAGGCCACAATGCACGCTGAGTTCCAGGTCCGTCCCGGAGGTCAACAAGCGCGCGTCCGTGATGGCCAGCACTTCATGCAGATGCATTTTCAGCGCTTCCCTGGCCCTTGCTCCCGATCTCTACCAACTGGATCTGGACCTGGTAGCGCTTACCGTCGATCTCGGCCTTGCCGTTCACATAGAACCCGCGTGACCCGGTCTTGAACGTCTTGGCCGGGAGAGCGAACGACGCGATCTCCACGCCCTCATCGGTCTTGATCTCGGCAATCACAGCCATTACTTGAGCGCCTGCACAGTCTGCACCAGGGCCTGAGGTGTCAGCCGGCCCTCGACGTGATCGTTGACGACGGCAACCGGGGCCAGGCCACAAGAACCGAGGCAGTACACCACTTCGTAGGTCACACGATAGTCATCGGTAGTATGGCCGGGCAGGATGTGGAGCGTGTTCCCCAACTCGTCGATGATCTTGGCTGCCCCCCGGACGTGGCAGGCCGTGCCGTCGCAGCACCGGATCACATGCCGGCCGCGCCGCGTGAGATAGAACTGGGCATAGAAGGTCGCCACGCCGTAGATCCGGCTGAGCGGAAAGCCGGTCACCTGGGCGATCTTTTCGAGCACCGCCGGCGGCAGGTAGCCATAGATTTCCTGCGCCTGCTGCAAGATCGGGATCAGGGCACCTTTCTGGCCCGAGAAGCGCTCGAGCAGCGCATCCAGGGGCGAGAGATCCAGTGTAAAAGTATCGTCAATCATGCTTCATCCTCGGCTCGGCAAAAGGGATCACAGAGTACTGCGCGAGCAGCTATGGCTCGCCGCGCCTGAGACCCGTGTCCAACCGGCCTCCAGATAAGCGATCCATGCCCGGAGCAGTAGACCGTGTGAACGATATCACGCAGATGGCGCGAGCGCCATGACCTGTATCATAATGCCCGGATGGGGCGGTTGCCTTTTGACCGGCGGCAGGTGTAGAATAGCGCCAATCTTCTCAACAGTAAGACCTTATTCGAAGCGAGCGCAGCTCATCGGAGGGTTTATGCGCGCCATCGTTTTCTTCGAGCACGGCGGGCCGGAGGTGCTACAGTATCGCGAGGACGTCGCCGTCCCACAACCGCGGGCTGACGAGGTCCTGGTGAGGGTCCGTTACGCGGCGCTGAACCGGCTCGACGATTTCGTCAGGGCCGGTTGGCGCGGGCTGGAACTGGCCAGGCCCCACGTCCTGGGCGCCGACTTCTCGGGCGCGATTGCCGGCCTAGGCGCGGAGGTGGCCGCTTGGAAGATCGGCCAGCGGGTGGTGGCGAACCCGACGTTGTGGTGCGGCGTCTGCCCCTACTGCCGGGCGGGCCGCGACAACCAGTGCGACCATTTTGCCATACTTGGCGAGCATGCCCCAGGCACTTTCGCCGAATTCGTGCGGGTACCCGCACGGAACCTGGTGGCTATCCCCGATGACTATCCCGACCAGCTGGCCGCGGCGGCTCCCCTCGTGGCCGTGACGGCCTGGCATATGCTGATCGGTGCCGGCGGGCTCCGAGCGGGAGAAAAGGTGCTCGTGGTCGGCGCGGGGGGCGGGGTGAACAGCATGGCCATGCAGATAGCCCACCTGGCCGGCGCCACGGTCTATGCCGTCGCCGGCAACGGCGAGAAAGCGCGGCGGGCTTGCGAGCTGGGTGCGGAAAGGGCCGTCGACCGCCAGGCAGAACCGGACTGGAGCAAGGCCATCTGGAAATTCACCGGCAAACGGGGCGTGGACGTGGTGGTGGACAATGTGGGCGAGGCCACCTGGGCCTCGAGCTTGCGGGCTCTGGCCAAGGGCGGGCGTTTGCTCTGTGTCGGCGCCTCATCGGGCTACAACGTGCCCACAGCGGCGAACATGATCTTTGGCCGCCATCTGAGCATCATCGGCTCGACCATGGGCACGCAGGCCGAATTCGCGACCGTGATGGGCCAGGTGTGGGCAGGCCGGCTCAGGCCGCTGGTCAACCACGTCTACCCGCTGGCGGAGTACCCCGCCGCGCTGGCACGCATGCTTGCCGGGGACAATTTCGGCAAGATCCTGCTCGAGATCGGCTGACATGAGAGACGGCTCATCGAACAAACTGCTCGTCAGCCTGCTGCGTTGGTGCGTGGCGCTCCCTTTGCCCATCTTTCTGATCCTGACGGCCAGCCGCTTCATGGTCGGCGACTGGTATCCGCGCTTCGAGTACAACAGGTCGGGCTTCCCGCCCGATCGCTATGGCTGGTCGCTGCAGCAGCGGCTGGAGCTTGCCCTGCCTTCGATCCATTTCTTGAATAGCCCGGCGCCGGCAGGGCAGACCATCGGCATGCTGGCGGCGCAGCGCAAGCCCGAGACGGGGGGCTCACTCTTCACGGACGACGAGCTCAACCACATGGTCGACGTGAAGCGCCTCATCGATAAGCTGTGGCGGGTCCAGGAAGGCGCCGGCATCCTCATCCTGGGCGCGCTCGTGGCGCTGCTCTGGCGGCCCAGCACGCGCCGCAGCGCCTATCTGGCCATCATGGCCGGCGGGATCCTGACCACACTGTGCTTGTTGGTGCTGGGGGTCTTCGTGCTGGCAGGCTTCGATACCTTCTTCGTCCAGTTCCACGAGATCTTCTTCCCGCAGGGCAACTGGACGTTCGACTACACCGATTCGCTGATCCGGCTCTTCCCGGAGGCATTCTGGTCGGATGCCGGCACGCTGATCACCGCCGGCTCGCTGGCGGGGGGCATCCTGGCCGGCGCGCTTGGCGGCTGGCTCTGGCGGCGTGAAGCTGCCGTGGCTCGTCGTCAACGGAGGCTGCATGACGAATCAGGATAAGATCCGTCGCCTGCGCGAGCTCAAGGTCCAGTCCCTGTCGGGCGGCGGGGAGGAGCGTATCCAGCGCCAGCACACGCAGGGCAAAATGACGGCGCGCGAGCGGCTGGAGCTGCTTCTCGACCCCAGTTCTTTCGTGGAGCTGGACCGATTCGTCCTGCACCATTCGACCGATTTCGGCATCGACCAACAGCGCTATCTCGGTGACGGCGTCGTCACGGGTTACGGCACGATCGAGGGGCGCCTGGTCTACGTCTTCTCGCAGGACTTCACCATCGTCGGCGGTTCTCTCTCCGAGGCGCATGCGGAAAAGATCTGCAAGGTCCTGGACCTGGCCATGAAAAACGGCGCCCCGGTCATCGGCCTCAATGACTCGGGCGGCGCCCGCATCCAGGAAGGGGTGGTGAGCCTGGCCGGCTACGCCGACATCTTCCTGCGCAACACCCTGGCCTCCGGCCTGATCCCACAGATCAGCTGCATCATGGGCCCGTGCGCCGGAGGCGCGGTCTATTCGCCGGCCATCACCGATTTCATCGTCATGGTCAAGGGCACGAGCCACATGTTCGTCACCGGGCCCGAGGTCGTCAAGACGGTGACGCACGAAGAGGTGTCATTCGAGGAGCTGGGCGGCGCGATGGCATCGCACGCCTCCACCAGCGGGGTGGCGCACTTCGTGTCAGACACCGAAGAGGAGGCCATCTTCCTGGTGCGCCGCCTGCTGGGCTATCTGCCCTCCAACAACCAGGAAGACCCGCCACTGCGCGCCACGCATGACGACCCGCTGCGCATGGAAGAGAGCCTGGACACGCTGATGCCGGACGAGCCCAACAAGCCTTACGATATGCACCGTGTGATAACGGGGATAACTGACGACTGCGAGTTTTTCGAGGTCATGCCGAATTGGGCCGGCAACATCCTGATAGGCTTTCCGCGCCTGGATGGACGCAGCATCGGCATCGTGGCCAACCAGCCTGCCGTTTACGCCGGCGTGCTGGACATCGATGCCAGTGTCAAAGCGGCCCGCTTCGTGCGCTTCTGCGACTGTTTCAACATCCCGTTGGTCACGCTTGTCGACGTGCCCGGCTTCCTGCCGGGGACTTCCCAGGAACACGGCGGCATCATCCGCCATGGCGCCAAGCTGCTCTTCGCCTTCGCCGAAGCCACGGTGCCCAAGGTCACGATCATCACCCGTAAGGCCTACGGCGGCGCCTATGACGTGATGAGCTCGAAACATCTGCGGGCGACATCAATCTGGCCTGGCCTTCGGCCGAGATCGCCGTGATGGGGCCGGAGGCAGCCGTGAACATCGTCTTCCGCCGCGAGATCAGCCGCGCTCCGGACCCCGAGGCGACACGTAGCCAGCTGGTAGCCGAATACCGGGAGAAATTCGCCAACCCATATATCGCCGCCAATCGGGGTTACGTCGATGCCGTCATCGAGCCAGCGCGAGACCCGGCCACGCGTCATCAACGCCCTGGAAATGTTGCAGAACAAGCGCGACACGAATCCGCTGAAGAAACACAGCAACATACCCCTCTAAGTACACTCAGATAAGTTAATCGGGTATACTGGGAGCCGGAGGTCATCATGCGACAAGCCATCCGACTCCCTGATCTGACATCGGCAGCGATCCAGGAACTCGATACCCTGTACCGCAGCACACGGGATGTCCGCCTGCGAACCCGGGTGCAGATGATCCTGCTGGCTGCCGAGCAACACTTGGTCGCCAGCGAGATCGCCAAGATCGTGCGTACGGACCCGGACACGGTGGTCGCCTGGCTCAAGCGTTACCTGGCGGAGGGCGTCAACGGCTTGGCGGACCAACCTCGCCCCGGCCGGCCCGACAAGGTGACACCCGAGTACCGGGAGCGGCTGATGCAAGCGGTACGCCAGCGCCCTCGCAGCCTGGACCAATCGTATTCGACCTGGACGCTCCAGCGCTTGGCCGACTACATGGCCGAACAGACCGGCATTCGGGTCGAACCCGAAACGGTCCGGGTCTATCTCAAGGCGGCTGACATCGTGTTGAGTCGGCCCCAGCACACGATCACCAGCCCCGATCCGGAGTACGTTGTAAAAAAAAGACGATTGAAGACACCCGAGACCAGCTGAAGCCGGGCGCTGTGTTCTACTATGCCGACGAGTTCAACGTCAGTTGGCTGCCGACCCTGAAAGCGATGTGGAGTCCCAAGGGCCAGCAGGTCATGATTGCCACGCCGGGACAGCCCAAGACCCAGTATGGCATCGGGGCGGTCAACTATCACACCGGCGAGACGGTGGTGATCGTACGCCGCCATAAACGACGCCGTCAGATTGCCGAGTTGTTGCAGGCTTTGCTCGACAAGCATCCGCACGAGACGGTGTACGTGGCCTGGGACAACGCCTGTACGCACGAAGATGATGAAATCGAAGCCGTGGTCCGCGGCGCAGCAGGGCGGTTGGTGCTGTTGTACCTGCCCACCTACAGCCCTTGGCTCAATCCCATCGAAATGCTGTGGCGGTACTACCGCAAGGAAGTTACGCACTGTGAGCTCTTCGCGAGCATCAAGGCCCTGATCGCCGAAACCCTGGCCTTCTTCCAAAGATGCAACGAGACACCGTCTAAAGTGCTCTCGGCCATCGGGTCTAATGCCGCATGATTTGTCTGAATGTACTTAGTGCATTTGCAGGCAACATCTTCGGTAGCGGCGCCTGTCATTCTGAGCGGGTATACAAGTCAGCCTGCACCGCGGCGGACCGCCAGCGAAGAATCCGCCGCGGTGCCACCGAAGGGGCTCCCTGTATCTGCACTAATAGCCAAACGGAAACGAGGCGATGTTCAAGAAAGTGCTGGTTGCCAACCGCGGTGAGATCGCAGTGCGCGCCTTCCGGGCTTGCGGGGAGCGCGGGCTGAGGACGGTCGCCGTGTTTTCAGACGCCGACCGGCCGGCCCTGCATGTGCGCTACGCCGACGAGGCTTACCGGATCGGGCCACCGCCGGCGCGCGCCAGCTACCTGAACATCCCGGCCATCATCGAGGCGGCCCAGGCTGCCGGAGCCGACGCCGTCCACCCCGGTTATGGATTCCTATCGGAGAATGAGGAGTTCGCCGAGGCCGTCATCGCGGCCGGGCTGGTATGGATCGGCCCGCCGCCTTCGGCCATCCGCATCATGGGCGACAAGGTGACCGCCCGGCGGGCGATGCTGGCCGCCGGGGTGCCGGTGGTGCCGGGCACGGATACCGAGCTCTCCGACGAGGAAGCGGTCGCCAGGGCCGCGGAAATCGGCTACCCCGTCCTGATCAAAGCCTCGGCCGGCGGAGGGGGCAAAGGCATGCGTGCGGTCAATACGCCTGATGAGCTGCCGGCGGCCCTGGAGAGCGCCCGGCGCGAGGCGCTGAGCGCCTTCGGTAGCCGCACGGTGTACCTGGAAAAGCTGATCCTCGGCGCGCGGCATGTCGAGATCCAGATCCTGGCCGACGAGTTTGGGAACTGCGTCTATCTGGGAGAGCGCGAGTGCTCGATCCAGCGCCGCCACCAGAAACTCATCGAAGAGGCCCCCTCCGTGGCCGTGACGCCGCAATTGCGCGCTGAGATGGGCCAGATCGCGGTGCGGGCCGCCCTGGCGGCCGGTTATGCCAACGCGGGGACCGTGGAATTCTTGCTCGACCGGGCCGGCCACTTCTATTTTCTGGAGATGAACACGCGCCTTCAGGTCGAGCACGCCATCACCGAGGTAGTCACCGGCATCGACATCCTCAAGGAGCAGCTGAGCATCGCCTCCGGCGCGCGCTCCGCTACCGGCAGGAAGACATCCACATCAAAGGCCATGCCATCGAATGCCGCATCAACGCCGAAGATCCTTATGCGGATTTTCTGCCGCAGGCCGGCCGCATCACAGCCCTCACGGAGCCAACCGGGCCCGGTGTGCGTCTGGACAGCGGCATCTACCCCGGCGTCGAGGTCACGCCGCACTACGACTCGTTGCTCGCCAAGCTGATCGCCTGGGGGGAAACACGCGCCGAAGCCATCCTGCGCATGCGCCGGGCCTTGAGCGAGCTGCGCGTCGGCGGCATCCACACCACGATCCCTTTTCACCAGCAGATGATGGACAGCTTCCGCTTTCAGAGTGGGAATTTCGACACGAGCTTTGTCGAAGGGCCCGATGGCTTTCGCCTGGCAGCCCAGGCCGGGCCTGACCTGGGCCTGGTGGCAGCGCTGGCAGCCGTGCTCATCGAGCACGAGCGGACACTGGAAGCGCTAACGATCGCGAGCCCCTGCAACCGGCAGCCGCCGGATGTTTCGGCATGGCGCCGGGTGGGGCGCGTGCCGGGTTGGCGCTAGAAAGCCACCAGAGGACGGGCCATGAAGTTCTTCGCGACCATAGGCGGGCAGACCTATGAGATCGACGTCGAGGGCGCCGGGCAAATCAGCGTGGACGGCGTGCCGGTGGCCGTGGACATGGAGCGCATCGGGGATGGCAACCTCTACTCTCTTCTGGTCGATCACAGGTCGCACGAGGCCGAGGTCGAGGCCAATCCGGGGCAACGCGGCCGCTATTACGTCCTGGTGTCCGGCACCCGTTTCGAAGTCAGGGTTCAGGACGAGCGCGCCCGCCGCCTGGCACCGGCGCAACGCAAGTCAGAGGCCGGCGTCAGCGAGTCTACGGTGCGGGCCCCTATCCCCGGCCTGGTGGTCAAGGTGCTCGTGGTCCCCGGCCAGGCAGTGGTCGAAGGCGAGACGCTGCTGATCCTGGAGGCCATGAAGATGGAAAACGACCTGAAGGCCCCCCACGCCGGCATCGTGCACGAAGTGCGCGTGCAGCCTGGCGCCCAGGTCGCTTTGGGAGAGACCCTGGCCAGCGTCAAGACGACGGAGCGAACATGAATCAGCACCCCATAGACCACAGCGATGTGCCGATCCGGCTGTTCAAGTCGGATTTTCTGGAGTTCTTTACGCATATCAGCCCGCTCGTGATCCTTGCCATCTGGCTGCCGGTGGCGCTATTTTTCCTGGTTTCCTCGATCCTGGCATCGGACGCGGGGGCCTTCCGCATCGTGGCCGGGACCTTGATCGGCATTTTCGTGTGGACACTGACGGAATATACCATGCACCGTTTCGTGTTTCATTATCGGGCTCGCACCCCGCGCCAGGACCGCATCGTCTTCCTGTTTCACGGCGTCCATCACGCCCAGCCGAAGTGCAAAACTCGCCTGGTCATGCCGCCGATCGTGAGCGTGCCGCTGGCGCTGATCTTTTACGCAGCCTATTCCGTCGTCGTCGGGGGGCTGCTGGGCGCGCCGCAGTGGATCGCTCCCCTCTTCGCAGGTTTCGTCTTCGGCTATCTGTGTTATGATCTGACCCACTACGCGACCCACCATCTGCCCATGCGCAGCGGCTATCTCAAGCTGGTGAAGCGTTATCATATGCTGCATCACTACAAGACACCCGGCTTACGCTTCGGTGTCAGCTCGCCACTCTGGGATCACGTATTTGGCACGCAAGGGAGCTAAAGGGGCGTGATGGGGGATCATCCCTTTGGGACGGGAGGGAACAATCGATGAGCAGCCTGGCGGAGCATAGAGCTCGCTGGCACGAGCAGGATGTGGCCAAGAGCCTGGCGCGAGCGCCCGAGCGGCGCGCCGGCTTCCAAACCAGCTCAGGCATCCCCGTGGACCGCGTCTACGGGCCGGCTGAGGCGCTGGCAGAGAGTTGCCCGGAACTTTCCGCGGGCTACCTGGCCGAGCTCGGTTTTCCGGGCGAATACCCGTACACGCGCGGCGTCCAATCGACCATGTATCGCGGCCGTTTCTGGACCATGCGGCAATACGCCGGCTTCGGCACGGCGGCCGAAAGCAACCAGCGCTACCGGTACCTGCTGGCGCAAGGGCAGACGGGACTGAGTGTTGCCTTCGACCTGCCCACGCAGATCGGCTACGACGCGGACGACGCCATGGCCCTGGGCGAAGTGGGGAAAGTAGGCGTGGCCGTCATTCCTCGCTGGCCGACATGGAGACGCTGTTGGACGGCATCCCGCTGGACAAGGTCAGCATCTCGATGACGATCAACGCGACGGCGGCGATCCTGCTGGCGATGTATGATCGCCGTTGCGCACAAGCAGGGTGTCGACCCAAAGATGCTGCGGGGCACGGTCCAGAACGACATCCTCAAGGAGTACATCGCCCGCGGCACGTACATCTTCCCGCCCGCGCCCGTCGATGCGCCTCATCGACCGACCTCTTCGCCTTCTGCGCGCGCGGAAGTGCCGCGCTGGAACACGCATCAGCGATCAGCGGGTATCATATCCGCGAGGCCGGCTGCACCGCCGTCGCAGGAGGTCGCCTTCACGCTGGCCAATGGCATCGCATACGTGCGAGGCCGCGCTCGGCGGCCGGGCTGGACGTCGACGACTTCGCGCCCCGGCTGTCCTTCTTCTTCAACGCGCACAACAATCTTCTTCGAGGAGATCGCCAAGTTCCGGGCAGCCCGGCGCCTGTGGGCGCGGATCATGCGCGAGCGCTTCGGCGCCCAGGACCCGAAGAGCCTGCATGCTGCGCTTCCACACGCAGACGGGCGGCTCCACGCTCACGGCGCAGCAACCGGAAAACAACGTCGTGCGGGTGACGCTGCAGGCGCTGGCGGCCGTGCTCGGCGGCACGCAGAGCCTGCACACCAACTCGCGCGACGAGGCGCTGGCGTTGCCCAGCCGAGGCGGCGGTAGAGCTGGCCTTGCGCACGCAGCAGGTTATCGCCCACGAGTCCGGCGTGGCCGACACGGTCGACCCGCTGGCAGGCTCATATTACGTGGAAAACCTGACCGACGAGATCGAAAGGCGGGCCATGGCCTATATCGATCGCATCGAGGGCATGGGCGGGGCGCGCAAGGCGATCGAGACGGGCTACATCCAGAACGAGATCCAGGAAGCCGCCTACGCCGCGCTGCAAGCGATCGAGAGCGGCGAGCAGACCGTGATCGGCGTCAACAAGTTCGCGGCAAAGGTCGAGACCGGGGTCCTCGACTTGCTGCGCGTGGACGAAGCGGCCCAGGCCGAACAGGTCGCGCGCCTGGCTGCCGTGCGGGCGAGCCGGGATCAGGGGGTCGTGGCCGGCATCCTTCGAGCGGGTCCGCGCCGCGGCGGGGTGCCCGGGAGCGCCGCTGATGCCCCTGTTCGTCGAGGCAGTCAGGGCTTACGCCACACTCGGCGAGATCTGCAACGCGCTGCGCGACGTGTTCGGGGAATACCGGCCATGAAAAAGCAGCCGACCAGCAGCATGTGCTTTGTCTGCGGCGAAGAGAATCCGGCGGGCGTCCATACCAGGTTCTATGAGCAGGAAGATGGCTCGGTGTGCGCTCACTTCGTCGGCGCAGAGCAACATCAAGGTTATCCCGGCCGCATGCACGGCGGCGTGATCACTGCCATCATGGACGAGACCATCGGCCGGGCGATCATGATCCGCTACGGCGACGACATCTGGGGTGTGACCGTCGAGCTCCACGTCAATTTCCGCAAGCCTGTGCCGCTGGGGGTCGAGCTCAAAGTAGTCGGCCGGATCCTGCAGGAGAGCCATCGCACCTTCAGTGGCTCCGGCGAGCTTTATCTGCCTGACGGTTCGGTCGCGGCGGAGGCGAGCGGGAAATATGTAAAATTGAGCCTCACGCAGATCGGCCCATTCGATCAGGGATTGGCGGGATGGGGCGTCCGCCCGGACCAGGAGGCGGCCGAGCCGGCGCACGGCTCGACGGCGTGACGCTGCTGTGATCTCATTACCCGGAATGATCAGGGGGCATAGAGCATGGCTATCAAGCGGGTCAACCACGTGGCAGTCGTCGTAGCGGACCTGGACGACGCGCTGCAGGTGTATCGCGATGCGCTGGGCATGGAGCTGGCGCAGGTCGAAACCATCGTCGAGCAGGACGTGAAGGTGGGGTTCTTGCCTTCGGGCGGCACCGAGCTGGAACTGCTGCAACCGCTCCATGCCGAATCGGGCATCGGCCAGTTCCTGGCCAGGCGCGGCGAAGGCATGCACCATATCTGTCTCGAGGTCGACGACCTCGATGCCACCCTCGCGGACCTGAAAGCCAAAGGCACCAGGCTGATCGACGAGACGCCGAAGGAGGGTGCGCACGGCAAAGTGGCTTTCATCCACCCCAAGGGCGCCCACGGTGTGCTGATCGAATTGCTCGAGGTAGCTCGAAGGGAGGAAGGGCCTGTCTGATCGAGGCGTGGAGACGGGGAGTATCGGGCGCGCTCGGGCGCAAGCGGCAGGTTGAGCATGCGAGAGCCATTGCGTGCCGCGAGGCGCGGCCCTTGCCGTCTCCTGGCCATCCTACGCGCGGGCCGGGCGCTCCGCGGAGACGCCCCTCACCGAGGGCGAGATCGGGGCCAATCTCCGGCACCTGGCCTGGGACCTGGCGTGGTGGGGCATGCTCACGGGCACGACGATCAACTTCGTCCAGGTCTTCGTGGTGCGGCTGGGCGCGCCCAGTATCCTCGTCGCCGCCGTCACGTATGGCCCTGCGCTGGTCAGCATCTTCTGGCAGATACCCGCGACGCTGCCTGATGCGCCGGCGCGGCAACATGGCCCGCTGGGCGGTGATCACGGGGGCGGCAGCGCGGCTCACCTATCTGGCGCTGGCCCTGCTCCCTTTCGTCGCCCGGAACAGGCTTGCCGAGTTGACCGTGCTGCTCATGATCGTGCAGGCCTTGGCCATGGTTCTGGCCGGCACGAGCTTTCTCGGGGTCATGATCGACGCCGTGCCGGCGGCACGGGCGGCGCAGATGATGAGCTGGCGCATGGTCGGCTACGGCGTCAGCACCACGGCCAGCACCCTGTTCGCCGGCCTGTTGTTGAGCTGGCTGCCGTTCCCACTCAACTATCAGGCGTTGTTTGCCATCGGCTTCGTCGCCGCGCTCGTCAGCCTGTGGCACGTCGCCCATATCTGCGTCCCCGCGCACCGGCCCGCCGTGACCGGGATCTGGTGGCAGGAGTTGCAGCCGGTCTTCCGGCGGGCAAACTTTCTCCGTTTCGTCGGCATCGCGGGCGTGGTCCAGGTGGCGCTGGGCATGGTGACGCCGCTCCTGCCCCTGTTCGCCGTGCGGCGGCTGGGCGCCAGCGATGGCCAGATCAGCCTGATCATCACTACCTACTGCGCCTGCTCGGTGCTCGGTTCGTTGTCCGCGGCGGCGGGCCGGGCGCCGGGTCCGCCGCGAGCTGATGCTGGCGTGTAGCGCCCTGGGCTACGGGCTCTATCCACTGCTGCTCTCCGTGTCACGGAGCGTGCTTTGGCTGATACCGTGGGCTGCCATCGGCGGCTTCTTCTATTCTGCCTTTTCCGTGACCTCCTACGATACCGTCGTGGCGGCCACCCCGGATGCCGACCGCACCAATTTCATGGCCGTCTACAACCTGGAAGCCAACGTTGGCCTGTTTCTCGGCCCACTCCTGGCCGCCCTGCTCGCCGGGACGGCCGGAGGCCCTGCCCTCGGGCTGCAAGCCGCTGCAGCCATCGCCGCCGTCGCCGCGCTGCTGTGCATCTTTCACCGGTAGCCCCCGACCCTATGGATCTGAGCTCAGAGATCAAGCTGCAGGCGCTGGCGCTGGGGTTCGACCTGGCCCGGGTCATCCCCATGCAGCGGCCCGGCCATGCGGCGGCATTCGTCGCCTGGCTGGCCGCGGGGATGCAAGGCGAGATGGGTTACCTGGCAGAGCGCCGGGGGCCGCGCCTCGATCCCGCCCTCCTCGCGCCGGGCGTGCGGCAGCATCGTCATGCTGGCGGCCAACTACAATCCCGGCCCGACGCCGCCGTCCTGGAATGACCCCGGTCATGGCCGCATCGCCCGCTACGCCTGGTCGGCCGACTATCACGACCTGATCAAGGTGCGCCTTTACGCCCTCGACGCTTTTATCCGCGGCCGCAGCGGGCGCTCGACTCCCGGCAAAGCCTGCGTCGACACCGCGCCTTTCCTGGAACGGGACGCCGCCCTGGCGGCCGGGCTGGGATTCACCGGCAAGAACACCGTGCTGATCACGCCGGGCCTGGGTTCCTGGACGTTCCTGGCCGCCTTGCTGGTGCCCGAGATCCTCGCCTACGACGCGCCCGTGGAGGCGGAGCCGGGCGGGGGCATCGAGGGCCAGCCGGGGACCTCCGATCAGCGCGGGGCCTGCCTCACCGGCCCCCCGGAGGCGAGTCGGGACGAAGCCGCCGCGGGCCGGGCTTTGCCCCGGCAGGGCCTCGGCGCGCCCGGCCACGACGCCGGGGGAAGGTTCCCGGCCTGGCGGCTGCAAGCGCCGGACGGCCGGCCGCGCATCGGGACGTGTGGCGCCTGCACGCGCTGCCTGGACGCCTGCCCCACCGCGGCCTTCGTGGGGCCGCACATCCTGGATGCGCGGCGCTGCATCTCGTACCTGACGATCGAGCTGCGCGGGCCGATCCCGGCCGGGCTGCGCCCGGCACTGGGCAATTGGGTGTTCGGCTGCGATGTTTGCCAGGAGGTCTGCCCCTACAACCGCGCCGCCCCAGCGGCGGCGTGGCCGGCCCTGGCGCCCGACCCCGAGCGGGCCGCCCCTTCGCTGCTCGACCTGTTGGCGCTGGACGAGGCCGCCTTCCGGGCGCGCTATCGAGGCACCGCCGTCTGGCGCGCCCGGCGGCGCGGCCTGGTGCGCAACGCCTGCGTGGCGGCCGGCAATTGGGGCGACCCGGCGGCAGTCCCGGCCCTGCGCGAGCTCCTGCGTGACGGCGAGCCGCTGGTGCGCGGCCACGCCGCCTGGGCCCTGGGCCGGATCGGCGGCAGCGAGGCGGAGCGGACGCTCGACCGGGCGCTCGCCGCCGAGGGCGAGGGTTATGTGCGAGCCGAACTAACGGGCGCCCGGCTGCTTGCCAGCGGCCACCAACACAAGGACCGCCCGTTTGCCGAAACGTAGTCGCCCCACGACAACTCCGTTGTGGTACCATAAACCCCAACTCGACTAACAGCGGCCTGGAGCAGCAAACATGCAAAGACAACTCACAGCGATTATCGAGCGCGAAGGGGATGGCTATGTGGCCCTCTGCCCGGAATACGACATCGCGAGCCAGGGCAATGCCATCGAAGATGCTCGCGAGAACCTTCGTGAAGCGCTTGAACTCTTTTTTCAGACCGCTTCGCCCGACGAAGTGCGGACACGCCGCCACGATGAGGTTTACGTAACCCAAGTGGAGATCGTGATTGGGTAAGCACCGAACCTTGCCTGGACCCGCGCGACGTGGCTACACTCTGAGGCGAGTTGCGTTCCAGCCAATAGTGGCTTGGCCGCGGTTCGCGTAGGGGTGGGATAGGTCCTGACGGGGTCACCATGCAAGGCGCTCACAGCGAGTTCCCCATCGTCATCGTTGGCGCCGGCGCGGCCGGCCTCATGGCCGCCATCTTCGCCGCCGGCGGCCCGCATCCGGTGCTGCTGCTGGAGGGCAGCCGGCGCCCCGGCCAGAAGATCCTCATCAGCGGCGGCGGGCGCTGCAACGTCCCGCCGTCGTAGGCCGCCCCGATGGATTTCGCCACCGGCGGCTCACCCCATACGCTGCGCAAGATCTTGAGCTCCCGGCCGCTGCCCCAGGTCCGCCGCTTTTTTCCGATGCAAGTAATAGATGGGAGGATGCGCAGGCAGCCGAGACTCCCGGCTATGGCAGTGCGACGCGGCAGTCGAGCCAGGCCGTGCGAAGCGCGCTCAGGCGTATCGGCAGGCCAGCCCTGCCAGCCGGCCGGTGACCCAGGCCCACAGGAAGTTGTACCCGCCGATCGGCCCGAACGCATCCAATATCTCGCCGCACAGGTACAGGCCCGGCACAACCCGGCTTTCCAGGGTCGCCGGGTCAACCTCGCCCAGGGCGACGCCGCCGCCCGTGACCTCAGCCGTGCGATAGCCTTCGCTGCCCGTGCACGGCAGCTGCCAGTGCCCCAGCACGCCTGCCAGGCGCTCCCGCTCGGCGCTCGTCAGCTGCGCAAGGTCCGTGGTCGCGGGCCCGGCTTCCAGGATCAGCTGGGCGGCGAGCCGGTCCGGCAGCCTGTCGCGCAGCAGCGGGGCCAGCGTCCCACGCGACTCGCGCAGCAGCGTGTCCCAGCCCTGGGCGTCGAGCTCGGTCCATTGCACCCAGATGGGCGGTGGCGGGTCACCGAGCGCCGTCGCACGCGTGGATCATGTGCGAGATGTTGAGCACTGCGGGCCCGCTATAACCCCGGTGGGTGAACAGAAAGCCGCCTCGGCTCTCGAAAAGGCGCCGGCTGCCGGGCAGCGGTGCCCGCAGCGTCACGGGAATCGAGACCCCGGACAGGCCGTGATGTGCGGCGCGATCGCCGGTCAACGGCACCAGGGCCGGATAAGTGGGCAGGATCGTGTGGCCGAGCCCGCGGCCAGGCGTAAGCCCGTGCCGTCGCTGCCGGTCGCCGGCACCGAGAGCCCGCCGGTGGCGAGCACGACGCGCAGCGCGGGGATCACCTCGCCGGTCTCCAGGGCTACCGACCAATGGTCGTGGCGCTCCAGGCGGACGACGCGGGCGCCGGCCCGCAGCTGAACCCCGACTTGCCCCGCGGCACCGAGCAGGGCGTCCAATACCACGCGCGCCCGATCGGCGACCGGAAAAAGCTTGCCGGTATCCGGATCGAGGCGCAGGGGAACGCCGAGGTCCTCCTCGAAAAAGCGGCGGACCTGTGGCAGCGGCCAGGAGCTCAGGATCTTGCGCAGGGTGTGGAGTGACCCGCCGGTGACGAAATCCGTCGGGGCGGCCTGCGAGGGCAGGACGTTGCAGCGCCCGCCGCCGCTGATGAGGATCTTCTGGCCGGGGCGCCGGCTGCCCTCCAGCAGCAGCACCGGATGCGGGCCGCCGGCGGCGAAGATGGCGGCCATGAGGCCGGCCGCGCCGGCACCCACGATGACGATCGCAGGGCCGCGATCTGGGCCCGATGTCATGCGTTCCATCATCCTGCCCGGCGAGCCTCCAGGAAAACGGCAGGGGCTCCATCGGAGCACTTCACCAGCCGCCAGTATAACACATGCCTCGCGCAGCTCCGGCCCTGCAATGTCTGGGTTCCTGACGGGCCATTCACCGTCGAACGACCCAGTTGCCTTCGGAACCCTGCACGTCTGAACGGAACATAACCAAGGGCGTCGTATCGCCTCACGAAATGAGCAAACTCTAGGCGAGGCTATGCCTGCGCATCCCATTGCGCCGGCCCAGGTACTTGTCGGGATGCCCGACCTCCAAAAGCTCCAGGGCCAGCGCCGTCCGCCGGGTGGGGTCGTAACTACGGGCAGGCCGTGGCTCAGGAACCCGGCTTCCCCTTCCCGACCACGCCTTATGCGGGCACCTTGCAGCAGCTGCTCTGCCGTCTGGATCGGGAGCAGTTCGAAGCCCGACTGCAGCAGTGGGCGGAAAGCGTGATGGCCGGCTCACCCACGAAGCACACACGAACTGAACCAAGGCGCGCAAAAAAAAA
>CAWEHT010000318.1:0-7398 GCA_963808455.1 uncultured Chloroflexia bacterium | reverse complement strand
CCCCCTGCGGGGACTTCGTCGCTAGCGACTCGCTGTGGCGCAGGCTGGCTCGTATACCCGCTCCGAATGACAGACGCCGCTGCCGAAGGCCTTCCCTGCATACGCACTGGGGAGCCCAGGCCGGCGGGGCATCCCGAAGCCGCGCGGATCGAGCAATGCCTCGCTGAAGCGTCGGCACTCTGCCAGCTCCGGCAAGCGCCCCCGCCCACTCTGCTCCGCCGCTTCCTGGATGATGCGCTCCCAACGAGCGCGCTTCCCGGCGAAGGCCTGGCGGTCTTCAACCACATTGCGCTCGCAGATCAGCGGCACGAAACGGCTGATCCCCACCTCGGTGCCCTTCTGTAGGGCCCAGCCGAAGCGCTCGCCCTTGATGACCGCCTGGAAGAGCGTCAGAAAGACGCCGGGTTCACCGCCGGCGGGCCAGGAACGCACGACGGCAAGCTCCACGCCAGCACGCCGCTGCGCGAGGATGGTGGCCTCGTAGGCCATGCCGCTGTTGTCAAGCAAGACCACGCTGTCGGCCGCGCGCAAGCGCAACGCGCGCTCCACCTGGTGCGCCTGCGCGCCCGTCAGCGTGACCGGCCGGTGGCTCAATTGCTGCGGGGAGACAAAAAATCGGTGCACGCCGCGATCCAATCGCCCTGTTGTAGCCGGTGAGCCATCGCCAGACCGTGCTCTGAGAGCGCCGCAAGCAGCTGAGGCTCTTGCTCTGCGATCACACCGGACAGGATCATTCGCCCGCCGGGGGCCAGGCAACGCGCCAGCCCGCCCTCGAGCAACTCGGCGATCACCGGCAGGAGGATGTTGACCAGGATGACGTCGAAGGATCGATTGCCTGTTGCCTGTTTCCCATTCCCCGGCTCGGTGTGGCGATCCCCCGGCAAGCGCCGTCGGCAGCGTGCCACCGTCTGGCCCGCTGCTCTCGAAGACATGGATAGGGATCGGCAGATTGTTCAGGGCCGCGTTCTCGCCGGTGGCGGCCACCGCGATCGGGTCAATATCAAAAGCCCATACTTCGCCCGCGCCCAGCCGTGCCGCAGCGATGCTGAGGATGCCCGATCCGCAGCCGGCGTCGAGCACGCGGTCGCCGGCGCGCAGGATGTCTTCCATCATGACCAGGCACAGCTGGGTGCTCGGGTGCAGGCCGGTGCCGAAAGCCATGCCAGGGTCCAGGATCAGCGGAAGATCGTCCTGCTCGAGCCGGAGCGACCCTGCCGGTTCGTCAGGTGAGGCAGGCGCGGCGGGCTGCAACCAGGCCGGGATCACAACGAAATGGCGCCCGATCCGCAGCGGTTCATAGTGCGCCTTCCAGGCGTTGGCCCAGTCCTCCTCGGCCAGCAGGCGCACTGCCGGATCGGCGAGGGGGTACATCCTTCCCAGAAACCACAGCCCCTCCTCGATCCTACGGCGCCGCTCAGAGGTGCCCTCTGCCCGTGCCGGCAGGTACGTGCGCACGGTGAAGACCGGCTGGTGCGCTTCCGCCACGGGGTCGAAACCGCTGATCTCGATGGCCGCGCCGCCCTGTCCGTCCGGCCGGCCGTTGATGCGGTTGAACAGCTCGCTCACGGCTTCCGCGGCCTCCGCGTCGGCAACCACGGAAATTTCAATCCAATCCATCGGGCCCTACCATCATCAGTTGCATCTCACAACGAAAATCATCCTTCCGGCTTGACCTATCCCAAAGCCTCGCCGATGCCGTCGCGGATCTTCTCGAAGAGCGACCGGTTGTCCTTGTCCAGCGATTCCATGCCCAGTGTGTCGCCGAGCTCCTGCAACAGCTTGCGCTGCTTCTCGTTGAGCCTTTCCGGCACGATGACCCGGATACTGATGCGCTGATCGCCCCGGCGGTTGCTGTGCAGGATCGGCACCCCTTTGCCCCGCAGCCGGACCACTGTGCCGTGCTGCGTGCCGGGAGCTACCTTCAGCTTGGTCGGGCCTTCCAGGGTCGGGATTTCGATCTCGGCACCCAGAGCAGCCTGCACGATGTTCACCGGCATGTCCAGCAGGATGTCGTTCTCCTCACGCCGGAAGATAGGGTGCGGCTTGACGTGCAAGAATACGAACAGGCTGCCCGCCGGCCCGCTACGCTCACCGGCTTCGCCTTCGCCCGCCAGACGTATGCGAGTCCCGTCGTTGACGCCGGCAGGGATGGCCAGCGAGAGCTTGCGCGTCGTCGGGACGCGCTTCTGCCCGCGGCACTTGGTACACGGGGAGTTCGACGATCTCGCGCTCGCCGTTGCAGCGCGGGCAGGTCGTGACGCTCACGAACTGGCCGAGGATCGTTTGCTGGGCCCGGCGCACCTCGCCCGTCCCGTTGCACTGCGGGCAGCGGATCGGGGTCGTGCCGGGCTCGGCTCCGCTGCCGCGGCACTGCGGGCAGATCTCCAACCGGGTGACCTCGATCTCCTTTTCGGTGCCGAAGACCGCTTCCTGGAAGGTGAGCTCCAGGTCGAAACGCAGGTCGGCGCCCCTGGCAGGGCCCCGCTGGGCGCTCTGCCGGCCACCAAAGAACTCTTCAAAGATCTCGCCAAAGTCGCCGAAGCCGCCGAAGCCGCCGCCGTTGAAGGGCGGCCCGCCCTGGCCAAACCCTGCCTGGGTAGCCTGATGACCGAAGCGATCATAAAGCTGGCGCTTTTGCGGATCGCTCAACATCTCGTAAGCTTCGTTGATCTCTTTGAACTTCTCGCCCGCCTCCGCGGCCTTGTTGCGATCGGGGTGATACTGCAATGCCAGCTTGCGGTAGGCGCTCTTGATCGCGTTCTCGTCCGCATCACGCGGCACGCCGAGGACCTCGTAATAGTCACGCTTGCTCATTTGCCATCATCTTCCCAACTGATGATCCAAACACATAATCCGGCCAGGAGGATCGTCGCGCCGACGATCGCGGCCCACTGGCCGGGCGCGAAACCGACGCTGCGCGCCGACAACACGACTATAATGACCATGCCAACCGCCAGCGCGGCCCACGAAACCAGGTTCGGATGCGCGAACCATATCTTGCGGAGTTGATTCATCCCATGCCTCCGATCGCAGATTCTATCTCATCCAAGAACAGCTCATAAAACAACAAGTCTATCTCGTGGTCCTCGGCCCGTGCCTGGCGGCGTAGCCGGCCCCCGGGCAAGAACCCCAATCTCTGATAGTAACTTTCCGCGTCAGGGTCATCGGCCAGGACGCTGGCCACAATTTTGGCGTAGCCGGCTGCCCGAGCGTAGGCCAGCGTGGCCCTCGCCAGCGCTGCGCCGACACCGTATTCATGCAGGGCTGGCGGCACGTAGGTGCGGATCGTTGCCACGTGATCCATCAGGCCGGCGTGCCTTCCGTAGCGATCAAGCGTCTGGAAAGCGGCTGCCGCACCGCCGGCGAATGCGATCGTCACGGTGGCTCGCGCGGGCAGGCTGGACAGGAGAGCTCTTTCGTCACCGCTATCGAAGGTTCGATCGGCAGCTGCCGAGCCGCCCGCTCGCATGACTGCGTTCAGCACCGTCGCAATGCTGTCGGCGTCGCCAGGCGTGGCAGCTCTGACCTCGAGCGGCGGCAAGGGCAGGTGCAGCTCGGCCCAGGCAGTCAGGACCTGCGCCCGCATCGCTGCCAGGGTGCCGTTGGTATCGATGACGCGATCAGCCAGCGCCATCATGGCTGACTGGTCCATTTGCATGGCGCTCCGCCGCACCACTTCGTCGGCCGGCATACCTCGCGACTGGGCCAGCCGCACCGCCTGCGTTTGCGGTGAACAGACCGTCACCCAGACCTGGTCGCACAAGGTCCGGGCCATGCCGGCTTCCAGCAGCTTGATGGCCTCGATCGCCACCATCGGTGCCATGGCAACTGCCAGCCACCGCCCGATGGCCTCACTGACCAGCGGGTGCAAGATGCCCTCCAGGCGCGCCAAAGCCGAGGCATCCGAGAACACGCGCTGTCCGAGCCGCCGCCGGTCAATCTGCCCGTCCGCGGCCAGGATCCCGGCGCCAAAAGCGGCCAGCACTGGCTCATAGGCAGCTGCTCCCGGCGTCATCACAGCATGGCCGACCAGGTCCGCGTCGATGCCTTGGGCCCCCAGCGCTTCCAGCGTCCGCAGAACGGCGCTCTTGCCGCTGCCGATGCCTCCGGTCAGGCCAATGACAACGGGCTTTGGCTTTCGATCTACCGCCATGGCCTCAGACCTCAACTGCAAGCTGAGTATAACAAACTCGGTCTGCCTACCCAAGTTCCGCCCATTGTGCCATCAGCTCTTGCAACTCCGCATCGACCGACTGATAGGCGATGCCCAGCTCGTGCACCCGCCGCACGTCTCCAGCCACGCTGGCCGTCTCGAGCTCCGAGCTCATCATGCTGAGCCGGCTCTCCAACGCCTGTATTTGGGCCTCCAGTTCCGTGGACTGTTCGGCGCGCTTTTCGGCCGCTCGACGCTGCCGCCGTTCCTCTCTGGCCTGCTCTCGTTGCTCGGGTGAAGGCTCTGTTCTGCCCACCCGCGCTGGCGGGCCCTTAATTGCCACACGCTCCGTCGCCGTATCGCCGCCGGCCCCTGCACTCGCCTGCTCGGCGGCGACCTGGCGAAGGTATTCGGTGTAGTTGCCTTTGTAGACTCTGAGCTCGGCCTGGGCCAGCCGCCAGATGTGCGTCGCCAATCCCTCCACCAGGTAGCGATCGTGGCTGACCAGCAGAGTGGTCCCTTGAAAACGCCCCAGCACCTCTTGCAGGATCTCTTGCGAGGCGAGGTCCAGATGGTTGGTCGGCTCGTCGAGCAGCAAGAAGTTTGCCCCCAGCATGGTGAGGCGTGCCAGGGCCACGCGGCTGCGCTGTCCGCCGCTCAATGTGCCGATGGGACGGAAGACATCGTCCCCCCGAAACAGGAACTGGCCCAGGAAGTTGCGCGCTTCGCTTGTCGGCAGGTCCCGGATCGCCAGGATCGCATCCAGGACGGTCTGCTCCGGGTCGAGCCCGGCCTGCGCCTGAGCCAGGTAGCCCAGGTGCACGCTCGCGCCCAGGCGCACGCGCCCGGACAGGGGAGGGATTTGGGCCAGGATGGTCTTCAGGAAGGTTGTCTTGCCGGCGCCATTCGGCCCAATCAGAGCCACCCGGTCGCCACGGCGCACCTCGAGATCAGGGCAACGAAAAAGTGGCCCCTCGTAGCCTACCATGAGGTCCTTTGACAACAACACCAGATCGCCCGACCGGGTGTGCGCGGTGAGCCGGAGGCTCATCTGCCTGGCTTCTATCGGGCGCGTGATGGCCTCGTCTCTTACATAGCGTTCCAGGCGCGTGCGTCGCCCCTGCGCCTCCCTGGTGCGCTGACCGGCAAGATTGCGGCGGATGAATTCTTCCGTCTTGGCGATGTATTCCTGTTGGGCCTCCCACTCCTTTTGCCGGCGCTCCGTGCGCTCGGCCTCCTGCACCCGGTAAGCGGAGTAATTGCCGCGGTAGGCCGTCAAGCTGCCGAACGACATCTCCCAGATGCGGGTGGCCACTTTGTCCAGGAAATAGCGGTCGTGAGCCACTACGATCAGCGCGCCCGACCAGCGCAGCAAGGTATCTTCCAGCCATTCGATGGCTTCGAGATCCAGGTGATTGGTCGGCTCGTCGAGCAGCAGCAGGTCGGGCTCGCGCAGGAGCAGCTGCGCCAACAGGGCGCGGGTGCGTTCTCCTCCGCTCAAATAAGCCAGGGGCTTGTCATGCACGTCCTCGTTGAAGCCCAGCCCCCCGAGTACCTGTGCGATGCGCGTCTCGTAGTCATACCCGCCGGCTGCATCGAAAGCGGCTTGGGCCTGGCCATAGGCCGCCAGCTGCTCGTCGTAATCGGGCGAGCCCTGGGCCGCGCTGCTGGCCAGGCGCTCTTCCAGCTCCCGCAGCGACCGTTCCCGGGCCCGTAATCCTGCAAATACCTCCAGCATCGCTGCGCGCAGCGTGGTTTCCCCCGCAGGGGGCGGGTCCTGCGGCAGATACCCCAGCGTCAGGCCACGGCGCCTCGTGACCTCGCCGGCGGTGGGCGTCTCAGAGCCGGCCAGGATGCGCAGGAAGGTGGTCTTCCAGTCCCGTTGAGCCCTACCAGGCCGACACGGTCCCCGGCCTCGAGGCGCGCCGAAACGCCCTGGAAGACGTCCAGGGCTCCGTAGGCCTTGGCTAGCTCGGTGGCCACCAACAATGACATAACCGAATCACTCCTGACTCGACTGCAACGAATCGGGCACGTCCGCCAGCGTCGCCTCGAGCTCCGTCTGGTGCCCATTGCGGACGACCGTCAGCGTCACCTTTTGGCCCACCTGGGTATGTTCTTCCAGGTAGGCCGTCAGGTCGTCCCAGGAAGTCAGCTCATGCCCGTCGATGGCTGAAAGGATGTCGCCGCCCGTGATGTAGCGGCGGTTGCCGATGATTACCTCCTGCTGACCGGCCTGCAGCCCTGCCCGCTCCGCCGGGCTGTCCTGATAGATTTGGGCCACCAGCAGCCCGTGCTGGATGGCCAGGCCAAGGGCCTGGCTCAGCTCAGGCGTCAGCTCATATCCGAGCTGCTCGACGCCCAGCCAGGGGTGCGGGTAGCGCTGCCCCTTGAGCAGCACCGGGACTACGGCGCGCACCTTGTCGATGGGGATGGCCAGGCCCACGCCAGCGGAGGTGCCGCTGGGCGAGTAGATGGCGCTGTTGACGCCGATCACTCGCCCGCTCGAGTCGAGCAGCGGGCCTCCCGAGTTACCTTCGTTGATGGCCGCGTCGGTCTGGATCACCCCGCGCGAGCACCGTGTTCTCTGTCTGGATGGTGCGATCGAGCGCGCTGATGACGCCGACCGTCAGGGTGCGCTCGAACTGGCCGAAAGGATTGCCGATGGCGATGGCAGTCTGGCCAACCTGCAGGTTGGCCGAGACGCCGGGCAACAGCGGCCACGCCCCGGCCGGCACCGAGTTCACTTTGACGACGGCCAGGTCATTGATCGGGTCGGTGCCGACGACCTTGGCCGGCATCGTCTGGGTGCCGCCGAAACTGACCTCGATCTGCTGAGCGCCTGACACGACGTGATAGTTCGTAACAATATCGCCCTGGTTGTCCCACAGCCAGCCCGATCCGCTGCCCTGTTCCGGGGTCACGCCCCAAAAGAAGTTCGAGGCCATGATCTGCGTTGTGATATTCACTACTGCCGGTGCGGACTGCCGATAGATAGCTATGCGCCGCATTTCCTCGGGAACAGGCCGCTGCTCTCGGCCGCGACGGGCACAGGGCTGGCAGAAGGCACGGCGGCGCTAGCGACCCTTGATGCCTCAGCGGCTGCGCCGGCAGGCGCTGGCTGAAGGTCCGCCGGCGACGGCGTTGGCAGCAATTCCATGGGCGTCGGAGTGGCAACGATTGTGATAACCCTCGCCGTGGGCGTATTCACGATCGCTTCGACCGCGTTGGGCAGGTCTGGGGCT
>CAWEHT010000317.1:0-6163 GCA_963808455.1 uncultured Chloroflexia bacterium | reverse complement strand
CCACGGTGGGGGACAGCTTCATCAACTCGCCGGCGCTGGCGGACCTGAACCACGATGGGCACCTGGACGTGGTGGCGATCAGCGACGTAGGGGATGGCGGAGCGGGCAGCGAGGTGTACGCCTGGGACGGGCAGACAGGCCAGCAGTTGTGGCAGACGATGATCTGCGACCAGTGGGGCCATGCGGTAACGGTGGATTCGTCGCCGACGATCGCCGACATCTCGGGCGGGGGGTATCCGCAGATCCTGTACAGCGACGACTGGGAGGTGGATGTGCTGAACCACGATGGCAGCCATTACACGGACTACTCCTACCTGGCGGTGGACAGCCCGGCCTGCCCGCATACTACGGCGGCGACGCTGCCGGGGTACACGATCTATGCCAACTACACGGTGCTGGGCACGCCGGCGATCGGGGATTTGCGGGGGGATGGGCAACTGGGAGTGGTGGTGGGTGGCGGGACCAGCGGCGGGGGCACGGGGGCGTTGTATGCCTGGCAGTTCAGCAGCCGCGACACCAGCATCCCCTGGCCGATGTTTCGCCACGATCCGGCCCACTGCGGCCAGTACAGCCTTGCATCCTCCACAAGCCTGCGCCGCGCCGCGGCGGGCAACTTCCACCAACTCTTACCCGAGATTTTCGGGCCTCAACTGCAGACCGGATCGTCAGCGGGCTGCGCTTTCGGCACCGAGTAGATGGGCGACCCCAGGCGCAGTGGGCTATTGGTGGCAATAGCATGCCAGGATAGCGAAACCGTGGTACAATAATGCCAGGATGAAACGGGATAAGCTTCGACTCTGCCACGTCAGCGCAGGGTACTATCCGTTCGTGGGCGGCGCACAGACGTACCTGCAGGCCATGTCCGAGCGTTTCGCCCACGACGGGCACGCGGTCACGGTGCTGACGACGACGGCCACCCAGGTGGACTGCTTCTGGAACCCCGCTGCTCCCCAGATCGCCCCCGGTCCCGCCTGGCTGAACGGCGTGCGGGTTGAGTACTGCGCCGTCAAGCATCTGCCGCTGGCTCCCTGGTCGTTCTACCTGCTTCGGCGGTTGGTGCCCGAATTATCGCGTTTGCGCTGGGGGGCGCCCCGCGTCCTCGGCTATCTTGCGCCCTGGATGCCTCGTGTGCCGGATTTGGGGGCCAGGCTGCAAGAGCTGGCGCGTGGCGCCGACATCATCCATGGCGTAAATATTGCACTCGAGTGGCCGCTCATCGCTGCCGGTCGCTACGCCAGGCGCCAGCATGTGCCTTTCGTGGCCACACCATTTGTGCACGTCGGCGAGCCACAGGTACAGCGGAACTACACCATGCGCCACCAGCTCGCGGCGCTGGCGCAGAGCGACAACGTTATCGTCCAGACCGACCTCAAGAAACAGGCCCTGGCGGCCCTGGGCCTGTCTGCCGAGCGCATGACCTGCCTTGGCATGGGAGTCAATCTGGACGAGGTGCAAGGTGGCGATGCAGTTCGCTTCCGAGCGCAACACCACATCGACGGGCCGGTCATCAGTTATATGGGCACCCTGACATACGACAAAGGCGTGATCCATCTATGCGACGCAATGCGCCAGCTCTCGCAGCAAGGTATAGAGGCGACACTGGTATTGGCGGGCAAGCCCATCCTGGCCGGCGGGTTCGAGACCTATTATCGGCACCTGTCCCAGCAAGATCAGGGCCGAATACGGCTGTTGGGACAGGTCGAACGGGGAGCCGAAGCCGCGACATGCTGGCCGCCACTGACGTGTTTGCTATGCCGTCGCGCATCGATTCATTCGGCATTGTTTACCTGGAGGCCTGGGCCTGTGGAAAGCCGGTCATTGGCGCCCACGCGGGTGGAGTGCCTGCGGTGATCGAGGATGGTCAGCGATGGTTTGCTGGTGGGCTTCGGCCGGCCCGATGAGATCGCCGAGGCCATCCGAAGACTGCTCGGGGACGCTGCGCTTCGGCATGACCTGGGTGAGGCTGGCCGGGCCAAAGTCGTCGAGCGATTCACCTGGGATCACGTCTACCAACGGCTAAAGGCCGTCTACGAGCAGTTGCTGGATGCCCAAGCGCGGAGCGCGAAATGCTTAAGTTAGCTATCAACGGCATAGACCTGGGCAGAGGCCGTGGGGGCAATGAGTCCTACCTCGTGGGCTTGATCGGGGGGCTGGCGCAGGAACCCCGGGTCAAGTGCACGCACGTTCTGGTGGGGGAGCATTTCAAGCCAGAGCCTGGAACCTCGACCGACTACGTTCAAACTGGGAGATACCGGAGGGTACCTTACCTCTTGTGGCAGCAGTCCCTGGCGCTGCGCCGTGTGCACTACGATTGGTTCCTGTCAACGTTTTTTCTTCCTGCCATTGCTCCCTGCCGTTCGGCGCTCCTCGTGCATGACCTATCCTTCCTCTCTCTCCCCCGTACCTACCCGATCTCGATCCGACTATACATGCGCTGGCTGGTCAGTTGGGCAATTCGTCGTGCGCGCAAGATCATCGTGCTCTCAGAATTTGTTCGTTCTGAGCTGCTGACCTACTATCCCAACGTCCCACCCGGGTGCGTTATCGTGCTCAACCCGGGCATTTCCGGAGATTTCCGAGCGGACCCGGAAGTGGACGACAAGGAAATCCTGTCTGGCTATGATCTGGCCGCAGGTTATATCCTTAGCGTCTCCAGTATCCATCCCCGTAAGAATCTGACGACCTTATTGCAGGCCTATCAGCTCCTGCGCGAAGGCATGGGTGCGGGGCTGCCTCCGCTCGTCGTTGCCGGGCAGAGGTACTGGGGGGAGTCAGCATCGGCGGAACAGGCGAGGCGTGCCGGCGTGCACCTCCTCGGCTACGTGCCCCAACGCGCTCTGCCGGCGCTTTATCGCGACGCGGGTCTGTTCGTGTATCCCTCGATCTATGAAGGATTTGGGTTACCTCCGCTCGAGGCGATGGCCTGTGGTGTGCCAACCGTCTGTGGCGACAGCACATCATTGCCCGAGGCGGTTGGCGACGCGGCGGTGTCGGTCAACGTTCGGCAACCAGAGGCCATCGCCGGTGCAGTAGAGCAACTGTACCTGGATGCCGAGCTGCGAGCCACGCTTGTGGAGCGCGGGCTGGCAAGGGCGCGGACCTTTACCTGGCAGGGTGTTGCCAGCCGCCTGGTTGGTCTGTTGCAGTCCTGAACAAGGTGCTATCCCTGAAAGGCCGCCGCTTGCCCGCCGCAGGGCAGGCGGGCAGTTCGACCCCGAGCCAGGCACCCCGCCTTTCGATCAGTGCCTGCCATCTCTACCCGAACTGCAACGCGCAATTGGACTATGTCTGCCTTCTGCGATAGAATGCCGAGGCCAGAGCCACGGCAGCGACAGCCTCGGCGAGAGCCCGGTCGTGGCGCCGGACGTCTCGATGGGCAGCCCTGCCTTCCGGCAAGTCTATCATCAGGATCTCGTCTATATCTTCGCCCTTGATCCCTCTGCGTGTGGGATGGCGAGCCGTGGAGCGGTAAGCCCTTGAAGGTCATAGCATTTCCCCGATCGATCTCCTGTGCGATTACCTGGCCCCCCAGCAATTCTCTCGACGCGGCCGGCAAGCCTGTTGCCGGCCCCACGAATCAGTGGTTTGCAAGCAAGGAGAGGAAAAGTGCCAGTAAAAAGGGTCCTCATCGTTTTGGGTCTGCTCGTTCTGTGCCTGGTGGTGTGGCGGCTAGCGGTGGCAACGCCATTCCTCGGCGCGCTGATCCCGGCAGGCAGCCTGCCGTCGTCGGCCACGGCCGGCAACTACGTCACGCTGCCGCCGGACTATCCGGCGATCACGGTGACCACGCCGGCCAAGGGCGCCGCGCCCGGCCTGCTGTTCGTGGCGCCCTTCACTTCGACGGTTTTCGCCACGGGCCACCCCCTGGGGCGCCTGATTATGCTCGACGATACCGGCCAACCTGTCTATTATCAGGACACGCCCGATAGCCTGGCCATGGATTTCAAGGTCCAGCCCGACGGCACCCTGTCTTACTTCGACTGGACCCGGCAACTCTGGCAGATCATGGACAATTCTTACCGTGTGGTTGCCACGGTCAAGCCGGGCAACGGCCTGAAGGACGCTGACGCCCACGAGCTGCAGCGTCTCAAGAATGGCCACTACCTGATCATGGCCGACCAGGACAAGGTGATCGATATGAGCAAGGTGGTGGCTGGGGGCAAGCCCAACACCGACGTCTCGTGGCAGGTCATCCAGGAGGTCGAACGCTGCCGGGACGGTCTACTTCAGCTGGTCCGTGCTCGATCACGCTCCCCTCACCGACACTAACCAGTCGCTGACGACGCCCCCCGTCAACTACAGCCATTGCAATGCGGTCGAGGTGGACACCGACGGCAACCTGCTGCTTTCTTGCCGCCACCTGGACTCGATCACCAAGATCAACCGGGCCACCGGCGCGATCATGTGGCACCTGGGCGGCAGGGAGAACAACTTCACGTTCGGGCTGGGCGCCGGCCTGCCCATCACCAAGACGCTGGACTTCAACTGGCAGCATGACATCCGGCGGCAGGCCAACGGCGACATCACGCTCTTCGATAACCATGACGGCCCCGGGCCCCAGGTCTAGCGCGCCCTCGAATACAAGCTCGACGAGCAACACCTCACGGCCACGCTGGTGCGGGCATTGCACCACTCGCCGGACACCTACTCGAACGCCATGGGCAACGGGCAACGGCTGCCCAACGGGGACACGCTGGTGGGCTGGGGCCTGAACACCGATCGGGCCCTGACCAAGTTCCGAGCTGATGGCAGCATGGCGCTCGATGTCCGCTTCGGCAATTCCCTGGTCAGCTATCGGGCCTTTCGTTTTCCCTGGACGGGACATCCGACCTGGCCGCCGGCGCTCGTCCTGCACGCCATCCGAGGCGGGGATCAAGTTGGCCTGTAGCTGGAACGGAGCGACGGATGTAACATCCTATCGCGTCTATGGCGGCAATGCCTCGCCTCCAACCACACTGCTCGGCACGGCGCCCAAAGCCGGATTCGAGACGTCGGTCAACCTGAGCGGGGCCCAGGCGTCGTACGGCTACTACCAGGTTGTTCCGGTGGATGGCAAGGGCCAGGCGGGCCTTGCTTCCAACGTGGCGGGCAACACGCGGGCCCAGTGAGCTCGTCATCGCCCTGGGAAACCCCGCGCTAGGCTAGGGCCGGCGGGCGACTGGGCTTGCAGGAGGAAGTTATGAACGACGAGTTGAGTGCCAGCACGCGCAAAAGGTGCAGGCTGCCCTAACCGCCAGCGGTGTAGCCAGCCAAGTCGTCGAGCTTCCGGACAGCACGCGCAGCGCCCGCGAGGCCGCGGGGGCTATCGGCTGCCGGGTGGAGCAGATCGTCAAGTCGCTTGTGTTCCACGGAGGTCGTACAGGCCGGCCTGTCCTCGTGCTGGCAAGTGGCCCGAACCGCGTGAACGAGACGCTGCTGGGAGAGTTGCTCGGCGAGCCGGCGGAGCGGGCCGATGCCGGCTTCGTTCGCCAGCACACAGGCTTTGCCATCGGCGGGGTGCCACCTCTCGGCCACCCGGGGCCGCTGTTGACGATTATCGATGAGGATCTGTTGGGCTACGCTGAACTGTGGGCAGCTGCCGGCACCCCGCATGCCGTCTTCAAGCTGACGCCCGCCGAATTGCAAGCCGTGACGGCGGGCCAGGTGGCTCGCATCAAGTAGCCCGGAGGTAGTCCAGCGTGTGCCGGGCGGCAATCTGCCCTTGGTGCACGCAGTCGGGCACACCTACGCCTTCGTATGCGGCGCCCGTGATGAAGAGCCCCGGCTCGGCCGCGCACAGGTTACGTATCTCCCTGACACGGTCCAGATGCCCCACGTCGTACTGAGGGTTGGAGCGCCGCCAGCGGAACACGCGCGTCAGCACGGGCTCCGCGTGCAGCCCCATGAGCTGCGCCATCTCAAGGCGTGCCAGCCTGACGAGCTCTTCGTCAGGCAGATCCACCTGTTCCTCGCGTCCCGGCCCACCCGCGAAACAGCGCACGAGGGCCATGCCTTGCGGCGCCCGGTGGTCGAACTTTGTGGACGTCCAGGTGCATGCGGAGATCTTCCGGCCTTCCTGCCGGGGCACCACGTAGCCAAAGCCGTGCAGGCGGTCCGCGGCCTCGTCCGCACGATAGCCGAGGGAGATCGTGGCAGTCGAAACGTAGCGGATGTGCCCCAGCAG
>CAWEHT010000316.1:0-6182 GCA_963808455.1 uncultured Chloroflexia bacterium | reverse complement strand
AATCGAGGGCGGTGCCGGAAGGATGGTGCGACGCGGCTGACCAGAGCATGCCACGCCGGTTGTCTCCTGAGGGACGGGGAAAACCCTCAAGTTGCATTCGGTCCTCCTCAACAGGGAGTATACCACATTTCCTGGAAACCGGGACAAAGGCCAGCCGGTCATCCGCAAGGTGCGGCCTCTCCCGGGACTACCGAATGTGCGCCGGCCCGGCCGGGCCCGGCCGGCGAAGACTTTGCCGATCCATGCTCAAAGGATTAGAATCGGGCCGTGACATGCCCATCCTCCAGCCCCACGCTCCGCCGTCCCTTCCGCGCTGTGGGCTGGCAGCCGGCCTGCCCCATCCTGCTTTGCGCCATGCTGGCCGCGTTCTTTTTCTGGCCTCTGCCGGCAAACCTCGGGCTTGCCCTCCACGATCGCTCCGACACGCTGCTCAATACCTGGATCCTGGGGTGGCAGGCCCACATCCTCGTGCGGCAGCCGTGGGAGCTATTCAACGCGCCCATCTTCTATCCGCTGCCCAACACGCTGGCGCTCTCGGAAGTACTCTGGCCTGATGCGCCCATCGCGGTGCCGTTATTGGCTGCCACGGGCAACCCGGTGCTCGTCTACAACCTGCTGTTCCTGGCCAGCTTCCCCCTGGCGGGCCTCGGTATGTATCTCCTCGCGGGCCATGTTACGGGCAATCGGCGCGCCGCCCTGCTGGCAAGCGTCATCTATGCCTTTTGCCCCTATCAGTTCGGACACCTCAGCCAGCTGCAGCTGATCACGATCGGCTGGCTGCCGATGGCCCTGCTGGCGCTGGACCGCTTCTGGGCACGGCGCGACGCCCACGATGGCGCCCTGCTGGCATTCTGCGTGGCAGCTCAGACGCTGTCGGCCTTCTATTACGGCTTCCAGGTGGTGCTGGCGATAGGGTTGTACCTGGCCGTACGGCTCGCGACGAGCCTGTGCCCCAGGCTTCTGCCACCCGCACGGGAGGCTGCGGCCGGGACAAGGCGGGGCTGCGTCGCGCCGCCCTCGACTTCGGGCGCCCGACAAGCCGAGGCGCCCGGCTCCAGGCCCCGCGCCGAGCCTGAGCACCAGGCAAGGGCCCGCGAGGTAAAGGGCGCCTGGCTCCCGCTGGCCGGGTGGCTGGCAGCAGCAGGGCTGGCCGTCTTACCTTTCGCGCTGCCGTACTTTTCAGTCCACCGCGCCTCGGGCTCGAGGCGCTCGCTGGGTGAGGCGCTGGCAGCCTCGCCGCCGCTGGCCGATTTCCTGCTGCCGCATGCGGCCAACCCACTATACCAGGGCCTGCTCAGGGCTCTGCACCCCGGCGCCCCTCTTTCGAGCGGCTACCTTTTCCTGGGCGTGATCCCATCGGCCCTTGCCCTCGCGGGCTGCCTCGGCCGGCGCAGGCCGTGCGGGGCGGGCAAAGGCCGGGCCGGAACCGGTGCGAGGGCAGGGAACCGCCCGGCTGCCCAGGCGCTGGAGCCGGTATACTGGCTGCTGCTGTTTGCCATGAACACCGTGCTGGCGCTCGGACCGCGGCTGAAGCTGGTGGCAGGCGACGCCGGCGGCGCCCCGCTGCCGTTCGGCTGGCTTTACGAGCATCTGCCCGGCATGACTGCCCTGCCGCACGCCCGGCCGCTTCGGCATGAGCGCCTTCCTGGCGCTCTCCGTCCTGGCCGCGATGGGCTCGACGCGGCTGTGGCGCCGTGTGGCGCCGCGCGGGCCTGGCATCTGGGGCCGGCTCGTGAGCCCGGCCGTCTGGATCGTCCTGTGCGGGCTGTGCTTGCTGGAGTATGCCGGCGGGATGGGCGCATTTACGGTGCAGGGGATGCCCCCGCTCGACCGGCCGCCCGCCGTCTACGCGTGGCTGGCACGCCAGGGCCCCGCGCCGATCGTCGAGTTACCCCTGACGTCCGACATGGCCAACCCACCCGTGGCGCCCCCCGCGGGCCCAAGCGCCCTGCCGGGCGGAGAAGCGAGCTCGGCCTGGCCCGACTACAACCTGCTGCGCTATCAGTACTTCGGCATGGTCCATTGGCTGCCGAGCCCCGACGGCTACAGCGGCTTCGTGCCACCCGAGCACCGGCAGCTCGCCCTGGCGCTGGCCGGGCTGCCGGCGCCGGCCTCGGTGACGATGCTGCGCCGCCTGGGGGTGAAATGGATCATCGTGCACAGCGGCCTTCTCGGACTCATTCCAGCCCGGCCGCGCCGCGCAGCTCCGCGACCTGCTGGCGCACGCGCCGGGGTTGGCCCACCTTATCGACTTCGGGCCTGATTGGGTCTACGGGGTGACCGGGTGATCTCCTCGGCGCCGCGCCGGGCACGCTCAGCCCGCCACGCGCGGCTGCTCGCGGCGCAGGATCTCGCCGATCTCGGCGACCACATGTTGCAGCGACGCACCGTTCAAGGGGCCCGGTCGTGGCAGCGGTTGCCCGGGCGCCGCCGCCCGAGCCGGCGATTGGCGCTCCTCCCCCGCGGGCCCTGAATCCTCCTGGGGCCGTGAGGGCGCTCCCTGCGCCGGGCCGATGGCGGACCGCCGGCCCGGCCTTTCCGCCGGCAGAAGCACCTTGTGCGCCGGGCTGGCGGCCACAGCCGCCGCCAGTTCCGGCGGCATCTCGCCGCCCAGCCCGCCGGGCACCACGATCTCGCCCGGCCCGACGATAGCCGTCGCCCGGGCGAGGGCATCTGGGGGGACGGCACCGGCCGGCCGGAAGCCCAGGGCCTGCTCCATGGCCTCTTGAGCGCCCGGATTCAAGCCGATCGGCCACAAGGCCGTGCCCGGCAGGGCCTGGCGGAGCGCCGACAGCAGAGACGCGCCCAGCGCCCCATCGCCGCCATCGACCACTGCGACCGCCGCGCCGGCGTCGGGCGTGCGGGGCCGGCGGGCAGGGACCGGGCGCGCGAGGGTGTCTTTGCCGGCGCGGGCAGGGCGACAGCTTGAGCGGCCTGCCCGGCGCCAAGCGCCCGGCCGTTCGCGGGCACCCCCGCCGCGGGTTCGTTAACCCTGGGCGCGGCAGTGCGGCGTGTGCCCGCCTGGGCATCGACCACGGCTGCACCGACCTCCGGTGCCGGCGCGGGGCCGGCCGCCGCCGGCCGGCCGGGCACCGCACCTTGGCCGGGGCCACCGCCGGTCATGGCTGCACCGCTGCCATCCGGCGCCGGCTCGGCTACGGGCTCCCAGGCGCTCGGAGGCAAGCCCGTCCCTGTTCCGGCCTGCAACCGGGCGTCCTGGCGCAGCACCAGCGCATGGCCGATCCACCAGAGCAGCGCAAGCAGAATGGCCGCTCCCAGCCCGGCCAGGGCGCTCAGGAAGTCGTTGCCCGGCAACTCTGTGCCTGCCGGCGGCCCGAGGGGCCGGCCTGGCGCTCGATAGATCACAGCGGCGGCACGGGCGATCACCACGACCGCTGCCCCAATGCTCACGCCATGCAGGTAGATTTCTACGTGCGAGTGAAGCCCGTTCCTCATGGCCTGCCGGGCCGGGCTGCCGCGCCCAGTTCTCGGCGCAGCGCCAATGCCACCACCAGGCGAAGCAGGCGGGGATCAGGAAGGCAGCCCCCAAAAGCGCCCCTTGGAGGCCAAGCGCCGGGACGGCAACGGCAGAGACAAGGCCGCCTCCCGCAGACCCGCCAAGCGCAACCAGAACCGCCACCGCCAGCAACTGCATCCCGCCATACCAGGCGACAGCCAGGGTGATGGCCGAGGCCAGGTAGAAGTACAGGCGGCGCAAGATCGCAGCGCCTGGCGTCTCCGGCGCCCAGGCCAGGTCGCCCGTCACCGCGCTACCAAACCAACGCCAGAGCACGCACCCCAGAGGGAAGAAGGCGAGGAATCGGACGAGGGCGGAGGCCAGCGATGCGACCCAGAACGTGCCGCCCTCCGCGGTCGCCAGGCCCACGCGGATGCCCTGGGGCCTGGCGACCGCGAGAAGGCCTCCGCCTCGTGCCCCAATTCCTGCCTTCTTCCCTCTGGGGTGCGTGCTCTGGCGTTGGTTTTCGTGGCCGCGCCGTGAGGCAACCTGCGGCCTGGGCGCCGGAGACGGCGCTCGATTGCGCCGCCTGTACTTCTACCTGGCCTCGGCCATCACCCTAGGCTGTCGCCTGGTATGGCGGATGGCGGTGGCGGTTCTGGTTGCGCTTCGCCTGTCTCCCCGTTGCCGTCCGGCGCTTGGCCTCCGGGGCGCTTTTGGGGCTGCCTTCCTGATCCCCGCCTGCCCTCGTGGGTGTGGCGCCACGCGCCCAACTCGGCACGGCGGCCCGCCCGGCAAGGCAGGAACGGGCTTCACTGGCACGTTAATACTTCTGCAGTCGCGTCAGCATTGGGGCAGCGGTGACGGTGATCGCCCGCCCTGTGCCGCACTCGGCCACCGGCGGGCGCGCCCTCGGCCGGGCGGACGCCCGTCTCCTTGCGCTACTACTGGTGGATCGGCCATGCATGCGCCAGGCTCGGTTGCAGGCCGGGAGCAGGGGGACGGGCTTGCCTCCCAAGCGCCCCTGGGAGCCCGTAGCCGAGCCGTGCAGGCAGCGGTGCCACCATGACCAGCAGTGGCCCGGCCAGTTGCAGTGCCCGGCCAGGCGGCGGCCGCCCGCGCCGGCGGAGGTCGGTGCAGCCATGCCCAGGCGGGCGCCGCGCCGCACTGCAGACACCCAGGTCAACGAGAAATGCCGGCGGGGGTCCACGGACGCGCGGGCGCCACGGGCAGGCCGCTCAAGCTGTTGCACCTGCCCACCGCGCAAAGACGCGTCCGCGCCCCTGCCCGCCGGCCCCGCGCAACACCGGCACGGCGGCGGCGATGGGGCGCTGGGCACACTCTGCTGTCGGCGCTCCGCCAGGCACCGCCTTGTGTGGCCGATCGTGAATCCGGGCGCTCAAGAGGCCATGGAGCAGGCCCTGAGTTCCCAGCCAGGTCCATGCCCTCGGGCCGGTGGTTGGTGCTGGGCGGCGAGATGCCGCCGGAACTGGCGGCGGCTGTGGCCGCCAGCCCGGCGCACGGAGCCTCCACGGGGGAAAAGCCAGGCGGTATCGGCCCCGGCCACCCTCGGCCCCAGGAGGCGCCGATGGCTGCGGCGGCGCCCCGGGCAAAGGCGCCGACCGGGCCCCTTGGACCTGTGGTCGCCGAGATCGGCGATCCTACCAGCCACGAGCCGCCACAGTAGACGCAGGCGGCACGGTTCCCCGCACAAGCGCGGGGAGTGGCCGGGTCTCACCCGTAAACCCGATCAGGCCCGAAGTCGATAAGGTGGGCCAACCCCGGCGCGTGCGCCAGCAGGTCGCGGAGCTTGCGCGGGCGGGCCGGGCTGGAATGAGTCCCGAGAAAGGCCGCTGCACGATGATCCATTTCAGGCGGCGCGTCGCCGAGGCCGGCGGGCAGCCCGGCCACGCCAGGCCGCTGCGCTGGGTGGCACGAAGTTTCCGCGTCGGGGCTCGGCAGCCAATCGACCATGCCGAAAGTGCTAGCGCAGCAGGTTGTAGTCGGGCCAGGCCGAGCTCGCTTGTCTCCGCCCCGGCGGTTCGGCGGGACGCCGCGGTAGCGTGTTGGCCCATGTCGGGTAACCGACAATACGGCGCAGTACCAGCCTAGACGGCGGGCGGCCGGTCGAGCGGGGGCCGTGCCCTGCACCGTGATCCGCCGTCCGCCGGCATACTCCAGCAAGCACAGCCCAGCGGACAATCCAGACGGCCAGCGAGCCGGCCCCAGATGCACACCCACAGCAGCACCACGCAGCGCGCGCGCCCGCGTCGAGCCCATACGCACAGCCACGGCGAGCGCCAGGAAGGCGCTCCATGCCGAAGCAGCCGGGCGCGCGGGGGAGAGGTGGTACCCAGCAGTGCAAAGCCAGCCGAACAGGCGGTAAGAGACGGGCCGGCGTCACCTACTTGAGCCACAGTGCCAAGCGCCAGCACGGTGTTGATGGCAAACAGCAGCAGCCAGTATACCCGGCTCCACGCCTGGGCAGCCGAGCATCTGCCCCTCGCCGGTTCCACGGCCTTTGCCCGCCCCGCACGGCCTGCGCCGGCCGAGGCGGCCCGCGAGGGCAAGGGCAAATAGGCGGAAAAGGTAGGCCTGCTGGAGAGACCTCAGGGGTCGAGCCCTGGCGGGCCTGGTATAGTGGGTTGGCCACATCGGCGGCGGGCGGCAGGCCAGCGCCTCACCGGCACCCGAGGCGCACATAACCGGAACACGGAAAAGGTAC
>CAWEHT010000315.1:0-5585 GCA_963808455.1 uncultured Chloroflexia bacterium | reverse complement strand
CGGCGGCGACACCGGCCAGTGGCAGCCCAACCTCTTCCGCAACACGACGCAAATCTACCCCTATGTCGGCAAGCCGGGCTGGAACCTCACCACCGCGCAGGCCGACGACGCCATTGATTGGCTGCACCGCATCAACAGATCGATCCCGGCAAGCCGTTCCTCTGCTACTTCGTGCCCGGCGGCACGCACGCCCCGCATCACGCGACGCCGGAGTGGATCAAAAGATCAGCGATATGCACCTGTTCGACGAGGGCTGGAACAAGCTCCGCGACACGATCTTCGCCAACCAGAAGCGGCTGGGCGTGATCCCCGAGACTGCGAAGATGACTCCGTGGCCCGACAAGTGCTGAAGAATGGGATCAGTCACCGCGAAGAGAAGAAGATATTCATCCGGCAGGTGGAAGTCTATGCGGCGTATCTGGCCTACACCGATCACGAAATTGGCCGCGTGATCCAGGCCGTCGAGACATGGGCAAGCTCGACAACACGCTATTATCTACATTAGCGGCGACAACGGCTCCAGCGCCGAGGGCACGCTGATCGGGACGCCGAACGAAGTGGCCATGTTCAACGGCGTTCAGTTCCCGGTCGAAGACCAGTTGAAGTACTTCTAGACGCCTGGGGCTGGACCAGACCTACAACCACATGGCCGTGGGTTGGACGTGGGCCTTCGATACGCCGTTCAGTTGGACCAAGCAGATCGCCTCGCACTCGGCGGCACGCGCAGGGCATGTGCGTCTCCTGGCCGGGCCACATCAAGGACGCGGGCGGCCTCCGCAACCAGTTCCACCACATCATTGACGTCGTGCCGACAATTCTGGAAGCCTGCGGCATCCAGACCCGAATATGTGGACGGCATCAAGCAAGTCGCCATTGAAGGCACGAGCTTCGCCTACACCTTCGACGCGGCGAACGCCACCGCGCCCTCCCGGCACAAGACGCAGTACTTCGAAATGATGGGCGACCACGCCCTCTATCACGACGGCTGGATCGCCAGCACGAAGGTCATCCGCCCGCCCTGGGAAGTCTTCGCGGTCAAGCAGGACCCGGTCAACAACTTCACGTGGGAGCTCTACGACCTACGCAAGGACTGGACGCAGTGACGAACGACTGGCGGCCAAGTACCCGACAAAGGTCAAGGAGATGAAGGAACTGTTCTGGGGAAGCGGAAGTACCAGGTGCTGCCGCTGGACGCCTCGTGGCGACGCGGCTCGTGCGCCGCGGCCCAACCTCACCGCCGGCCGCAGCGAGTTCGTGTACACCCGCCCGCATGACCGGCCTGCCGCAGGGCGATTCACCGTTGCTGCTCAACAGTTCCTATACTATCACGGCCGACATCGAAGTGCCGGAAGGCGGCGCCGAGGGCATGATCTTGACCTCCGGCGGGCGCTTTGCCGGCTACGGCTTCTACCTGCTCAAGGGCAAGCCGGTCTTCCTCTGGAACCTGGTGGACCTGAAGCGGGTCCGCTGGGAGGGCCCGGAAGCCCTCGCGCCCGGCAAGCACACGCTGGAGTTCGACTTCAAGTATGACGGCCTCGGCGTCGGCACGCTGGCCTTCAACAACATGAGCGGCCTCGGCCGCGGCGGCACCGGCGTGCTCAAGGTGGACGGCAAGGAAGTCGCCCGCAGGAAGATGGAAGACGCTGCCGATGATCCTGCAATGGGACGAGAGCTTCGACATCGGCTCCGACACCGGCACACCGGTGTACGACGACGACTACCAGGTGCCGTTCACCTTCACCGGCAAGCTCAACAAGCTGACGATCAAGATCGACCGCCCGAAGCTTCGCCCGCCGACATCAAGAGGCTCGAACAGGAAAGCCAGCGGAACAACCGGGCCAGCGAGTGACGGAACCCACCCTATGGTGGGTAACGTCTGCCATTGGGAGAGGAATCCCGCCACGCCGGTTGTGAGAACTGCCTTTCGAGCCGCTAGTAGCTTTCCCCGTCCATTCAAGTTAAACTAGATGGGGTCACAACCCTAGCGGAGTCGATGTCATGGCGTTCACATCCAACTGTCCGAAGTGTCAAAAACAAGTCCTTGTCCCAGACGGGACGTACCCCGATGCCGTGGTGCGTTGCCCGGTCTGCGGGGGCGAATACTGGTTGGCCGAGATCCTGCGCGCATGCGCACGGCGCTGGTGGTGGTTCATCCGGGCGGCACAGCCGCGATCATCCCCCAGGCCGCGGACCCGTCGCGCCGCTGGGCAAACTGGCGCCGGCGGCAATCGCAGCCGCGGCTCCACCGCTCAAGTCGAGCAGGCGCAGTTTCGCCGCCCATCGCGTCGAACCCACTGCACGATGCCGAACCGCTGCTGTTTGAAGGCGACGAGGTGCAGTTTTCAGCGCCAGTCGGCGAGGGGGAGTCCTCGGGCCATGAAGCGGTCGAACAGGCCACCGAGTAAGTGCTGCCGCTCCTGGTCCGCAATCCGCTGGCGACGTCGAACACCCCATCGAAATGCTGGCCGACGCCTTCGTAATAAGGGCGTACACGGTTGCGCACGAGCTTGTGGACCAACTCCAGCGTCACGTCGGCCGAGTCATTGATGCCCGCCAGCAGGACGGCTTGCGCGCCCAACGGGATACCCGCATCGGCGAGGCGGGCCAGCGCCTCCGACACCTCGGGCGTGATCTCCCTGGCGTGATTGAAATGGATATTCATCCAGAGCGGGTGGTAGCGCTTCAGCATGGCCACCAGTTCGGGCGTAATGCGCTGAGGCAGAAAGACCGGTACCCTGCTCCCGATGCGGACGATCTCCACGTGAGGGATGGCCCGCAAGCGCTGCAGGAAGGTTCTCCAGGATCTTTTGCGGCAAGATCAGTGGATCGCCTCCGCTGAGGAGCACGTCGCGCACCTGCGGCGTGCCGCGCGATGTAATCGATCTGGGCATCGTAGTCGCTCCGGCTGAACTGCGCCCCCGGGGCGCCCCGATCCGGCTGCGTGTGCAATACCGGCAGTAGCTGGCGCACTGCGTCGTGACAAGCATCAGCACGCGGTCAGGATAGCGGTGCACCAGGCCCGGAACGGGGCTATGCGCATCTTCGTTGAGTGAGTCCACGTACAGCCCATGGTGATCGACCAGTTCCTGGCTGGTCGGGATCACCTGGCGCCGGATTGGGCAATTCGGATCGTCGGGGTCGATCAGGGAGGCAAAATACGGGGTGATGTCCACCCGGAAATGGTGGTGCTGGCATCCTTCCACCTCATCCGGGGTCAAATTCACGACCTTACGTAGCTCCTCCAGCGAGTTGAGCCGGTGGCTCAACTGCCAGCGCCAATCCTCCCATTGCGTGGCGGGAACTTGCGCCCACAAGGGCGCGCGTCGCGAGGCGCACCATGTTGGGGAGGTTCATCGTCGTTGGTTTCGTGAAGGTCGCCCCATTGGGGAGGCTCCTCGCTACGGGTAGTGATCTCTTGTGCATCCATCATCGTGCTCCTGCTAGTTAGGGATCCCCTTCAGAAATCGTCGTCCGGGTCTTCGTCCTCATCCTCGTCTTCGAAGTCCTCATCATCCTCTTCCAGATCGAGGTCTTCGTCCTCCAAGCCTTCTTCGTCGCCCTCCTCCCAGTCTTCGTCTTCATAGGTGTAGAACTCCAACGCATCGGCCGGGGCATCACATTCCGGGCACTTGGGAGGGCGCGCCGTCTCGGTTCCTTCTTCGGTGTACCCGCATTCCGAACATTCCCATTCCCCCGTGACTGCAGGGGCCTTGCTCGATTGTGCCATTATGAAGGCTCTCCTTGTCCCTGAGGGACGCTGAGTAATAGCTGTACGCGCCAGGCAAAGTGCTGCTTGGGCCTCCGTGTCGTCCGTGAGCGGCATGCGCAGCCAGCGCCAGCCGTCTCGCCGAGGTCAGTTTCCGTTAATGCCATCAGGTCAGGCTGTTATCAGTGAGCAGCCACCCCAAAGAGGTCGTTGTCCAAGGCAGCACTGTCAGCCGCAAGGCGCGACCACGAGCTTGCCCAGCTCGAGGACCACAAAACTGGCAAATTCCAAGCCTTAATTGTAAGCAGCCCCGTCTCGTTGTCAACTTTCTCTTTCACCCATCGCGCTCAGATCGAGACGGCTTGACTTGGTGGGTGGGGTCGGCCTTGGTATAATGGGCGATCGGTGACCCGCAACGAATGATCAGAGATCTGTGGCTGAACTCGAGAAGCTGTAGCGCCTCGTTCCTGGCCTGCCGCAAGGAACGGGGCTTTGTTTTGGAGGTTTTCCTATGGCTGAGCGTCAACGCATCTTGACCGGTGATCGGCCGACCGGCCGGTTGCACCTGGGCCACTACGTGGGCAGTTTGCGCAATCGGGTCCGGCTGCAGGACGACTATGAATGTTTCTTCATCATTGCCGATCTGCACATGCTGACCACCCGGCCCGAAAAAGAGCACATCGAAGCCATAGCGGACAATGCCCACGGCATGGTGCTGGATTATTTGGGCGCCGGCATCGACCCGCAGAAGTCGACCATCTTCTTACAGTCGGCCGTACACGAGACCTATGAACTCGCCCAGCTGCTCGGGAACCTGGTTACCGTGCCGCGCCTCAGCCGCCTGCCGAGCATCAAGGACATGGCCGGCGCCGCGCTGTTAGACGAAGAGACCATGCCTTTCGGGCTGCTGGGCTATCCCGTCCTTCAGGCGGCTGATATCTTGCTGCCTCGTGCCCACCTCGTGCCCGTAGGGGAAGACAACCAGGCCCACGTCGAGATCACCCGCGAGATCGCCCGCCGCTTCAACGGCATGTACGGCGAGGTCTTCCCTATCCCTGACTACCTGGTCCAAGGCGAGACGCTGGTCGGCACGGATGGGCAGGCCAAGATGAGCAAGTCGCTCGGCAATGCCATTTACCTGCATGACGAAGCGGCCACCGTGCGCAAGAAAGTCTTCAGCATGTACACCGATCCCAACCGCGTTCACGCCGACGTGCCTGGTCGCGTCGAGGGCAACCCTGTCTTCATCTACCATGAGCAATTCAATCCTGACAAGGCCGAAGTGGCGGAACTGGCGGAGCGCTATCGTCGAGGGCCGCGTGGGCGACGTGGAGGTCAAAGAGCGCCTGACGGCCGTCTTGGAGGGTTTCCTGGCTCCTATCCGTGAACGCATGGCCTCGTACGCCCGGCAGAGCGGCCTCGTAGACGAGATCATCTACGAAGGGACGCTGCGCACGCGCCAGGTCGCGGCCGAGACGATCCGCGAGGTCAAGAAGGCCATGGGGCTGGCCGGCACATTCAACCGCATCGAGCGCAAGGCAGAAGAACGGCACAAAAAGCTGGCGAAGGCGAACGCCGGCGAGGCCGGTTGATGGCGCTGGCAGGCCGGGCAACGGCGGCCGGCACTGCCCGTTTTGCGGCCCGCTTCGCCGGGCGCTGCGCGCCGGGCCATTTTCGCGTCAGCCACGACCTCACGTTCTCTTCAATCGGCGCGGGCACCTATCTGGGTGACATGACGGATGCGGTCAACCTAAGCTATCGCCTGGCCCTGACCAAGGCGGTGCGCTGCGGCAGCAATGTGCTCGATACCGCGGTCAGCTATCGGGCCCAGCGCAGCGAGATCGCCTTGGGGCAGGCCCTCGCCGACCTGGTGGCGGCC
>CAWEHT010000314.1:0-6384 GCA_963808455.1 uncultured Chloroflexia bacterium | reverse complement strand
ATGTATTGCTCGAACCCGGTTCTTGCCCGGGGCCGACACCTTATGGCCGGCACGCCGGCGGCCAGTCCCATTCGCGATCAGGCAGAATGTCGCCAGTCGTAGTATACGTGCGCGGGATACGTGTGGCGCCTCGACCAGCTCCGTCCCGCACCTGCGACAGGCATAACACGCGATATCGAAGCCGCCCCGCGCCCGTTCATCCAATATCTGATGCGTCTCGTAGCACGTTGGGCAGCGCATGTTCCTGAACTGGCCCAGCAGCCTGCGCAGTTCTTTCGGTGTGACGTCCAACGCCCGGCCCAGCATCGCCGGCCCACCCGGCCAATCAAACAGTAGATCGGCATCCCGGCGCATCTGGTCCGTGATGCTGCCGCCCGTCTCGTCCATGCGGTAGCGCAGATATTGCTCGACATCGTCCAGTAGCTCCGGGCTGCGGCCGCGGCAGGCGTTCCTGACCTTCTGCGCGTCCTGGCGCAATTGCTCCATGAGGGCTTGCAGACGGGGCATATCGTGCGCTTCGTCGGACGGCGGCAACGGCAAGAGGAGCAGCACCTGTCCGGTAGGCGAGGGACGATAGCGGCGGTTCTCTTCCACCCGCCCCAGGTAGTTCCAGTTCATGTCCCCTTGATTGCCGTAGCCGGAGATCAGCCGATCTTGCGGGTAGACCCGGTTGTGCCATTCTGACGCAGCGCGTGCCGACCCCCTGTCCGACACCGCGTCGATCTCGTAGCGAGCCACCTCCTCGCCATCTTCCACCTTCTCCCCGGCTGGTGGTCGCCTAACCAGTATTGCTACAAAGTGATACTTGCGCGCCATCGAACACCTTTCCGACCAGGGCGTTTCCGGGGACACCTGACCGGTGTTCCAGGGGCAGCAGCCTCGATCCTGTCGCAAGCCGAATTACCCGTCTTTGTCGCCACCTTCCGTGGCCGACGAGCCGGCCCCGCTGCGCTGCTCCATGGACCGGTAGAAGGCCAGCGGCCGCTCGAGATATTGCCAGAGCTCCGCGGGACACGTTCTTGACTGATAACCCCGCGCACGATGGCGTAGGCGACCAGCATGTCCTGGTGTGACTCGTTATACTGGTTGTACAGCGCACGCGCCGGTCCGTCGTGATACTTGTGGATCCGGCGATGCAGCTCCCAGACGTCGATCTTGCCTGCGCGCCAATCGTCGAAGCCCTGCGCCAGCTGGCCTAGCTCGCGCTTCATCTCTTCCTCATAGGCCACCCCGGCAAGCTCGCGGATCGCCCGCTTGATGTGTTTTGGGTATTCGAGCATCATCTTGAGAAACCTCCTGCCGCGCCAGCGCAAGGGTGATCGGGAATCCAGCCGGCTGACGGATATCCGAAATGAGTGAATCGGCGCAACGTGTTCGCTGATCGTTCGCAAACGGTCCGTCCGGGCCCGGCCGCCAGAATCCGGCCCCCGCGGTATGGTATAATGCTTTTCGTAACAAAACAAGCGCCCATCGCAGGCGGAAATCATGCTAATGGAATCTCGCTGAGCCGGGCGACCCCCGGGTGCCGGTAATTCGGGCAGTGCGCGACACGCCGACAATTATGGTGATCGGAGACCGTAGAGCGACGGGAGAAGGGGGAACCGAATGTTTGTCTGTCCCTGGTGCGGCACCGGTTATCTTGCTTTTCAATCCAACTGTCAGAACTGCGGCGGGCCTTTGCTGGCGGACGGCCAGGATGGGGCCTCGGCCATGGCCGTCGATGAGCTTCCCATCCCGCCCGCTGCCCCGCGGCCGATCTCCGACAGATACCTGTGGCGGCTCCTGTCTACGGATGCCTGGTCGATTGTGGGCATCGTCTTCGGCGTGCTCGGGCTCATTTTTGGCCCGGTCGGCGCCGGGCTCGTGTTCGGCTCGCACGCGGCGGTTACGGCGCTTGTGGGGATCCCTTTTCTGGCGCTTGGGCTGGCGTTCCTGGTAGTCGCAGGCATCGCTCTTGTGTCGCGGTACCGGGAAATGAAGAAAGTCGTCGGCGTGCTGCGGGAAGGTTGCCCGATAAAGGGGCGGGTCACCGACGTGTCTGAGAATTACTTGGTAAGGGTCAATGGGCGGCACCCCTGGGTGATCGTTTACGAATATCAGGTAGACGGCAGGGCCTATCCGGGCAAGGTGAGCACCCTGAACCCGCCCGGGCCGGGGCTCCAGGCGGGTTCAGCCGTCACGGTCCTGTACCTGGCCACCCACCCAACGCGGAGCTCGATCTACCCCCACCCCTGAGGGCAAGAGCGGCGAACCGGTCGCGGGGGGAGGCCCTCCGCGCAGGCTTCCCCGGGGAACCCGGGCGAGGCGTTGCGCCCCTGCCAGGCCCAGGCGGGGCGGAGGCATACGTGGCAGCGTCCGGCTCGAGCCCGGCGGCCGGAGCGGACATCCTCGCTGACGATCAGGGGGCATCTTGATCCGTTGATCTGCGGACAGGTCCATCCGCTCTTGACACGGGCAGCCAGCGGGTTTCAGGAGCAGGTCATTCAAGCGCATCCTAGGCTCACAGGTAGAGCGATTCAGACAGCCCTGGCTGCGCCGGTTGCCTGACGGGTTGTGGCTCTTGGGCACACGGGCATGGCGATCTTATGGTTGCAGAAGAGGCGGTATCAGAAGAAGAGGCTCTGGTAGCCGAGCTCGAGCTGCTGGGGATTCACCACCTGTCTCGCCATACCTCGTATCAGGCGGACGCGGGTTCGCCCACCGGACCGGCTGCTGGCTGATCCGGCCCGGCAGCCGTCCGCGCGGGTGCGCCAGGCAATCATCGCAATCCTTCTGGCCCATCCCGGCTATGCCGAATCAGTCCCAGCAGCGCTCGCCCGGCTCAACGCTCCGGATGCTCTTACGCTGCGCCTGTTCTATACGGCGGCCGTTCTGCTGCAGAACCGGTACGCCGAGCGACTCAGGCCGGAAGTGGGCGACGAATGGCGCTGGCCGCCCGACCGGTTCTCTGCCGAGTTTGGGATACCGGCCCGCGATGCGCCTCTCATTCGCAAGCTCGAGCTTCTGGCCCAGGCCCATGCCAACCGCACCGGCATCACCGCAAACTGGGCCGGCACCTACGACAACGTGGCCCGCAAGCTGATTCGGAGGTGGGAAATGGAGCGGCAATGGGGCCAGAACAAGTAACGACCGCAGCCATCTTGAGTTTCTTGACGCGCTTGGGCGAACGCTGGCCTGCCGACACTTCGATCTATCTGCTTGGCGGCGGAGCACTTTGCTTGCTCGGCATTGGAGCAATATTTCGAGGTGGTGCTGCCAGAGGCCACGAAATTCGACATAGACCCCAGCGAATTCCGGAACTGCTTTGAGGAGATACGCACGCGGCACCTGCTCGCTTGACGCTTACCTTCTTGTGGCATCCAACCGTAGAGAGGAGTTCTGAACTTTAGGAAGACCCAGGATCAGGTAGACGTAAGGTACACTTTTCAATACAGGAGAAGATAATGGCTGCCGAAGCGACGAAGGATCGGATTGGCATCCTGGTCGGTGGCGGGCCGGCGCCCGGGATCAACGGCGTGATCAACGCCGCCGCGCTCGAAGCCTGCAAGAACGGCCGGGACGTGATCGGGATTTACGATGGGTTCCAGCACCTGATGGCCGGGGAGGTCGCGGGCGATACCGCTCCGGCCCGAAACCGTGGCGTACATCCATCAAGAGGGCGGATCGATCCTGCGCACGTCCCGGGCCAACCCGACGAAGTCGAGCGAGGCGCTGCAGAACTGCGTGTCCGCGCTGCTCGCGGCCGGGATCACATCCCTGGTTTCGATCGGAGGCGATGACACGGCGTTTTCAGCCTCACGGGTCGCCCGCTATGCCCAGGAGATCATGGGGGTCAGGCTGTGCTCGGCGCACGTGCCGAAGACGATCGACAATGACCTGCCGCTTCCGGAAGACATCGTCACTTTTGGCTACGAGACCGCCCGTGCCCTCGGAACGCAGCTGGCGATGAACCTCAAGCGGGACGCCGCCACCAACCAGCATTGGTTCCTGGTGATGACGATGGGGCGCAAGGCGGGCCATCTGGCGCTGGGGATCGGGAAGAGCGCGGTGGCGTCCGTGACTTTGATCCCGGAGGAGTGGTCCGGGCAGGAGATCCGGTTGCAGGAGGTCGTTAACATCCTGGCGACGTCCGTCCTGATGCGCATGCTGGAGCAGAAACGCTATGGCGTCGCCATCCTGGCAGAAGGGATCCTGGAAAACCTGGCGCACGAAGACCTGGAAGCCCTGGACAATGTCCAGCGGGACGAGCATGGGCATATCCGCCTGGCGGAAGTCAATTTCCTGGACATTCTGAAGCAGAATTTGGAGCGGGAGCTGCAGCGGATGGGGGTGCAGGTGCGGCTGATCAAGCACGTGTTGGGATATGAGCTGCGCTGCGCCCCTCCCTGCGCCTTCGACGTCGAATACACGCGCCTGCTGGGCGAAGCGGCGATCGACTTCCTGCTCCAGGGGGGGACGAATGCGATCATCACCCTGCAGCGCAACGGGATCGTGCCGATCCCGTACCAGGACATGATCGACCCGGAAACCGGGCGCACGGAGGTCCGGCTGGTGGACACAAGCTCCTATCGTTACCTGTCGAGCTACAGGACGATGGCGCGCCTGAAGCCGGAACATGCCCGCGACATGGCGCTGTTCGAGCGCCTGGCAGCGTTGACCAACCTGACCTGCCAGGAGTTTGTGCAGCGGTTCGGATACCTGGCCGAGGCCGCTCCACGGCCATTCTGATATCTGCCGTCCTCGGCCGTACATCGGATCGTCGTGCGTAGTGCGGAAACGGGGAGCCCTTACTGGGCGATTGGGTAGCCTTGACGACAGAGTTGCACCCCCCACAGTCGTATAGCCATTTACAGGTAATCTGATTGCTGTGCGGAGGTGGGGCATGAGATGGTTGCTGAATATCCCGGGGGTCATCCTGGCGGCACTGGGCATACTGTGGATTCTGCAAGGCACGGGGGTGTTGAGGGGTGGGATGATGGGAGGGCACATCCAGTACGCATTTTACGGCCTCCTCGTTCTGATCGTTGGGGCCGTCTGCCTGGTGCTGGCGAACCGGCGCAGGAGGGCGGTGGGCTAGCCATCGAGGAGTGGGCCATCTGGCGATCGACCTCGTGGCCTCTGACCCCGCGGTGATGCTGGGACAACCGGTGATCAAGGGACGCGCATCACGGTCGGGTTGATCCTTGATAAGCTGGCGGCCGGTGAATCCGAGGAGCAAATCCTCGAAGCGCATCCGAGGCTTTCCCGCGAGGCGATTCACGCCGCGCTCACGTTCGACGCTCGGGCCCGTGCGTGCGATCTCGCTTACCCCTCGAGCAATTGGTCAGGGCGGCCGCAACCACCGCACCGACTTCGTCGGGTGCGTAGGTCGGCGGACGCCCGACACGGGATTGGTCTCCCACTCCCAGACCGGCCAGCCCCCGGGCGTTGAAGCGCTTGAGCCACAGCCGCACCGTCGGCTCGCTAAGCTTCAGTTGAGCGGGAGTCGCCGGGACGCTGTGGCCCCCGCTGCTCGCCCATTAGGTAGTGAACCTGTCGCAGCTCCTCGCGATCAGGCTGGCCGGGCTCGAGCCCTCTGCGCGCGGCCCAGCGCACGTGGGGGAACAACTCCCGAACGCGTCACCCTGAGTGTTCCATTTCATCCCCGATATCGATAGGGGTCGCGCCGGCTGCGGCCTGTCTGCCTCATCCAGCTGCGGGCGCGGCGACCGTGCCTGCGCGCGCACGACGGCCGTGCCCGCGACCCTGTCTCCCAGGCGCTGCTTCTTCTCGGAACCCACGATAGCGATCATGCCGACGATATAGATGAACGGCAGGAAGTCGACGATGCGCATCACGTTGCGGATGAGCGACGCCCGGAGGTCGGTCCGCGAGCCGTCCGTTTTGACCACGCGCAGGCCGAGGAGCAGCTTGCCCAGGGTAGCGCCCACCGTGCCTTCGAGGAGCACGTAGTAGGCAAGGCCCAGCAAGAAGGCCAGGAAAGCCGGTGCGCCAGTGAGCGAGAAGCCGCTCTCCGTGGTCTTCCCGGTCAAAGCCGCGATCAAGTAGAAGATCACGACGAGGACAATGCCGTCGACGACGGCTGCCACCAGGCGACGTCCGATGCCTACATAGCTCATGTCGTACCTCCTTCAAGCTGTTCGTCCAATCGGGACGGGGCGGACAATCGGCGGGGTCACCAGCCCTGCTATCATGGAGCCTCTGGCAAGAGAGCCTGTTGCTGATAAGTACTGTAACTGTAGTGACACTGGGGACAAGTTAGCGTCCTTACAGTCAAGGTGGCGGCGGCATCTATAACCAGAGTGCTGCCATCCTGACGATAAGCGGTAACCGTTCACGGGGTAGGACAAAGAGTTGGGGCGGGTTGCTTGTTCCAATAGTGTA
>CAWEHT010000313.1:0-3223 GCA_963808455.1 uncultured Chloroflexia bacterium | reverse complement strand
CCCACGTGGCGAGGCGCTTTGTCGCCGACGCCGACAGGGTCATTCACCTGGGCGGCCTTCCCGGCCTTCCCGGCCTGGTCGCCGGCAATCAGGCGGATTTGGTTGCCGAGGTGGTCAAGCGGGGCCGAGGCGACCTCTTCTCCGCTGGAGCGTGGCTGGCGGCTCACAACTACACGCTGAACCGTCCCCTCGACTACCCCAACGATGCCATCAACCGCATCGGGCAGGCACTCGCGCAAAGCGACTACGAGCGCGACGGCACCTGGGCCTGGGAGGGGCGGCCGGCCGACGCGGTCAACGGGTGGCGCCTGGCCGGCAAGCAAGCAGGCACCACGCCCACGGCGGCGCCAGGCTGTTTTCTCGCCTACCGGGTGCTGGACGGGCAAGCCTTCCGGGCTTTGGGCCGTCACGTGCCGATCATTACCACGGAGGGCGGGCCGGTCGTCGGTTGGCCGGATGATCCGCGTTATCCTCGTGTGAATCCTGAGGCGCACGCCCGCCTCGTTGCCGGCATCGACGCCTTCATGCAGGGGAACACCCCAATCGCCAGCGAGGCGCGCCCTGACTACTACCTGGCTTTCTGCTATTCGGCCCTGGCCAACGGCCGCCTTAATGCCAATGTTGCCGGTTGGGAAATTAGGGCTGGTACACCCAGCGCTGGGATGCCGACTTCCATCTGCAGGGCGTCCTGCCCGCCGTGCAGGCTTTCAAACAGCCCGGCAGCGAGGCGCGGCCGGCGGCAACAGCGGAGCCGGCCGCCGCTCGTTCCAAAGGCCGGGGGCGCGTGGGGGCCCAGCCTCCCAGGGCCGCCGGCCGGGGGGCTGAGGCGCGCCGCTCGGCAACGGCGCCCCGTCGAACGGGGCGGGTGCGGGTCCCGGCTCTTTTCGGGCTGCCCAGGCGCCGGATGATGCGGGAAGCACGGCGGGAGCCGCACTCCGCCTCCCGGCACCCGACTCCTCCCGGCGGGCGACGGGCCCGGCATGCCGGGTATCTCGGGCGGCTGGCAGCTGCCTTTGTTGCCGGCCGGCTCGGCCGGGCAGGCGCGCTTTGCCACGAGTATCCTGGGAGGCAAGGTGAGCGCGGCCGATGGCGCGCGCCTGCCGCCGGCGTTCGCGTCACGCTCACGCGCCGGGAGGCGACAGGGGTTCGGGCGCAGGTCCCTCAGCACGCTTTGCGGGTACCACGACCTCCGGCGATGGCTCTTTCCGTTTCGCCCGGCTGCCGCTGGGTGTTTACGATCTCTCCGCGGACAACGTCACGATCGCCGGGCTGGCCCTGGACGGCGTGGGCAGGAGGGGCATCAAGCTGAGCCTGGGCTCGATGCGGGCCGGCCCGGCGCGCATCGAGGGGCGCGTTCCGGGCAGTGCCCCCGGGCGCGCCGTGACCCTGTCGGGCGAAGCCGGGCTGCACCAGACGGTCCTGGACGCCAACGAGGCCTTCAGCTTCGCCGGCCTGGCGGCCGGCACTTATCGCCTTGCCCTGGACGGGATCGGAGCCATCCGTGAAAATGTGACCCTGGCACCGGGTGGGCTCTTCAAGCTGATTTTCCCCTTGGGCAGCAGCATCAGAGGCCAGGTGCTCGATCCACCGCCGGGAGCCGTAGCGGTGCTTCACGCTCCCCCGGCCTGGCGCTGGAGCCGGCAATGCCCGCTCGAGAGCACCTCCGCGCGGACGCCAGAAGGATCGGTGGCCCTGCCATCGGATCGTTTACCTTCGGAGGGCTGCCGCCCGGCTGCTATCGCCTCGAGGCGGCGGGGCAGCCGCTGGGACAGGTGGAAGTGACCGGCGAGAACTTCGTGGCGCTCGACCCGGTCTGGTTCGCTGGCAGGCCGGTCCAAAGCGTGGACGTGGAAGCGCGCGCGGTGGCGCCGGGCCCGGAAGCCGCTCCGGACGCCGCCTTCCTGTCGACTGCACCCGAGCTGGAGCCTGACGCAGCGCCACCTCCCAGCCGTGCTTTTTGCCTGGCGCATTATGTGCTCCTCGGGCCGCTGGCCGGGGCGCCGGGCACGATCGGGGGGCCGGCCCCTGACGAGGGCACGCGCCTGATCCTGGCGATGGTGCTCGACGGCTTGCGCCGCAGCGGGGCCACGGCCGGCTTCTGCCTTGCCGAAGCCCGGATGGCCGCGAGGGTCACCATCATTGGGGACCAGGTGCCGGCAGCCGCCGAGGCGCTCTTGCGCCAGGCCGGCTGCCAGGTTGCCCGTTTTTCCGGGGAGGACCAGGCCCTGGCCCAGGCGCTGGCCGGCCCTCCGATGGGCCGGTCGTGAACCGGTCGCACGATAGGTTTACGCGCCGCTGCTGACGGAGGCTCCTCCTGGGAACGCCGGCATCCCTGCCGGGCCTGGCGGGGGGCGACGTGGCTGCCAGGGTGCGGGCGCTGCCGGGCGAGATGCCCGGCGCATCCGCGGCGCGATCGGATCAGGTGGCCGGCCCCGGGTTTCAGGCCGAAGACCCGGCGGAAGCTCTCTTTCGAAAATGGAGCGGTGGGAGTACGGTGATGCAGAAAGCGCTTGCAATCTTCCTCGGCGGCCGGCGAGGTCCGGACCAGGCCGGGGATACCCATGCGGCAGACGGCCGGCCCTTGGGGGCGATCAACGATGCGTCCACGTACGGGGTCTGGATTGCGGCGGCCATCGTCATGCCGGGGGACTGGTACTGGCGGGCAGCGCACGTCCATCACCTGGCACCGGCCGAGAACCGTGGGTGCCATCACATTTACGTGGATGTCTTGCAGCCTGAACCATCCCCGCGTGGCGGGACTGCGCGGCGCACGGGAAGTGCGCCTGCCCGCAGGGTGCTGGGCGCACGGGTGGCCGTCGACTTCGGCGACGAGTCCAGGCTTATCGTGATCGACAAGCGCACGGGCCAACAGGGCGCGGAATACCCGCTCTGGCGCGGCCAGGTATGCTCGGTGCGAGCCCTGGGCCCGGCCGATGCCGAGCTCCCGTCAGACCGCGTGGGCGGCATCTGCCCCGCCCATCCCGAGGAAGGTCCCGGCAACCCGTGCAATCGCCACTCATTCGCCATCACCTTTTGTAAGACGCAGGCCCCGGCCGCCGATGCCGGCCACGATGGCTCGCTGGCGCACTATGTGCTTTTCGGCCCCCCCGATCACCCCGCCACGCTGGCCAATCTCTGGCTGGCGCAAGATTACCTGCTGGCCTTCCGCCCCACCTTTGGCTTCAATCCCGACGAAGCCCTGATGGCGAGGGAAGTTACCTAC
>CAWEHT010000312.1:0-7739 GCA_963808455.1 uncultured Chloroflexia bacterium | reverse complement strand
ATCTTTGGCTACAAGATGATCGCCTTCTCCAGCATGGCCATCGCCATCTTCGGCTTCCTGGTTTGGGCGCACCATATGTTCACCAGCGGCATGAATCCCCTCTCTTGCGCATCCCCTTCATGCTCACCTCCATGATCATCGCCGTGCCGACCGGGGTGAAATATTTTCAGCTGGCTGGCCACCATCTGGGGCGGGCGCATCCGTTTCACCACCTCGATGCTGTTTGTGCCGAGCTTCATCGCCATGTTCGTGATCGGCGGGCTGAGCGGCGTTTTCCTGGGCCTCCATCCCTTCCCATCGATGTCCAGGACACTATTTCGTGGTGGCTCACCTCCACTACGTGCTTTTCGGCGGCACGGTCCAGGCGGTCTTCGCCGGGCTTTATTTCTGGTTCCCGAAGATCACCGGGCGGATGCTCAATGAGCGCCTCGGCAAGCTCCATTTCTGGATCACGTTCATCGGCTTCAACCTGACCTTCCTGCCGCAGCACTGGCTCGGGCTGGAGGGCATGCCCCGCCGGGTCTTTACCTACCCGCCCGAGTTTGCCACGGCCAACCTCATCTCAAGCATCGGGGCCTTCGTCCTTGGCATCGCCGTGCTGCCCTTTCTCGCCAACATCCTGATCAGCCTGCGCACCGGGAAGCTGGCCGGCGCCAACCCCTGGCGATCCCTCACGCTGGAATGGACCCTGCCTTCGCCGCCGCCCATCCACAACTTCCCCCAACCGCCGGTGGTGGTCGGCGACCCGTATGGATACGGGCGCAAGCAGCCGCCTCAGCCGCGGCCCACGTCCCAGCCGGCGCCCACGGGCGGCGGCCAATGAGAAAGCAGGGAGCAGGGAGTAGCAATCGATGAACCAGGTTACTGCAGTTGCGATGCAAGAAGAGAGCCGCCTCGATACCCGCAAGCTGGGCATGTGGCTCTTCCTGGCGAGTGAGGTGATGTTCTTCGGAGGCCTGATCGCGGCCGCGCTCAACACGAAATGGCACAGCCCGGCCGGCGCCAACCACGCGCTGAACATCCCGGTCACGGCCGTCAACACTTTCGTGCTCATCGTCAGCAGCACGGCGGTGGTGATGGCGCTGTCGGCCCTGCAGGACGGCAAGCCCAAGACCGCCCGCAACTGGATGATCCTGACCGCGTTGCTGGGCACCACCTTTCTGGGCATCCAGGTCAACGAATACACCAAGCTGCTCGCCAAGGGCTTCACGCCTGCCTCCAGCCTCTTCGCCGGCGGCTTTTTCGCGGTGACGAGCTTTCACGGTTTCCACGTCTTCGTCGGCGTGATCACGCTGATCTGGATGATCATGCGCACGGCCCGCGGCGACGTATCGCCGGCCAACTATGTGCCTTTCGAGACGTGGGGCTTATACTGGCATTTCGTCGATGTCGTGTGGATCGTGCTGTTCACGATCCTGTACCTGTTGTAGGGGATCGGAAAATGGAAGAACCCAAGCCGTCCACCATCCATCAGCGCCCGAATTACCTGTTGGTGTTCGTGGCTCTCGCCCTGATGACGGGCCTGGAGGTCATCATCGCCACGCTGCCGGGATTCCCGAAGGCGCCGTTCCTGCTGACCATGTCGCTGATCAAGGCCTTGCTGGTGCTTTTCTACTTCATGCACCTGGAAAGCGACAGCCGATGGTACAGGCTGATCTTCTTCTCACCGTTCATTTTCGTCGTTGCCATCCTGTTCGTCGTCCGGCTCCAATGAGCCGCCGGACCATCGCCTTGCTGCTCCTCATCCTCCTGCCGGCGGCATGTGGGCGGATCCAGGCGGCCCACCCCAAGGCGAATCCGGACCTCGCGCTGGCCTTGACGGTCCTGCCGAGCCCGCCGGCCGTCGGGGCCGGGCAGGTGCTCGTTACGCTGACCGATCACAGTGGCCGGCCGGTCAGGGGCGCGTCCATACACATCGAGTGCGACATGACCCACGCCGGCATGGTGCCCGTGCTGGCCGACGCGACCGAGGACGGCAACCAGGCAGAGCGTTACATTGCGCGCGTCACCTGGACGATGGACGGGGATTGGGTGGTGGACGTCCGGGCCACCCTGCCGGACGGGCGTGCCACCGAGCAGCAATTCCCGGTGCGCATCGGAGATTGATTGGGGGCCGGGCGGGGCCGGCCCATCTCCAGACAAGGGAGGAGCATGGCCGAACCTGTGGGCGGCGGCGCCTACCGGCGTCGCGCCGACTTGCTGGCCTGGCCCCTGCTGGGGCGCTGCCTCAAATGGCCGCACGCGCGCGCTGCCATGCAGCTGCCGCTGCTGGTCGTGGCCGGCTTCATGCTGTTCGACGGCTTCCTCGGGCCACAACTGGCCCCCAAGAACCTGGCTACCGTGGTCACGTGGCTGCACTACCCCGGGCTGACGGTGCTGGGCCTGCTGGTGAGCGGCAATCTCTTCTGCATGGCATGCCCATTCATGCTGCCAAGGCAGGCCGGGAGCTGGCTGGGCCGCCGCCTCCTGGGCCGCGGGCGCAACGTCCCTCGCTTCCTGCGCAACAAATGGCTATCCATCGGCCTGCTCTTCCTCTTCTTCTACGCTTTCGAACGCTTCAGCCTATGGGACAGCCCGCTGCTCACGGCCTGGCTGGTGCTGAGCTATTTCGTAGTCGCCTTCCTCGTCAACACCTGGTTCCGCGGCGCAGCGTTCTGCAAGTACGTCTGCCCCCTCGGGCAGCTGCACTTCTTTGGCTCGTTGGTCTCCCCGCTGGAGATCAAGGTCCGCCGGCCTCAGGCCTGCCGCGCGTTGCCACACCAAGGATTGTATCCATGGCGACCGCGGCTGCGAGTTGTGGCTGTTCCAGGAACGCAAGGCCGGCAACATGGACTGCACTTTCTGCCTTGATTGCGTCCATGCCTGCCCGTACGACAACATCGGGCTGGTCGGACGTCTGCCCACGCAGGAGCTATGGGCCGATCCCTTCCGGTCAGGGGTGGGGCGATTCAGCCGGCGGCCCGACCTGATCGCGCTGGTCGTCCTGCTCACATTCGCAAGCTTCATCACGGCTTTCGAGATGATCAAGCCGGTGTACGCGATGCGCGACTACCTGGCGTCGGCGCACGGCGTGGACCCAGGGATCACATTGATCATTACGTACCTGATCGGCCTGATCGTCTTGCCTGCCCTGGCGGTGTTACTGGGCGGTTGGGCCAGCGTAAGACTGGCCGGGCGCGTCGAGCCCATGGGAAGGGCAATTGCGCGCTACGTCTACTCCCTGGTGCCGCTCGGCTTCGGCATGTGGGTAGCCCACTATAGCTTCCATTTCCTGACCGGCGCGCTGACCATCGTGCCCGTGGTCCAGTCGTTCATGGCCGACGTTGGGCTGTATGCGGGCATCGTGCAATGGGGACTGGGGCCGGTCGTGCCGTTGGACTGGCTCTTCCCCATCGAGGCCGTCTTCCTCTACCTGGGCGCGACGGGCTCCCTGATCCTGGCTTTCCAGATCAGCCAGCGAGAGGGAGCGGCGCAGGGAACCGCCCCTGGGGCTGGTCAGGCAGAAGGGGGAGCAGGCCCTTCGCTGTTGCCGGCCCTGCCGTGGATGGCGCTGACGCTGCTCCTGCTGGCCGCCGGCCTGTGGATATTGATACAGCCGATGGACATGCGCGGGACCTTTATGATGTTCAGCCCGCCGTAACCGTTTCGCGCAGGGCCTCTGGAAGGAATTGCATGAAGGAAAGAGGATGGTGGGCGCATGTGGCGCTCCGGGCGCTGGCCGTGGGGTGGGTGCTGGTGGGGCTGGGTGGAGCGCCGCTGCCGGCGCTGGCCTCGAACCTCGGTCCCGGCGGCGGCCAGCGCGTCATAGTCGGCGATCAAGTGGTGGGCGCCTACCGCCTGTGGGTGACGGTGGCGCCGGAGCCCGCGCAGGTCGGCCAGATCACGATCGTCGTGCGCGTCTACGATGTGAAGAGCGGCGCCCAGGTCAACGACCCCGCCATCGCCGTCAGGCTGGTCAACCCTGAAGACGGCACGGTGCTGAGCACGGCGGCCACCCACCGCGACGCAGGCAATGCCATCGACTTCGCCGACCACGTTGACATCCCGAGCGCCGGGACGTGGAACGTGGCCATCCACGTTAGCGGGCCGGCGGGCACATCGGACGTGAGCTTCGTCGAGCCGGTGCTGGCGCCCCGCAGCGCCAGCACGCTGCTCTACGTCGGGCTGCCCTTCCTGGCAGCCCTGATCTTCTTCGGCATCACGTGGCGGGGGCGCGCGGGGAGACGCCGCGGGCAGCTGAAGGCCGCCCGCTGATCGGCAGGCGGCCTCTTCGGTCTGGACTGTACAGACGCGTCACGCAGGCAGGGAGACGAGGCGCCGGGGCGGGAGCCTGCCCTGGCCGGGGAACAGGGCGCCTGCATTCTCGCGCTGAGAAGCGGGGGTGTCAATAGACATGGGCAGGCGCTTGGGGAACTTTGTAAGCTCGCTCCCAGAAAACCCGCCAGCGACGGCGCGAGGATAGTGAACGTGCGCGCAAGCACAATTCTCCGTCCTGATCTCTCGATGTTCCCGTGGGTAGCTGGGTCCCTTCCGTTACACTAAGGAGAGTCTGCCACATGTCGAGGCGCATGGTTTTCCTGCCGCTCCTCTTCGGGCTGGTCCTCGTGACGCTGGCCGCGTGCGGCGGCGGCCAGGCCGGCGGCGCTGCCGCGGGAGACGCGGCCAACGGCCAGAAGCTCTTCACATCCGGCAAGGGCAGCGCGCCGGCCTGCAGCGGCTGCCATTCCGTGACGGCCGGCCAGGTGCTGGTCGGGCCGTCGCTGTCCGGCATCGCCACCCAAGCCGCGCAGCAGATCAAAGGTCCGAACTACAAAGGCCAGGCCAAGACCGCCGAAGACCGCATCCGCGAGTGTATCGTCAGCCCGAATACTTACGTCGTGCCGGGTTTCCAGCCCAACGTGATGTACGCTAACTACGGCAAAGACCTTACCTCGAGCGATATCGATGACCTGGTTGCCTACCTCACGACATTGAAGTAAGGCCGTTCCCAGCGGCAGATTATTCTCATCGCAGAGGAGGGGCCAGCGATGCGCTCAGTGATCCGGTCACCCTTTTTCCGGCGGGTGCTCATTGCGGTCGTGGTTACGGTGCTCGTGCTGGCGGCCGCGGCCGCCAGTTACACGTCGCGGACTCAGGCCGCGCCGCAGCAACCGATCCCGTTCCCTCATGCGCTGATGGTCCAGGCAGGGGTGCAGTGCACATTCTGCCATACCACGGCGACTGGCTCACCTTCGCCCGGGATGCCCAGCGTGGAAAAGTGCATGGGCTGCCACAAGATGATTGCGACCACCCAGCCCGCGATCATCCAGCTGGCTGCTTACTGGCAGAATAAGCAGCCGATCCCCTGGGTCCGCATCTATCAGTTGCCGCGCTTCGTCCAGTTCCCCCATGATGTCCACGTCAACGCAGGGCTCAACTGCGAGCGCTGCCATGGCGACGTCGGGCATATGACCGTGACACACCAGGTCAACAACATGAATATGGGTTGGTGCCTGGCCTGTCACGAGCAACAAACGAATGCCAAGCAACTGATGGATTGTGTGATTTGCCATCACTGATGAAATCCCACATGTCAGCTGAACCGGGAGGTGGAGATGGCGCGCAGCATCAGCCGGCGTAGTTTCCTCAGGGCCGGTGTTGCCGTGGCGGCGACGAGCGTGTTGGCGGGCTGCCAGCCGGGGCTGCGCCGTTGGGTGACCCTCGAGCCGTATGTAGTTGCGCCCGAGGAGCAGCCGGATGGCGTGCCGACATGGTATGCCAGCGCCTGCCGCGGTTGCCCCGCGGGCTGTGGCATCATGGCTCGCGTGATGAACGGCCGGGCCGTCAAGATCGAGGGCAACCCGGAGCATCCCCTCAATGTCGGCAAGCTATGTGCCAACGGCCAGGCCGGTCTGCAGATCCTGTACAATCCTGACCGCCTGGATGCGCCGATGCTCACGGCCAAGCGCGGCTCGCGCCAATTTCCGCGGCTGCCCTGGGATTCGGCGCTCAGCACGCTGGCCGCCAGGGTCAGGGATGCCGGGAGCGCGGTAGCCATCGTGCTCGGCCCGACCACTTCGGGCCACCTGGTGGATCTCTTCCAACGGCTCGCGAAGACCATCGGCGCCCCGGCGCCCCTGGTCTTCGACGCGCGGTCGGCCTGGAACGGAACGGCCGCCCTCAGCGTAGCCAACCAGGCGCTGTGGGGGCAGGGCGTTCTGTCTGCCTACGACCTCGGCGAGTCCGACGTAGTCTTCTCCTTCGGCGCCGATTTTCTCGGCGCGGGGCTGTCGCCCACCCGCTACGGCATAGAATATGGCCGCTTCCGCAGCCAGCCCAAAGGCGCGCGTGGCTATCTGGTCCAATTCGAGCCACACATGTCTATCACCGCGGCCAAGGCCGATCAATGGGTGCCCATCGCTCCGGGCACTGAAGGCCTGGTGGCGCAGGCCATCGCACGCGTTATCGCCGACGAAAGGCTGGGCGCCGGCGATCGGATAGGGCGGGCAGCGGCGCTGGCCGGGGAAATCGATCTGGCCGCAGCGGCCCAGGCTGCAGGTCGACCCCCAGCAACTGCGGCAGCTGGCGCAAGTGTTCGCGGAGGCACAGCGCCCGCTGGCAATCCCCGGCAACGGGCAGGGCGGCACAGCCGGCGTGACGGCGGCACAGGCATTGAATCCGATCGCGGGCGGGGCAGGGATGACCCTGCAAGCCAGCCCTCCGGCGCCAGCCCTTGTGCGGGCTGAACCTGCCGCCTATGGCGAGGTGCAGCGTTTGATCGGCCAGATGGGCTCCGGCGCCGTCAAGGCGTTGCTGACCTACGGCACGAACCTGGCCTACGAGCTGCCTGCCCAGGCCGGATTTCTCGACGCGCTGGACAAGGTGGGATTCGTGGCGACATTCAGCCCATTCATGGACGAGATGGCCGCCAATTCCGACATGGTGCTGGCGGAGCGCACCTACCTGGAATCGTGGGGCTACGCGGTCGTGGCGCCCGATTTCGGCGTCCCTGTGGTGACGAGCCAACAGCCGGTTGTGCAGCCGCTCAACGATGCCCGGTCGGCCGGCGATGTGCTCCTGGCCATTGCCAAGCAGATCCCCTCGGCCGCCGGGGCGTTCACCTGGAGCGATGAGGTGGCGTTCCTGCGCGAGGTGACCGGCGGGCTGCTGTCGGCGCGGCCGGCGGCGCCGGCACGGACAGCGCAGTGGGCTCGTTTTCTGCAACATGGCGGCTGGTGGCCGGCCTCGGCACCGGCCGGCCAGCCGATACCGCCGCCTTCCGCGGCGGCGCTGATCGGCGCCGCCGTGCCGGCGTACCAGGGCGACGCGGCGACCTATCCGTATCACCTTCACGTCTTCGCCTCGCCCTTGCTCGGCATCGGCGGCGCTAACCTGCCCTGGCTCCAGGGCTCGCCCGATCCGCTGACATCGATGTGCTGGCAGACCTGGGTGGGCATCAACCCGGCGACGGCGCAGAAGCTCGGCGTTCAGAAGAGCGACGTCGTGCGCGTGACGACGCCTTTCGGCGAGCTGGAAGCGCCGGTTTACGCCTATCCGGCCGTCCGGCCAGATACCATCGCCATTCCGCTCGGCCAGGGACATACCGACCTGGGGCGCTACGCCCAGGGTCGCGGCGCCAGCCCCCTGGCCCTGCTCGGCGGCAATGCCGGGCCCGATGGCCAGCCGGCCTGGGCCACCGTACGCTGCCAGGTCACGCGGACCGGCAGGACCGTCAACATGGCGACGTTCGAATGGACGCC
>CAWEHT010000311.1:0-14697 GCA_963808455.1 uncultured Chloroflexia bacterium | reverse complement strand
AAAATGGTTGGCCCTCAGCCCATACCTTGACTGTGAGCCGAAGCACGTCCATTGGGCAGAGCGGGCCCGCGCGCTGACTCCGCAATACTTGATCGGAGACTTCTTTCTGTGCGCAAGCGAACGCCAACGGGATTGGTGGATTGGGCTACTCGAAGCTAACGGCAGGATCAATACGTGGACGTTCGGTGAAGATCCCTCGTTGCGACGCCTGTTGGATGTGGTCCCGTTCGGCGTGCCAGAGAGCCTTCCTCAGCCGCAGCGGCATGTGTTGAAGGAGACCTATCCCAGTATCAGCGCGAATGACCACATCGTCCTTTGGGGTGGAGGGCTCTGGCCCTGGCTAGATCCCTTGACGGCCATTCGAGCCCTGGCCAGAGTTTGGCGACAAAGGCAAGACGTCAAGCTGATCTTCCCCGGCACCGTACACCCTAACCCGATCATGGCGCGAACGCCTACACATACCGAACGTGCGCGCGAATTGGCCGGGAAGCTGGGCCTCCTCGACAAAGGCGTATTCTTCGGGGGATGGATCCCTTACAGTGATTGGTCAAGCGTCTTGCTGGAGAGCGATGTAGCCCTCACCTTACATTTCGACACCCTCTGAGGCCCGCCTGGCCTTTCGCAGTCGCGTATTGGACTACGTCTGGGCCGGCCTACCCGTGATCGCTACCCGTGGTGATGCAACGGGGGAGATGCTCTTCGAACGGGGCATCGGTATCTGCGTGGACTTTGAAGACGATGAAGGAGTGGCCGCGGCGCTGCTGCAACTGCTGGAAATGCCTCGCGGCGCCTGGGATGGCCGCTTTGAAGCCGCGGGGAACGCTCTCACGTGGCGGAGGGCCGCCGCTCCGCTGATCGAATTCTGCCGGGCACCGCACCGGGCAGCCGACAAGATGGCCAACGGCAATACGTCCGGGAATATCTATCATTTGCGTGAGTTGGAGCTGTCGGCGCACAGAGAGCAGGAGTGGAGCCACAGAGAGCAGGAGTGGACGGAGGAACGGGATCGACTGGAGGTCGAACGAGACCACTGGCGCAACCTGGCCCGACGATATGAGCAGGGGCGTTTCATGCGGCTCATGCGCGGCCTGCACCAATTGACCCAGCCTGTGCGGCGGATTGGCTTATGAGAGCCTCTGTGATTATTCCCATGTGGAATGGCCGTGCATATCTTGGGCCCTGCCTGGCTGCGCTGGCCGCGCAGGACTACCCGGATTTCGAAATCATCCTCGTTGACGACGGCTCGACTGATGGTTCCGCCGATTTCGTGGCTCAGGCTTATCCGCAGGCGCAGCTCATCAGGATGAAGCGTAACTCTGGCTTTTCCCGCGCGGTCAATACCGGCCTCCTGGCGGCGCAGGGTGACATCTTGATCATGCTGAACCAGGACACGGAGGTGCAGCCTGGCTGGCTGGCGAGCCTGGCGACGGCGATGGCCGATGACCCGGCCATCGGGATCACGGGCTGCAAAATCCTCTATCCGGACGGCACCATTCAGCATGGGGGGGCAGCCATTACCAACGCGCGCGGTGAGAGCGCGCACCTCGGCTGGCATGAGCCCGACTATGGCCAGTGCGATACTGCTTTCGACGCCGAGGCGGTGACCGGGGCGGCCCTGGCGATCAGCCGTGCCGCGTTGCAGCGCATCGGCTTGCTCGACGAGGGGTTTTCGCCGGCCTACTACGAAGACACGGACTGGTGCTTTCGGGCTCGGGCCGGAGGCTATCGGGTGCGTTACGTGCCCGAGGCCGTCCTGGTGCATCACGAGTCCACCAGCACCCGGTCTACAGCCGACGCGCTGGGGCTCATGTTCAATCGGAGCCGGGTGCGGTTTGTGCTCAAGCATTGGCAAGTTGAGCGGATCGGTGGCGCTTTTCTGCCGCAGGAGGTTGAGTGGCTGGGCACCCTCAGGGAAGATACCTATCCTCTACTTCTGGCGATGCGCGAGGCCTATCTCGACAATCTGCTCAACCTGGCCGACCTGGCTGATTGGCGGCAGGAGTTGCAAATCGAGGGCGCCATCGATGATCTGGCGCTCGCCCTGGTGCATTTGCGTGCGGCGTGTGACGCGTCCCAGTCCTGGCAGCATTCGGCGCGGCCTGGACCAGGGAACCTGGCCGCGTCAGGCAACCAGAAGATCGATCTTGCGTCGCTTTTGGCCGCGGGAAGATGAGCCGTTGGACGAAGGCGCCGGCGACTCGTGCGATCTGCCGGCGAGTTCGCAGATCGAGGAGCCCGCGTGCAACTCCAGGGTGCCCGTGCTGGGCCCGGTCATCGCCGGATCGCGTGCCGCTTTCACCGACCTTGCCTTGCGTCCGTATGTCGTGCCCTTGATGCAACAGCAGAATGAGCTCAACGCCAGGGCGGCTACCTCGTTGGCGGAGACAAAGGCAGAGCTGGCGCACCTGACAAGAGCAGCAGATCGGGCAAGCCAGGCATTGCGTGGTCTCGTTCTGGATCAGCAGCAGACGAGAGCTGAACTGTTGCAGACCGGCGAGGCGCTGAATCTGGTGGCTCAGGATCTGGACCGCTTCGCCAGGGGGCAACAACGCGAGGTCGCCGAACTTCTGCGGGAATTGACAACGATGGCAGAGCGGCTGAATGCGCTCGAGCTCCGGCTAGATAAGAACAGGGCTTGAGCATGCGGGTTCTCACCATCGCCAACTACTTCCCGCCCGGTTATACCGGTGGGGCCGAGGTCGTCGCCTGGACGACGGTGCGTGGGCTGGAGGCGCGCGGCGTCGAAGGCCATGTGCTCAGCATCAATGCTCGCATGCTCGACGAAGAAAACAGGTACTACCGTTGGGACGGCATGGCCGTCCATAAGGTTTCCTTTCGAACGCCTCGGCGCAACCCACTCAGCGACATCTTCGACGTGCGGGTATTCCGCCACACGCTCCAGGAGATCCGCCGTGTCCACCCCGACCTCGTCCACATCCACAACGTAAGTGGGAGCTCCCTGGCGCCGTTTGTGGCCTGCCGGGTTGCTGGAGTGCTCGCCGTCGCGACGCTGCACGACTCATGGCTGCTGTGCCCTAACAACATGCTTCTGCGCCTAAACGGAGATCTGTGCGATCCCGCAGGGAACCCGCCAAATTGTTCCAGATGTTATCGACGCTACGACTTCTGGGGCGATGTCCCGTGGCGGCGCAAAGTGCTTGCCGCACTGGTTGCAAATGTTCATACTTTTATTTCGCCCAGCCAGGCGCTTCTCGATCTTCACGTGCGCGGCGGATATGATCGGACGCGGTTCAGGATGATCAGGAATGCGATACCGGTGCCACCGGCAGCGGAGCCGAGCCACCCTGGCATCCGGCGACTCAACAGCACGAGAAGAGAATATCACACTCTGGTCTATGCCGGAGGTGGCATTGAGACCAAAGGGGCAGGCGTGCTCGTGAGAGCGCTACCCCTCCTGGCGCGCTACGTGCCGAGGCTGCGCGTGGCTGTGGCAGGGGCAGGGGAAGTGAGCTACCTTGAGCAACTGGGGCGATATGCTCCGACGGTGCAGTTACTAGGCCGAGTACCGTACAATGAAATGCTGGCTCTGTACGGTGCCGGTGATCTTTCGCTGGCCATTTCGATATGGCACGAGAACATGCCGCTGGTGGTGCTCGAAGAGCCTTTCAGCCGGCACACCGGTAATCGGGTCAGCGCTGGGGGGCATCCCCGAGGTGCTCAGCGACGGTGAGACCGGCTACCTGGTGCCACATGGAGATGCCGCCGCCTTGGCCGAGAAGGTGATCTTGCATTTTCCGCGGGCGTCTTTCGAGCGCCGGCAAATGCGCCAGCGCTGCGCCGCCCACGCCACCGATCACCTCGACTTCGGGCAGTACCTGAGTGGGATACACGGCATCTACCAAGAGATTGTCAACGGCCCATGAGGATCCTGCACGTCAGTCACCAGTATCGTCCGGCTGTCGGGGGCGCGGAGCGCTACATTATCGATCTCTCAGAGGAATTGGTCCGGCGCGGCCACTGCGTCGATGTGTTCACAAGCCGCTCGACCGACTACAGAAGCTGGTGTGATACTTTGTCGCCTCACGAGCACCTCGACGGCGTGAATGTCTACCGCTTCCGCAGCCTGCGTCGGGTGGCCTGGACCTGGTCAGCCCTGCGTCATGGGTACGATGGGTGGTGGCGCACCCGGCGGGTTCTTTACGAGCCGCTCATTTTCGTCGGCAACGGCCCGGTCTGCCCGGGCATGTTCCCGGCCATCTTGCAGCATGCGCACAGATATGACCTGATCCATATCAACAACCTGCACTACGCGCACGCCGCCACCGCCTTCTGGGCGGCCAAATGGCGCAACTTGCCGATCGTGATCACGCCGCACCTTCACGCCGAGCAGCAGGTGACCTATGACGTCGGCTACATGTTGCGCATCCTACGGGAGAGCGACCAGATCATCGTGGATACGCAGGCCGAAAAGGAGTTCCAGATCCGGCTGGGACTCGGACCCCAGCAGATCACTGTAGGGGGAGTTGGCTTCAGGTTGGAGTCAACTTCGATCCCGGATCGGGCTGCCAGCCGGCGCCTGCTGGGCTTGCCCGAGGACGCCTTCATCCTGCTCTTTTTGGGCCGCAAGACGGAATACAAAGGGCTCGACACGTGCTTAGAAGCAGCTGCCAGCCTGCGACCCCGGCGGCCCAAATTGTATTTGATTGCCGCGGGGCCTGATACGGAGTACTCTCAGAGGCTGTTGGGGCGCTATGCTGGCGCCGATGGCCTGATCGTGAAGGGACAGATCTCCGAGGACGAAAAGTGGGCGCTGTTATCGGCATGCGACTGCCTGACAGTGCCGTTAACGGGTGAAGCGTTCGGCATCGTGTACTTGGAAGCGTGGGCGGCCGGAAAGCCGGTCATCGGAGCGCGCGTGGCTGCGGTCTCTTCGCTCGTCGCCGATGCTCGGGATGGGTTCCTGATCACGCCGGGAGCCGGGCAGGAACTGGCGGAGCGTGTGGTGCAACTGATGGATGATCCACAACTGGGCCACCAGATGGGAGCAAGGGGCCGGGCCAAGGTGGAAGCGCGTTACGCGATCCCACGTATTGCCGACATCGTCGAGGGAGCGTACGGGCGAGCGCTGCGTCGCCATGCGCATCAGCAGGGAGCTCGGGCATGAAGGTCAGCATCATCAATCTCAATCTGGTCCCGCAGGACGCCATCGGGACCTGCATTATCAACCAGGCGCGATTGTTCTGCCGGCGAGGGGACGATACGCGGATCTATGTTACGGATGCGGCTTCGGGGATTCCAGCCGATGTTTCCGGACTGGTCGCCGTCGTGAGCTTAGCCGACCTGATCGGCGGCAAGCTCCAACACTTTCGCAACTCAGATCTGCTCATCTATCATTATCCAACGCGCCACCCGCTTATGGAAAGCATCAAGGGGATCGAGCGAGGCGCGGTGGTATTCAATTACCACAATGTAACGCCGCCGGAATTGTGGGGAAGCAGCACCGACCTTGAGGTGCTCGTACGCGGCGTGGAAGGTGTGTCGCTGGTTCATTATGCCGACCTGGCTGTCGCGGACAGCCCCTTCAGTGCTGAGCAACTTGTCGAGCAGTACGGCTTTGATCGTACCCGGGTGCGAGTGCTTCCATTGGCCGTCTCGCTGGACAGATTCGCCCCAGGCCCCAAGGACGCCGATCTCATTCACCGGCTGGCCTGGAAGGGCGGCGAGTGCTGTTATTCACCGGTCGCATGGCAGGTAACAAGCGCGTCGACTTGCTGGTGGAAGCGCTGGCGCTGGTCAAGGCCTCCATCCCCGAGGCGAAACTGCTCCTGGTCGGCGACTGCGATAGTTCGGATGCTTACCGGCAAATCACGCGCAAGGCGCAAGCTCGAGCTGCCGAACTGGGGGTTGCCGGCGACGTAGCTTTCACCGGACGCGTTGAGGAAGTGGCTCCCTATTTCCGCACGGCGGACGTATATGTCACGGCCAGCCTACACGAGGGCTTCGGGGTGCCGTTGATCGAGGCCATGGCCAGCGGTCTGCCGGTCGTCGCGGCGCGCAGTTCGGCGATGCCCTGGGTGATAGGCGAGGCGGGGAGGCTGTGCGAGCCACTCGATCCCCGTGATCTGGCCATGCAGGTACTGGGCGTGCTGCAGAACGAAGAGTTGCGGGCCGATCTGATCCGGCGCGGGTTGGAACGGGCGCACGAGTTCTCGCTGGAGCGCTATGAGGCAGGCCTGTCGAGCATCTTGTCTGAGCTCGCGGCGCCGGGCCCGACCGCGACGGACCCGCGTCCCCTTGCCTCCGCGCCCATCGAGAGCTCGCCCGTGCGACGCGTCCGGCCCAGCGTCACCCTGGCCGAGGAGATTTACGCTCTGGATCAGCAGTCGGACGTCGCGATCAGAGGCTATTCGATCCGCTCCGGCCTGCCTCTCGTGGGACCTCTGGTAGCATGGGTCCGGCGCAACCTTACCTCGCACCTACGTGAGCCGTACCTCGATCCAATCATCGAACGGCAAGTTGCGTTCAACCAGCGCGTGGTGAGAAGCCTGGAGCGCCTGGATGAGATCTGGCTGGAAGCCTTAGAGCAGAAAACAAAAGGGTTGGCGGGCCGTATCGTCGCGCTCGAGAGTGGCCTGCCGGGCGACGCCGGTAACGTGAGTGCGGCCAAAGAAGATCACGGCGAGAGCAAGACGAGCGAAGGAGACATTGGGAGCAGGCCGGGACTAACCCCGGACCGGGCGCAGTGCGTGGAAGGGAAACTCGCGGCCAAGGATGCTGGTGAACCGTTGGGCACTGCGCGAGACACGATCGAAATGCCGCGGCAAGAGCCAGGCACGGCCGCGACCCCGGCGGATGATCTGGCCGGCGTCATAGAGGTGCGCGATCCAGAAATCGATGCTGAGTCGATCATGCGCACCATCCGGGCCAACATTCGCAAGCGCCGGGCGCAGGCCGAAGCGCAAGGGTTGGATTACGAGGCATTCGTCGAAGGCCTTTACGCAGCGGACATCTCATCCCGATTCGATCGGCAGCTTTACCTCGACCTGCGTCGCCTTAGCTTGGGCTACAACAAGGTTACAGTCGGCATCTCTCTGACCGACAACCGCCTGCCTCTCGTCGGTCGCCTCGTGCAACGTGTGCGCAGTGCCTTGCACTATCTGGTCCTGTACTATGTTAAATATGATGGCAAGCCAGCAGATGGCATTCAACGAGAGTACGGTCACCGCCCTCACGGATCTGGTCAAGAATCTGGAAAAGGACTCTGACGCGGCGAACAGATCGAGGCCTTGCGCAATCAGGTTGACGTGCTGCAAGCGCGGGTGCAGCAGCTAGAGTCGGCAGCTGACCATCAGCAACGCGACTAGCGTAGGTGGTGCGTCACATGATCATCCATCAGCTTGTGCCGGCGCTATACTCCGGCGATGCCGTTGCCAATCAGGCGCTGTCGATCCAGCGACTCCTGCGCGAGTGGTGTATCGAATCGCAAATCTACGCCGCCCAGGGCTCAGCCGTGCTGGGAGGCCAATGGAAGGACTACCGGACCTACGAAGGCAGCCGCGACAATGTGATGATCTACCATCATTGCATCGGCTCACCGGTGACGGCCTGGGCGCGCGGCTTGCCCGACCAACTCTTGCTCTATTACCATAACGTCACGCCGGCGATCTACATGGCTCCGTATGATTACTATGCCGTGGGCCCTCTGGAAGAAGGACGCGCCGACCTGGCAGGTTTCGTGGGCCAACCCTATGCGCTGGCAGTCTCGGACTATAACCGGCGGGAGATGCTCGCGGCCGGCTATCGGCGGGTTGACCTGCTTCAGATCATCGTCAACAACGACGAATTGCATGCTTCTGCCCAGTCAGCCGCCGGGCAAGCGATGACCCGGCGTTTCAGCGATGGCTGCGTCAATGTCCTGTTCGTGGGACGTATCGCGCCCAACAAACGCCATGATGACCTGATAAAGGCCTTTGCCTTCTATCGCTGCCTGGTCAACCCACGCTCGCGTCTGCTGATCGCCGGGTCCTCCGACTACCTGGAGGGCTACGAGTTCAGCCTGCGCCGGCTGGTAGACGAGTTGGCGGTGCCAGATGTGCACTGGCTGGGCCGTGTTTCTTTGGAAGATGGGTTTGGCGGGCTGTATCGCGCGGCGCACCTGTTCTTGTGCATGAGCGAGCACGAGGGCTTTGGCGTGCCGCTGGTGGAGGCGATGTCCTTCGACGTGCCCGTGCTGGCGTTGAAGGCGGCCGCTATCCCGGAAACGTTGGGCTCGGCAGGAGTGTTGTTTACAGATAAGCGATATGAGGTTGTCGCCGAAGCGATAGACCAGCTCGTCCTCGACGGCCCAATGCGCCGGCAGATTATCGCGAATCAGCGCAAGCGGCTGTCCGAGTTGTCGCCTGAATGCGCGGCAGGGCAGCTGCGCCACATCGTAGGTCACCTGAGAGCCATGCAAGAAGGCCCGATGCCTTTGCTGTCTTCCCTGGGCGAGCGATGAAGTCGAACGCGTCGCGGGCTCCCCTTACATTTGCGGGTAGGGCCAGCCGGCGCTGAATTCTAAGGCTGGAGTCTGTGCAAGCTGGGCGACAAAGACGACTGGATGGCAAAGTCACCTCACCTGCTATGTCGCCAGGGCGGGGTGCTCTGGACGCCGAGCCATCTCTTCCTGCGCAAGCCGCCGCGCCGAGTCGCACTCAGGGCAGAGGGCAAGGTTACGACATACGTTGAAACTGGCGATCGTCGTTCCTCGGTATGGCAAGGAAGTCCTCGGAGGCGCAGAGACCCTCGCGCGACAGCTGGCCGAGCATCTGCCGCGCGCCGAGTTTTCGGTCGAGATCCTGACCACATGCGCCGACGACGCCCGAACCTGGCGCAATGTCCATCCGCCTGGCTTGACCTGCATCCACGATGTGCCGGTGCGGCGCTTCCCTATCGACCTTCGGGGTCGCAGCGAGGGGCGCTATCAGGAGCTGACCAACAAGTTCACGAATCGCTGGCCAACGACGGTCGATGAAGAATACGAGTGGATCGAACAGAGCGGCCACAGCCCGGAACTGTACGCTCATATTGCACGGCATGGCCGAGAATATGATCTTCTGCTCTTTGTGCCCTACGTCTTTGGGCTGATTTTCTATGCGAGCGCCGTCGATCCTGCTCGCAGCATCATCTGTCCCTGCCTGCACGACGAGTCTTTCGCCAGGTTCCTGCAGACTCGGCTGATGCTTCAGTCTTGCCGCGGGATCATGTTCAACAGTGAGCCGGAAATGGCTTTCGCCGAGGGCAAGTTGGGCATTCACCATCCGAGGGCGCGCTGTCGTCGGTTTCGGACTCGATGACTTTCGGGCAGACGGTGACCGTTTTCGGGCGCGTTTTCAAATCAGAGAGCCGTTTATCCTCTATTCCGGCCGCCTCGATAGCGTGAAAAACGTGCTCCAGATGGTGGGTTATTTCACCGAATACAAGCGCCTGCACCCAGGGCCCCTGCAGTTGGTGCTCATGGGCGCCGGCCCGCTCGCCATTCCGGCACACCCTGACATTATTCAGGTCGGATTCCTGACCACGCGGGAGAAGCTCGACGCTTTCGCCGCTGCCACGGTCCTGTGCCAGCCGTCTTTGCTCGAGAGTTTCTCGATCGTGTTGATGGAAGCCTGGTTGGCCGGCACACCTGTCCTGGTCCATGGAGACTGTGAGGTCACTCGTTATCACGTGCTGCGCAGTAACGGAGGCCTTTACTTCACCAGCGCCGACGAGTTTGCCGGCGCCATCGACTGGTTCCTCGCCAAGCAAGTACAAGGCGCCAGCATGGGAAAGTTGGGACGCGCGTACGTTATGAGGGAGTATGATTGGGCGACCGTGTTGGCACGTTTCCGGGCCGCGTTAGAGGTCTGGAGCCACTCGCCATGACAGGGTTGGCGAGGAAGATGGCGATTCACCAGATATTGCCCAGCTTTTTCTCAGGAGACGCGATAGGAAATCAGGCATACCGCATGCGCGAACTGCTAAGGGCCTGGGGTTTCGAGTCGCAGGTCTTTGCCCAGTTCCGTGATCGTCGCCTGGTCGACCCGGGTTTGGATTACACGCGCTACCGGCCGAACCCGGACAACATCTTGATCTACCACCACTCGGTCGGCTCTCCCGTAGCGGATTTCGTGCGAGACTTGCCTGACCGTGTGATACTTTATTATCATAACGTCACGCCGGCCCGTTTTCTCCGCGCTGCTAACCCTGGTCTTGCGGACCTGCTGGACAAAGGCCGGCGGGAGCTAGAGATGTTCAAAACAGCACCCTATGCGCTGGCGGCCTCCGAATATGATCGGCAGGAACTTCTGGCGCTTGGTTTCAAAGAAGTGGAGGTGTTGCCTCTATTTGTGTACTTCGATGAGCTGATGGCTTCCGCAGGGCAGCCGGCCGGGCGGGCGATCAGCACGCGATACCCCAATGAGGATTGGGTCAACATCCTGTTTGTCGGCCGGTTGGTGCCGAACAAATGCCAGGGCGATCTGATTTGGGCCTTCAACTATTACCATACGCTTGTGAATCCACACTCCCGGTTGCTGCTGGTGGGCTCGGATGTGAATGCCCCGGGCTATCGTCTGCAATTGGAAACCCTCGTGTCGGCGCTCGGACTGGATCACGTCGATTTCGCCGGCTCTGTCAGTTTCGAGGAAGGTTTCGGCGGTTATTACCGAGCGGCAAGCGTCTTCCTGTGTTTGAGTGAGCACGAGGGATTCTGTGTCCCTATCATCGAAGCGATGCGCTTCGGTGTGCCGGTGATTGCTTACGACTGCACCGGTGTGCCGTGCGCCATGGGTGGCGCGGGTGTGCTGGTGTGCCGTAAGCGGTACGATGTGATCGGCGAGCTGATTCATCTGCTGGCTTCGGAACCAGCGCTCAGACAGCGCGTCATCGAGCACCAGCGCGCCCGCGTGGATGAGCTAGCGCCCCAGGCGGTGGCCATGCGATTTCGGGACGTGGTCCGTAAGATGGGCTGATGTCCGCCGATAGGCCACCGATGCCCTGTTCGGCCACACGGGACACCAGCCGGCACTGCCCCTGGCGCAAGTCAAGGCCTTCGCAATCGGGACCAATGTCGCATGTCAAGACGCAGCCCCCCACTGCTATAATGGCACAATATTTCGGTGGGAGGAGGCCATGTTCGGCACCCATATGTCTCGGCGCGCGGTTCAGCATGCCTTTCTTGTCGCTCTTCTGGCTTGCTGCGCCGTGCTCTATCCCGATTCGACCCGGGCGGCGACGATCAGTTTGCCATTTTCGACCCCGCCTGCGGCCTCGGGTTTCCCGGTCACCCTGCCCGGCGGCGCGGCCATTTATCAAGGCTCCCCGACGCTGGCCGACGTGACCGGCGACGGTAAGTTGACGACTTTCGTCGGTGGGTCTGATGCCGGCAATGCCTGCCTGGGAAGGCTCTATGCCGTCGGGCCGACCGGGACCGTCCTGTGGGACATCCAGACCCGTGCCCCGATCGATTCGACGCCTGCAGTGGCCGATATCGACGGTGACGGCCGGAAAGGAAGTGGTGGTCGGGCTGGGCACGGCGGCCAGCGAGAATTGTAACTCCAAGGCGGCGCCATCCTTTCGGCGGCGTTCTGGCCGTGAATGCGCTGACGGGCCAGACCAAATGGACTTTCAACACGCAAGACTGGAACGTGCCACGTTCAGAACGGCCACACCGATGGGGTCTTTTCGTCGCCCACCGTGGCCGACTTCTTCGGGGACGGCCGCCAGGAGATCGTCTTCGCTCCTACGATCAATGCATCTACATGCTGGATGGCGAGGGCCAGCCGGTCTGGGGGGCGCTAAACCAGGTGTCGGGGCAGGCGCATTGCGGGGGCCATGGTTTCTACAACGAGGACACGATCTGGTCTTCATCGGCGGTCGCCGATCTGAACGGCGACGGCAAGCTGGAAATCGTCATCGGCGCCGATATCACGGGGCCGACAACCAGCACGGTGACCCTGACGGGGGCTATCTGTATGTGCTGGATGCCAACGGCATCACCCTGGCCCGGCAATGGTTCGATCAGACCATCTACTCGTCTCCGGCCATCGGCGACATCGACGGCGACGGCGGCTGGAGATCGTGGTTGGCACGGGTTGCGGCCTGGCCGGGCAAGGGCACTATGTTTCGGCATGGAACTATGTCCCCGGGGTCGGCACTTACCAAGACGCTGGTGCAGAAGTACCGTTGGCCGACGGCGGGGCGACTTTCATCAATTCCCCGGCCCTGGCGGATCTGAACCTGGATGGCCATCTGGATGTCGTGGCGATCGCCGACCTGGGGGATGGCGGATCGGGAAGCGAGGTGTACGCCTGGGACGGGCAGACCGGCCAGAGTTGTGGCAGACGATGATCTGCGACCATGGGGCCATGCGGTCACGGTCGATTCGTCGCCGACCATCGCCGACCTCGGCGGCGGGGGTTATCCGCAGATCATGTTCAGCGACGCCTGGGAGGTGGGTATACTGAATCACGACGGGACGCATTACACCGACTATTCGTACCTGGGTGTTGACAGTCCGGCCTGCCAGCGAACGACACCGTCGACAATCCCCGAGATTCACGGCATATGCTAATTACACGGTGCTCGGCACGCCGGCGATCGGAGCGTTTGCCTTACCGCAGGCCGGGTCGCGGAGGGCGTGGTGCGCTTCGACATCTCGCCGGAGACCTTGCGCAAGACCAGCTTGGGCTTCCTGAAAAGGGGAGACACGGTAAATCTTGGAGCGGGCCATGCGCTTGGGCGACCGGGTGGGGGGGCATCTGGTGAGCGGGCACGTGGACGGCAAGGGCCGCATCGTGGCCGTCAAGGCCGCGGGCTGCGGCAAGGAGATGGCCATCCTTTTCCCGGCGCCGCTGCGCAGATACCTCGCGGTCAAGGGTTCCGTAGCCGTGGAAGGGGTCAGCCTGACCATAGCGGCGCTCTACGGCAACCGCGCCTCGGTCGCCTTGATCCCGCATACCCTGAAGACCACCAATCTGGGCGGCAAGCGCGTCGGCCACCGAGGTGAACCTGGAAATCGGACCAAATAGCGCGGTACCTGCCGATGAAGAGCAATAGGAGAACATCAGTCGCCCAGCTTCAAGGCCGGCGGGTTCGTCATCGTGGTGGACGACGAGCACCGTGAGAACGAGGGCGACCTGGTGATGGCCGCCGAAAAGGTGACCCCCGAGGCGGTCAATTTCATGGTCAAGGAGGGCCGGGGGCTGGTTTGCGTTCCCATGCTTTCAGAGGACTTGGACCGCCTGGGCCTTCCCCTCATGGTGAACCAGCAGGAGGATCATTTCCGGACCGCCTTTACGGTCTCCGTGGACGTCCGCGCCGGGGTGACCACAGGAATCTCGGCGCAAGACAGGGCGAAAACTATCCAGGCCATGGTCAACCCGGCCTCCCAGCCCAAGGATTTCGCCAAACCAGGGCATGTCTTTCCCCTTCAATACCGGGCCGGAGGAGTCCTGCGGCGGGCTGGGCATACCGAGGCCGTGGTGGACCTGGCCCGCCTGGCGGGTTTAAGGCCCATGGGCGTCATCTGCGAGATCATGAAGGACGACGGCACCATGGCCCGCATGGATGACCTGAAGGCCTTCGCCCAAAAGCACCGGTTGAACTTGATCACCATCGCCGATCTCATCCATTACCGCAGGGAAAAGGAAAAGCTGGTAAGGCGGGTGCTGGAAGTCATGCTTCCCTCCGAGACGGGGAAATGGAAAGTGATGGTCTACAAGGCCTCCACGGAGGATGACGACAGCTTGGCCCTGGTGAAGGGTGACCTTTCCGGGGACCAGCCGGTTCTGGTGCGGGTTCATTCCGAGTGCCTGACCGGCGACGTTTTCCATTCCCTCCGTTGCGATTGCGGCTCCCAACTGCACGCGGCCATGGGCCAGATCGACCGGGAGGGCCGGGGGGTGGTGCTTTACATGCGCCAGGAGGGCCGGGGTATCGGACTGTTGAACAAGCTCAAGGCCTATCAACTGCAGGACGAGGGCCTGGACACGGTGGAGGCCAACGAGAAGCTGGGTTTTCCTGCGGACCTGAGAGACTACGGGATTGGCGCCCAAATCCTGGTGGATTTGGGACTACCCGAAATCCGTCTTTTGACCAACAACCCTAAGAAGATCGTTGGACTGGAAGGCTATGAGGATGAGATCGTGAGCCCGGGAGCCCATGAGATCCCGCCCGGCAAGCACAACCGCCGCTACCTGGCGGTCAAGAAGGAGAAGCTCAAGCACCTGCTCAACATCTGAATCGGAGGTCAAGATGCCCAAGGAACTGTCGGGAGTTCTGGACGGGAAAGGGAAGCGCTTCGCGCTCGTGGTCAGCCGCTTCAACGACTTTGATAACCAAGAGGCTGCTCGAAGGCGCGCTCGACTGCCTGCTGCGCCACGGCGTCAAGGACGCCGACGTCACCACGGCCTGGGTGTCCCGGCTGGATATGCGGTCGCGCCGGTGGCCAAGAGGCTGGCCGAGGGCGGCAAGTTCCACGCGGTCATTTGCCTGGGCGCGGTCATCCGGGGCGAGACTCCGCATTTCGACCATGTCGCCGGCCAGGCCGCCGGCGCCATAAGCCAGTTGGCCATGGAAGGCAAGGTCCCGGTCATATTCGGAGTTTTGACCTGCGACTCGGCGGCACCAGGCCCTGGACCGGGCCGGCGTCAAGAGCGGGAACAGGGGCTGGCAGGCCGCCTTGTCCGCCTTGGAGATGGTCAATCTCTACGAGGC
>CAWEHT010000310.1:0-22352 GCA_963808455.1 uncultured Chloroflexia bacterium | reverse complement strand
CAGGTCTGGTCTAACACGGACCTGGTCAGCGCCTACTACATGATCCCCGCCCTCATCGGCCTCATCTTGATGTTTCTCACCGGCAATCTCACCGCGCTGTCCATTGTCCGCGAGCGTGAACGGGGCACTATCGAGCAGCTGGCGGTCACGCCCCTCCAACCGATCGAGCTGATGATCGGCAAGCTGGTCACTTTCCTGTTCGTCGGCTTGCTGGCAACGATGCTCGTCCTCGGGCTGGGCGCCTTGATCTTCGGCGTGCCCATTTAACGGGAGCATACCACTGTTGCTGTTGCTGTCCGTGCTATACCTGATCACAACCCTGGGCATCGGGCTCTTCATCTCGACCCTGGCCCATACCCAGCAGGAAGCCCAGATGACGTCGGTGTTCATCCTGCTGCCGTCGCTATACCTCTCGGGCTTGTTCTTCCCGCTGGCTGCCATGCCGAGTGTGTTGCAGTGGCTGAGCTACGCTGTGCCGGTGCGCTACTTTATCGTCATCGCACGCGGCATCGTCCTGAAGGGCGTGGGGGTCGACGCGCTTTGGCCAGACATCGAAGCGCTGGCGATCTTCGCAGTCGTGATCATGGGGGCGGCCGCGCTGCGTTTTCGGAGAACATTGGACTGAAGACAAATAGGCAATGGGCACACCTTTTGGAGGACTGTATGTCAAGTAGAGCACGCGGTATCTTGATCGTCGTCGTTGTCGCCGCCCTGGCCGTATTTGGCGGCTATCGCTGGTGGGTCGGGCGCGCCGAAGCCCAATCGGTATCGAGCTACCTCGCGGCGGAAGGCACCATCGAGGCGACGGACGTCACGATTTCGGCCGAAGCTGAGGGTCGCATCTCGTCGATGCTGGTGGATGAAGGGGATGTCGTGAAGGCCGGGCAGGCTCTCGTGCAATTGGACCCTACAGAGTTGCAGGCGCAACTCAAGCAAGCCGAAGCTTCCGTAGCGGCCGCCGAGAACTCGCAGTCGGCCGCCGTAGCCAACCAGGCCGCCGCCCAGGCGCAGCTCGATCTGCTGCCGCGCCGGCGCCCGGTCACAGCGAATCTCGGCCGAACAACAGGCCGTGGCGGCCGACCAGGACCGTGTCGTCACCGCCCAGGGCCAGCTCCAGCAGGCGAGCGGGGCGCTGCAGGCAGCCCAGGCGCAGCGTTCGCAGGCCGTGGCAGCCTATGCGGACCTGGAGCAGAGCTCGCATCCGGAGCAGGTCACCGCGGCGCTGGACCAATACCAGCAAGCGGCGGCGGCCGTGCAGCAGGCGCAGGCGGCCTACGATCAGGTCAAGACCCAGCCCAGGATCGCGATGATGCCCCAATCGACGGCGCTGCAGCAGGCCACGTTGGCGCTGGATGCCGCCAAGGCCAGCTATGAGGCGGTGCTTTCGGGCGCTGCACCACAGCTCGACCAGACCCGGGGCGCTGTCGATCAGGCCGAGGCTGGTGTCATGCAGGCTTCCGCTGTGGTCAGCCAATCCCAGGCCAGCCTGGCGGCTTCCCAGGCGACGCTGGCAGCCGAGCAGGATAATCTGAGCCTGCTGTTGGCCGGCAATCCCGTACAGCAGATCCAGGCGGCTGTCGCGCAAGTGGCAGCAGCGAAGGCGCAGGCGCAGGCGGCAGCCAGCCAGGTAGCCGAGGCGCAAGCGCAAGTCGCCCTGCTCGACGAGCAGATCGCGCGCACGAGCATCGTCTCGCCCAGCGACGGCGTAATCCTCAGCCGGTCGGCGGAGCCAGGCGAAATGGCGCTGCCCGGCGGCGCCCTCCTGACGATGGGCGATCTGGGCAATCTGACTCTGACGGTGTATCTGCCGGAGAATGAATATGGGGTCGTTCGCCTCGGAGACCGGGCACGAGTCACCGCCGACTCATTCCCCGGCCAAAGCTTTGACGGTACTGTGCAGTGGATTGCGGACCAGGCCGAGTTCAGCCCGAACAACGTGCAGACGCCCGCCGGGCGGCTGACGACGGTCTACGGGATCAAACTGGCGCTTTCCAACCCGCAGAACCTGCTCAAACCGGGCATGCCGGCCAACGTCACGTTTCTGGTGAGCGGCGCCGCCAGGGTGGTGAAGTGAGACCTGCGATGAGGACGCCCATTCTGGAAGCGCACGATCTGCGCAAGAGCTACGGCGCGACAAAGGCAGTCAACGGCGTCAGCCTGCTGGTAGAGCCCGGCCAGGCTTACGGGCTGGTGGGTCCGGATGGCGCCGGCAAGACCACCACGATGCGGCTCCTGGTCGGTGCGCTGCACTCGGCGGGCGGCGAGGTGCGCATCATGGGGCACGACCTCCGGGAGCGCGGCGGCGCAGCGCTGGCGCAGGTGGGCTACCTGGCGCAGCGTTTCTCGCTCTACGGTGAGCTGACGGTCGCCGAGAACCTGAGCTTTTTCGCCGCGGCGCACAGTTTCCCGCGTGGCGAGATCGCGCAGCGTTCGGCGGAGCTGCTTGGCTTCGTGGGACTGAGCGGGTTCGAGGCGCGTCGCGCCGAGCAGTTGTCGGGTGGGATGAGGCAAAAGCTGAGCCTTGCCTGTGCCCTCATCCATCGCCCCAGGCTGCTGCTGCTCGACGAACCGACGACGGGCGTCGAACCCGGTGACGCGCCAGGACTTTTGGCAGCTCATAATCCGGCTGATGAGCGAAGGGGTGGGTGTCGTCGTCAGCACACCTTATATGGATGAAGCCGCGCGCTGCAGCCGGCTGGGCTTCATGTACGCCGGGCGCATCCTGACGGAGGGCACCCCGCGCGATCTCGAGGCGCTGCTCGCCGGGCGCATCGTGGAGCTGGTGGCCCAGCCCAAGCATATTGCCAGGGATATCTGCCTGGCAGACCCCGACGTGGAGAACGTGGTGGCCTTTGGGGATCGCCTGCACCTCCGCCTGCGCACTGCTGACTGCGCCGGCCCCGGCATCGACGACGGCCCTTGCCAGCGTCTGCCGCTGGCCCTGGCCGCGGCCGGCGTGCAGGTGGAGGCGATTCGTCCCATTCCGTCGTCGCTGGAAGATGTCTTCATTTCGCTTCTCGAGCGGGAGGCAGTGCTTGCCGAGTCGGAGGCACAACGTGCCGAGCCGGAGGCGCTACATGGCTGAGTTGGCCGTCAAGGTGGAGCACCTGACAAAGAAATTCGGAGACTTTACGGCAGTCGACGACGTCTCGTTCGAGGTACCTGCCGGAGAGATCGTCGGCTATCTGGGACCCAACGGGAGCGGCAAGACAACCACCATCCGCATGCTGCCGGGGCTCCTTCACCCGACATCAGGCACGGCCCGCGTCTTGGGCCACGACATTGGCCATGAGGGCAACCGGATCCGCCCTATCGTCGGCTACATGAGCCAGAAATTCGCCCTCTACGACGAGCTCTCGGTGGTCGAAAACCTGGAGTTCTACGCGGGCCTCTATGGCCTGGGCCCTCGGGAAAGCGCCAAGCACGTGGCGGAGGCCTTGCACGTGGTGGGGTTGGAGGGCCACGAGAATGCGCGCGCCGGTGAGATATCCACAGGCTGGCGCCAGCGGTTGGCGCTGGGGATCGCCCTTGTGCATGGCCCGAAGCTGCTCATGCTCGACGAGCCGACGAGCGGCGTTGACCCGGCGGCCCGCCGCGTCTTTTGGGACCTCATCGACTCGCTGGCTTGGTCTGGCACAACCATTTTCGTCACCACGCACTATATGGACGAGGCCGAGTACTGCAACCGGCTCGGCGTCATGCACCTGGGCCACCTGCTGGCCATGGACACGCCGAGCTGCCTCAAGAGCACGATGCTGCCGGGGCCGACATGGGACATCCTGGTGGATCCGGCGGCCCTCGTTCCCACCGTCGAGGCGCTTGAGCACGTGCCCGGCGTTTTCCAGGTGGGCCTGCGCGGCGACCGCGTGCATGCCATCACCCAAGAAGGCGGCCACACCGCGGACACCTTGCTGGCTGCCCTCGGCCCCTTGGGCGTCTCGGCCTCCGTCCTGCCGGCCGAGCCCGGTCTGGAGGATGTGTTCATGGCCTTGGCGGGCAGGCACTGACAACCACGCGATGCTCAGGATTGGACTCCTCACTTACTGGAAGGGCGGTCTTGGTGATAATCGCCGCAGGTGGCACAATACGATTAGAACGTTCTGTATGAAACGGATTGCGAGGTGGTGGGGTGGCCGAGCTACAGGTGGAATTAGTCGAGTTGTTGGAAGACGTGAGGCGAACCATTGTGGTGCACGTGCGGGCTGTCATGGAAGCGCATGGGCTGTCGGCCGCCGCCATGGCGGTACTGGACCAGATCCGCACAGAAGAGGGCATCACGCTTAGCGAGGTGGCGCGGCGCAGCGGCATGGCCAAATCGCAGGTCTCGACCACTGTCGACGACCTGGTGATGCAAGGGATGCTTGAGAAGCGGCCCGATCCCCAGGACCAGCGCCTGGTGCGGCTGCACATGACCGATCTGGCCTACCGGAAGTCGCGGGCCGTCCGAGAGGAAGTTCAAGAGCGCCTCTCGCAAGCCCTGGCCGGGCTTCCGGAAGACGAGATGGCAGCCATGGCAGGTGGCCTGCGTACGCTGAAAGCGCTGCTGGCAAGACAGGCTGTACAGAACGAGCGCCGCTCGAGCGGGGCGCTTGACGATCGCGCCGCGGCTGGGGTGCCGATCGCGCAGACCGGGGAGACAAACCAGGAGGCCAGGCGGCCTGGATAGTCTTAGGGACAAGCCAGCCATGCGTAGGTCCATCAGGACCACGTCGGAGCGCAGCCGCTTTGCCGGCTCGAGGGCTTTCGGCCGTTCGTCGCCTCGCCGATCACCGCGATCTCCGGCTGGCTCGCCAGCATCCCCTCGAGTCCGGTGCACACGACCGGGTGATCGCCAACAATCCTGGTCACTGCTCAGACGCTCAAAGTTGTTCGCAGTCCGTTTCTCCTTTCACTCGCCACATCTCGCATGGAAGTATGGGACGCCGGTGCAGCCGGTTCAAGCATTTGTCGATTGCTGTTCGCAGGTCGAGCGGTGGAAAGCCGCATCCACCGATTGGTGGATGGGATGGATAGACATGCTTTATGTGGCCCAATCGGCTACTTGAAGCACGACCCGGAGATTGGCGCCGTGATCCGCGCCCTGGTCACGCTGGAAGGCACGCTGCGTCTACTCGCCCCCAACTTCGACATGATCGCCGAGGCGCGCGCCCACGAGGCGACGCTCGTGCGGGAAAACATCACTCTCCCGGCCCTGCGCAAGACGGTGCAGGAGGAGGTCCTGGCGTTGGCGCCGATCCTGCATCGCCTGCCGCGCCGCATCGATCGCATCTCGGCCAGCCTGGAGCGCGGGTCCTTTATCCTGAACATGCGCTTGTTCTCCGATGAGCGCGACCAGCGCTTCGTCGCCGCCCAGGTCGGCCGCGTCGCGCTGGCGCTGATGGGCTCGGTGATCGGGCTGATGTCGGTAACGTATGCCCGTTAACGCCGTTCCCAGGCCGAGTTCCTGTATGCGCCGTACCCTCAGCATCTGCTCCGGCATCTGCGGCACGCCCACCATCAGGACCCATGGTGCAAGCTTGCCGTCGTGCTGCTCCACATAAGCTCTTTCCTCGATTGCTGGCTTGTTGTGTTATGGGAAATCTGTCTCTTCTTGATCCCTTCCCGGCCAGCTGTCCGCCGGCGCCGGCCGCTCGATCCTCACCGCCGGGCTCCTTTCGAGCTCCGCTTTCAGGGCGCGCAGGCCGTCTACGATCGCTTCCATCTGGTCCTCTGAGCGCCCAGCCAGGGCCTGTGAAAACCGGGCGTGAATCTGCTCGTGAACCGCCTGGGACTTCTGGCGGGCCGTGGCCGTCATGTAAAGTCGCACCAGGCGCTGGTCCTGGGGATCGGGCCGCTTTTCGATCATCTCCTGCATCAGCAGGTCGTCGAACCGTGGTCGAAACCTGCGATTTGGCCATGCCGCTGCGCCGCGCCACCTCGCTGAGCGTGATGCCCTCTTCTGTGCGGATCTGGTCCAGCACCGCCATGGCGGCGAACGACAGCCCATACGCCTCCATGACTGCCCGCTGCTGCGCCATTATGCTGCGTCTCAGCGCCTCCAGCAACTGCATGAATTCCATCTGTAGCTCGGTCAACAGACCACCTCCCGATCCTGTTCCAAAAAAGATCGTTCTATACAGAACGGGACTCGCTGACGGGATTATCGCCGAGGCCGCCAGCGTTGTAAAGGCTTATGGTTACATTTGCAGCGCAGCCTGGCCCTCGCCGGGCCACCCATCCTCGCTCGCGCCATTGTCGATTGGGCAACTGACATTTCGGGTGACGTATAGGGAGGCACAGCCATGAGAACGTGGCGATGCTTCTAAGACGGAAGTGGGCCTCTTCTCCGATCAACCATCATTATCGTAGCGAAGTTCTGGCTCCTCGGAAATGTAACCTTACTGACTTTACAACACTGGCGGTCTTGCCGATAATCTCGTTCTACAGAGAACGTTCATGTAGGAACGAGTTGCAAGGGGAATCGGTGGCTGAGCTACAGGTGCAAATCGCCCAGCTTCTGCAGGCGATGAATCGCAGCACTGGTGCGGGCGGTCTTGGAAGCGCATGGGCTAATGTAAACGGTCTACGTCACGTACTTTTTGGTCAGGAGAAGAAAGATGAGACGCACAACGACAGTATTTCTGGCTTTGTTCCTGCTGCTGGCATTTGGCTTCCCGGTCATGGCAGACGCACCTGTGGCAACCGTCACCGTCGCCGCACTGAACGTACGGGGCGGCCCGGGTACTAACTACCAGGTGATCGGCGCGTTACAAAGCGGCGACAGCGTGGCGGTGACCGGCAGGGACGATGCCAGCACCTGGTATCAGGTAACGCTGAGCGACGGCCAGACCGGCTGGATCAGCGCAGCTTTCGCCCACCTAAACGCCGATGCCACCAGCGTGCCAGTGGTTCAGGCACCCGCCGCGCCCGCGCCAGCAGCTCTCGCCGTCACCGGCGGATCGAGCAACGGGCACCACATTGTCTTCCAACTGAGCAGCGGCGGTCCGATCTATGTCGCCAACCCCGACCCATCCGGGACGGTCGTACGCCAGCTGACAACCGGAATCGACCCGGCAATTTCTCCCGACGGCACCCAGGTGGCATTCACACGCTGGAGCGGTGCCCAGAACGGCGACCTGGGCAGCGTTTGGATCATCAATATCGACGGCAGCAACGAACACAAAGTACTCGACATTTCCGCCCAGCCCATTGCACCCACTTGGTCGCCAGACGGCACAGAGCTTGCTGTCCAGAAACAGCAAGGGGGCTACCTGTCAACGCATCCACGTCAGCCCGGCGAGCACTGCCAGATCGTGCCTAGCGATCTCGCCTTCTGCGAAGGTAACCCTTTCTGGATCATCAGCATCATCAATATCGCCAAGGGCACTTTCACGGATATGCCCTCCTCGCCGCATTCTTTCGCGCCTACATGGGACCCGGCCGATCCGACACTGATGGCGTACCAGGGCGACCAGGGATTGGTAAGCCTCAATGTCAGCAACCGGACCTACTGGCAACTCACCACAGACACGGAACAGTGGGGACCGATCTTCTCGCCCGACGGCGGCAAGATCGCCGATAGCTTCAGGCAAACAGACCATTGGGAAATCCATACCATGAACGCTGATGGGAGTGGCGACACGCGCTTGACCGAAACCCCTCTCCAGACGCTGGTCAACGAACAGATTGCCGGTCAGCCAGCCCTCCAGTGGAACAACGCCGCGCCGGCATGGTCGCCCGACGGCAGCCAAATTGCTTTCATCAGTGACCGGAATGGACCCTGGGAGATTTGGGTTATGAATGCCGACGGCAGCAATCAGCGCGTGCTGATTCCGGCGAGCACGCTGGACGGCCAGGCCATCCAGTACAACGGGATGGACGAACGGGTAATATCCTGGAAATAATCTTACGAGTGGAGCACGTTCTCATTGTTCGTTTCTCCTTTCATTCGCTTCCTTTCGCACAGAAGTACAGGGCGCTGGTGCGGCAGGTTAAAGCATCTGTCGATTGCTCTTTGCAAGTCGAGCGGTCGCCAGTTGCATCCACCGGTCGGCGGATGCAACTGTAAGCTTGAACACTTACGAGAGCGGCGATCCCGGCGATAATCCCGTTCAAGGAGGAACGTTCTACTTAGAACGTTCCTCCTTGAACATGGCCGATGAAACGGAGGGTTGTATGGACACGACATCAGGGATCTCGAAAGCCCAACAGAACGGTCTGCGAGGACTCGCGATCCTCGTCATTGGACTCCTTGTGATCCAATTTGTTCTCGGCATGGTCACAAATCTGTATGTGCAATTTCCTGGCGCTGACCAGCCCGGCCAATCGTGGGCTGTGATGCGCTCCCAGGCCCCCGCGGCTGCTCACATCGTGATCGGCGTGCTCCTGCTTGTCAGCGCAGTCATTTTCGTGATCCGCGCCGCCAGGAAGGACAATCGGCGTTGGCTCGCGAGCTCGGGGGTGGGGCTGATCGCCATCATTGTCGCCATCTACGGCGGGGTCACGTTTGTCTCATCCCAGGTCAACGCGTATTCGCTGGCCATGGCGCTGGCGTTTCTCGTGGCGCGTTTCTGGCCTATGGCTGGGGTCTGATTGCTGCCGCCCGATAGGCGTGCATCTTCTTTCGAGGCGCCGGGAAATGCTGCTAAGCGTTTCGAAATTCGCTCCTGCCGCAGCTTACCCTGGGAACGACGCTCGATCGGGGCGCGGAGGCCGGCCGGACAGCGAGCAGGCCCGGCGGCTGGAGACAAGGCCACCGGCGGCTGGGCGCGGCGGGGGCGGCTGAGGATGCGGGCATGAGCTGCCGGCTGTAGAAACAGGCTGCCCCGACGCAGGGTTGTCGGGGCAGCTGGCCGTCGGTAGGCAAGAAGGCGTGTGTCTACCGCACGTAGACCTCCAGACGGATCGGCGCCTTGGGCGCTGCGGGGCGCCGGGCGTTCATCACGCTGACCTGGGCGGCCACCAGCTGGGCCAGGTTGCGGAAGGCCGCGGCCTGCTCCGAGTCGGGCTGGCACACCACGGCCGGCTGGCCGGCGTCGCCAGTCCTCGCGCATGAAGGGGGCCAGGAAAATGCGCCCCAGGAAAGGCACCCCCAGCTTCGCGGCCGCTGTCTCGCCGCCGCCGATCCCGAAGACCTCGCCGGCCATGTTCTCGACCACACCCATCACGGGCACTTCCAGGCGCTGGAAAGCTGTGAACCCGCAGCGTGGCGTCGGCGAGGGCCACGGCCTGGGGTGTCGTCACGATGATGCCCCCGGTCAGCGGCACGGATTGGGCCAGGCTGAGCTGGGCATCGCCCGTGCCGGGGGGCAGGTCCACCACCAGATAATCGAGCTCATCCCACGTCACGTCGGTCAGCAGCTGCCGGATGGCCTTGTGGAGCATTGGCCCGCGCCAGATCAGCGCCTCGCCTTCCGGCACCAGAAAGCCGATCGACATCACCTGCACGCCATGGGCGACCGGAGGCACCAGCTTGTCGTTTTCCGGCGCCGGCATGCTCGCCACGCCCATCATGATCGGGACGTTGGGGCCATAGATGTCGGCATCGAGGATGCCCACACGGGCACCCATCTGCGCCAGGGCCACGGCCAGGTTGACGGAGACCGTCGTCTTGCCGACACCGCCTTTGCCGCTGGCGACCGCTACGATGTTCTTGATGGGCACGTCCAGCTTGCCCGAGATGCGGTTGTCGGCGCGCACCTGCGCATCCCACTTGATCTGCACGGCCTGTACGCCGGGCAGCTTCATCACCTCGGCCCGGGCCTCGCCCTCGATGCGGTTGCGCAGGGGGCAGGCCGGCGTGGTCAGGACGATCGTAAAGGTTACGTTGCCCTGCTGCACATCGATATCTTTGACCATATTCAGCGTGACGAGGTCACGATGAAGCTCCGGCTCCTGCACATTTTTCAGGGCGGCCAGCACCATATCCGCCGTAACCGGTTTGCTTGATGATCCGAACATTCTAGGGTGTCCTCTCCAAGAAATCACGAGCCAACGCTGCTACCTTGCGCCCAATCTGCACGGCGTAGTTCGTCCCACGGTCCCACGGATAGACCTGGCTCATGCTGGCAAAATAGAGGCCGGGTATCGGGGTCGCGAGGCTTGGGATGTTGCACGAGTGATTGAGTGGCGGCACCGGCTGGGCGTAGGGCGTCTTCCACAGCCAAGTATCCCTGACCCAGCTGCGGTCGAAATCCGGGTTGATGCGCGTGAAGGCCGGCAGGAAACGCTCCAGCAGCTCACCCTTGCTCAACCGGAAGTGCTCGTGATCGGGGTTCAGGTAATCGCCACAGTAGATGATATGATCGCCGCCGTAGTGCTCCGCGCCGATGTAGTTCGTGTGCTCGACCAGCGCCAGGAACGGGAACCCGGCCTCCTTGGGCAAATTGTGCCAGTAATAGCGGCTGAGGGGCCGGTCGAGCGTGACGATGAGCACGACGGCGCCCATCGACTTGAGCGCTCGCAGGCTCCCGGCGTAGCTTTCGGGCAGCTCGGGCACCAGGCGGCGCCATCAAGGCGGGCGAGCTGGTGGAGATGACGGCGTCGTAGCATTCCCAGTCGAATGTGGGCCCCGGAATCGCCGCCCCCGCCGTCCGCAGGTCCGGCCGGGGTGGGGCGACCATTCGCCCCCACTGCCAGGGGGGCGGGCGACCCGGCCGGCGCCGAGCGGATCTGGGCCACGGGAAGGGCCAGCCGGATGTCTGCCCCTTCCGCGCGCACGACGCCGGCGAGCTTGTCAACGAAGGTCTGGAAGCCGCCGACAAAGGTGCCCAGGCGCGTCGTGCGGCTGTGCAGGCGAGCCCAGAACCAGGCCATGTTGACCACGGCGAAGTTCTCTTCCCCGAATTTGCCCACCAGCAGGGGTTTCCACATGGTCTGGTAGACCCGCGCGCCGGCCCATTTGCTTAGCCAGGCATCGGCCGTCACCTTCTCCAGCGGCTGCCAGCGCGGGGTGAAGCGCAGGTAAAGCCCGGCCAGGCCGAAGCGCAGGATGTCGAGCGGCGAGAAATGCCGCAGGCTGTATCTCAGGGCCTGCATGTAGGAATCGAACGGCTCGAAATGGCCGTCCGTGTAGACAACAGTATAGGGCCGCGGAAACAGCACCTGATCCTGCCATCCCAGCTCCTGAATCAGGCCCAGCACGTCGTGATCGGTGGCAAACCAGTGATGGTAATACTTCTCCAGGTACCAATCCCAATGCGGTGCCTTGAAGCCCGCCGCCAGCCCACCCACTTCCTGGCTGGCCTCGTAAAGGGTGACCCGGCACCCCGCGCGCGTCAGGTCGTAGGCCGCGCTGAGGCCAGCCACGCCGGCGCCGATGATGGCGACATGCTTGCCGGCCATCATGGCTCGGTTTCGGGCTCCTCTTCCACGACAGCCTCCACGTAATCGCCGGCCATATAAGACGAGATATCCTGCCGCGCCTGGTCGAACAGCGCCACGAGCGCCTCGTCGTCGCCCTTGAACTGCATGATCGATTGCGCCGCGCACAACTGGCAGCCGCGCATGTACTTGAAGCTGCCCTCGTGGCACTTGACACAACTGTTCAGCCGCACCACCATCAATGTGAAGGCCAGACATTGGGCATCCGTCTCGGGCAGACGCGTGGTGCGATCTACCAGCGCGGCCCATGTCGGGCCGCGTAGATTCCGCAACGAGGCGATCAGTCGCGGCGGGAAAAGCAATTCAGCTTTGGGATACATGGCTCTTTCTATCGTTACATCTGCACGCGCATCCGTGCGACGTCAATCGGCTTGGCAGACCCGCCGGCCGCAGGGGCTTGCCCTGAGTCCGGTGAGGAGTCTAAGAGATGATTGAGGGCGACCATCAGCCCATCGAGATCGATGCCGTAGCTGCGGCAGGCGCCTTCAAGCGTGTCCACGTCGCTGACCGCGCAGTTGGAGCAGCCACCGAGCTGGAACTCCGCCAATACCTGGCGGACCCGCGTATCCAGCTGCATGGCGTCAGCGATGGTCATGCCGGGAAGGAATCTCAGGCTGCCGCTCTGCCGGCTCGCTTCTCGCCTCAGCTCGGCGAGCCGTGTTTCCAGCATTGCCCTGGCGTCTTTCACCTCACCTTCCAGGCACGACAGACCTTCGTTAGTCTTGTCCAGCTCCCGGCGCATGACGCTGCCGGCATGCCAGGCCAGGTAAGCGCAGAACAGCGCGACAACGGCGATAATCAGGGCAGGGACGGTCATAAATCCTCTCCTTTGCGGGCTACCGGCATCAAGGCGTCATAGACTCGCCCGGCTTCAGGATGACCGGCCGGGCCGTCGTAGCGCTGGCGATGTGCTTGGCGACCGCCTGGGCATCCTGGGCAATCAGGTCGAAAGTGTTGTAGTGCATGAGGACGGCGTTCTTGGGCTGCAAGAATTGTACGGCCCGCACGGCATCCTCCGGGCCCATGGTGAAATTGTCGCCGATGGGCAGCAAGGCAGCGTCGATGTGCTCGCTGCTATACAAGGTCATGTCGTAGGTCAGGGCAGTATCCCCGGCAAAGTAGATCACCTTGTCTTCCAGCCAGAGCAGGAATCCGCAAGGGTTGCCGCCATATCGCCCGTCGGGAAAGGATGACCCGTGGTGCGCGATGGTCAGCTTCACCTTGCCGAAGGGGAACTGATGGGCGCCGCCGATATGCATGCCGTGGGCCCGAACGCCCTGTTCTTCCATATAGCCGGCAATCTCGAAGTTGCAAATGACCAGGGCGCCGGTGCGCCTGGCGATCGGCACCGCGTCGCCCAGATGGTCGTTGTGGGCATGCGAGATCAGGATCTAGTCGGCCGGCACATCTTCCGCCTTGACATCGGCCATGGCATTCCCGGTCAGGAAAGGGTCGAGCAGCAGCTGCGCCGTATTGGTTTCGATGCTGAAGCAGGCGTGACCATGATAAGTGATACGAACAGTCATTTCGAGCACCTCCAGTTCAGCCAAGCGCCCAGGATCAACCGAGAGTTCAGCCACCGCTCGAGATGATTCGTGGCTCGAAATGCATTATGGCGCACCCGATGGCCGCAATGCAACTTTTGCTCTGATGAAAGCCGGATGATCGACAGTTGACTAATGACGACAGCGGCGCGATATTGCAAAGTGCTGCGCAAGTCGCCGGGTCGCAGCCTTCCCTGGCACCATCTTCGCTTGCCGGCAGGATCGGCGATCCATGCTCTAAGCAGGCGGCCTTGACTGAGACACGAGCGGAGTTCCAACCCATGAGAACGTTGTTGCGCGCTCTATTGGCAGCGGTCTTCCTGGGCCTCAGCGTGCTGCTGGCCGCGGGCAGGCCGCTTCTGGCAGGTGAGCTGGGTGGCTCTTTCACCTTGCAGCAGGCCATCCTGGCAGGGGTGATGCTGCTGGTCGGGATCGCCGGCGAGCTGATCATCTTCTTCCTGCTGCCCGGTGGCTTCTGGGGGACGCGTTTCCTGCATACGGCGGCTGTAGCCATCATCTTCCCGATCACTTATGTGCTCGTCGTCGCCGCCAGCATGCTGGCAGGACGGCTGAACGCGCCTTTCGTCTTCGTCGAGTACCCGCTGCTGGTGATCCCCTTCGTCATCGGTTTCCTGTGGTTCCTTCTGATCAGCGCCGTGGCAGGGCCGATGCCCCCGCGCATCGACCTCCCGGGCCCGCTTCGCGCCTATCTGCACGCCAATGAAACGCCGCTGTGGCGAGTGCAACAGACCCGCCTGAAACACCCGATCACCCCTCACACGCTCGTGGCCACCGATCAGCGCCTGATCGTGTACCGCCCGACGAAGCTCGGCCTCGCCTTCAATATCGAGGACTACAACTACGTGGATATTGCCAACGTGCGCATCGAGAGCGGCCTGTTCTTCTCGAGGATCTCGATGAAGGAGCGCTTTCAGGGCGACGACATGGCCTTTCCCAATATCCAGAAGCAGGCCGGCGAGGAATTCGTGCGGATGGTGACCGACCAGACGCAGCGGCGCCAGGGTGGGACGCCGCTGGTCAACGGGCGAGGCCTCGCGGCCCCGCAAGCGGCCCCCCCCCAACCGGCCGCGCCTGTCACGCCGCCCGCGGACAGCCAGGCCTTGCAAATCCTGCAGCGCCGCCTGGCGGCCGGCGAGATCACGCCCGAACAATACGAGCAACTGCGGCGCGTTCTCGGCGGGCCGTGAGGGCCGCGGCCTGGAGGGTGCGACGCGACCCAACTGTGATTTCAAGTCATCTTACATTAGACGCGCAATGACTATGCAATAATCGCGCATGGACAGGCGCTGTGCGCCGACCTTAGAGTCTCGTTGCGGCCGGAGGGAAAGTACTGATGGACGCTTCATCCGAAGTGACCGTGCAAGTCACGCTCCCACAGGCATTGCTGCTCGATAACGGAGTGACTCTCAAGGGGGCGGGGCTCGCCCTGCTGCGAGCATTTGTGGTCTCCCTGTACAGGAGAGACAGGATCTCGTCGGGCAAGGCCGCGCGGCTGCTCGGCGTTGACCGGCTAGCTTTCATTCGAATGCTGGCGGAAGAAGGCATTTCGTACCTGGACTATACCTCAGCTGAACTGGACGATGAGTTTTCGGCGTTGGCCCAATGGCGCGGCCGGTAACCGTTTCGGATACGACGCCTCTGATCGCGCTGGCCTGGCTGGGAAGGCTTGACCTGTTTCCCGCGCTTTTTGGCGTGGTTCACATCCCGCCGGCGGTGCACCGAGAGGCAACTTACAACGTCGTTGCGGCCGGCGCGGATGAGCTCAAGTCGGCAAACTGGCTGGCGATCAATCCCGTTACGAATTCCCTCGCGATCGAGCTGCTTCTGGACCAATTAGATCTGGGGGAAAGCGAGGCTATCGTCCTGGCTCACGAGCTGAGTGCCGACGTGCTGTTGATGGACGAGCGACGTGGGCGTCGGCGAGCGATGCAAAGCGGTTTGAGAATCATTGGGACCCTTGGTATTCTGATTGAGGCTCACGAACGCAAACTGGCGGATCCCATACGGCCATTGCTCGACCGACTGCGTGAGCTGCCGTTCCGTATGAGCCAGGCTCTTTACAATGAGGTCCTGCAGCGTGTGGGGGAGTTGTAGGGTGCGCGGCCAGCCAAGCAAACGACGGGCGTGGCACGGGTTGGCTGCCACGCCCGTCGCGTTCTTTGCGCTCGTATGATCTATGCGTGAAGCCAGCGGCGGCTTCGCGTTCTCTTCGGCCTCCGTGGCTTCGTGTCCCCAAAGCCTATGCGTCGCCCGCTTTGGGCCCTTCGTCGTTCTGACCGGCCTGCTGGGCGGCCTTGCGGGCGCGGGCCTCGGCGCGGCGGCGCTCCAATTCCTCGGGGCTGGGCCGGCCGCCGGGCGCTGGGCCGGCAGGCGCGGCAGCCTGAGCCGGCGCGGCAGCAGAGGCGGGCGCGGCCGGTTTGGCAGGCGCGGCTGCCCTGGCTTCCTTCTCCCTGGCCTTTGCCGCGCGCTCGGCCTCTTCCTCGGCCCAGGCCGTCGGATACAGCCCGGCGTAATACACCGTGGGCACCTTCAGGTCTTCCTGCTCCAGGATCAGCTCGGGCATGCGCTGATACGCCGCGATCTCGAACTCATGGTTCATCTTGATGGCATCGAACGGGCAATACTCGGCACACAGCCCGCAGCCCATGCAGATCGTGGCATCGATCGTAAATTCCGCGGGCTTGGTCAGGGGCTTGCCGTTGGCATCCCGGTCGCGCACGATCCAGATGCATTGGGGCGGGCAGACCTTGGCGCAGATGCCGCAGGCCGTGCAGCGGTCCTCGCCGGTATCGGCATCGAAAATCAGCATGGGGAAGTAGCGAAAGCGTTCGGGCAGCTTGCGATGCTCTTCCGGGTATTGGATCGTGAACAACCCGCTCTGCTCCGACATCGCTGCCGTCTGATTGATCTCCTTGCGCCCGCCCGCGTAACGGCTGGGTATCCTCCGGATGTCGTCGATATAGGTCTCGACGAACTCCCGCAAGGTCACCGCCAGCCCCTTGGCCACCCCGATTCCAAACATTCCCTTCTCCTCCAAGGGCTTCGGATCGCTCGTGTTGGCGTTCATTACGCCTCGTGCGCTTCGCGGCCTTAGCGTCGCGTCAGCCACCCGCAGGGGAGTTAGTGCTCTGAACCCTCACCGGTCAACTTCACCCAGCACGATATCCACTGCCCCGAAAATCACGATCGTGTCCGCGATCTTGGTGCCCAGGCACATTTTCTCCAGGCTGGTCAGGTTGATGAAGGTCGGTGCCCGCACGTGATAGCGATAAGGGTTAGGCTTGCCATCGCTGACGACGAAAAAGCCCAGTTCGCCCTTGGGCCCCTCCACGCGCGAGTAAGCCGTGCCGGCCGGCACCTTCATCTGGTAATTCTTCTTGCCCGGCAGGGTCGGCCCTGCGGGCAGCCCGTCAAGCGCCTGCTTGAGGATCCGGATGCTCTCCCTGATCTCGCGCATGCGGACCATGAACCGCGCGGTACACGTCGCCCTCGGGCTGGGTGATGACGTCGAAGTCGAAGCGATTGTAAATGGAGTAGGGCTGCGCCCGGCGCACGTCGTAAGGGACGCCCGAAGCGCGGCAGCATCGGGCCGGCCATGCTGTAGGCGATGGCCTCTCGCGCCGAAAGCCTGCCCAGGCCCCTGGTGCGCGTGGTGAAGATCTCGTTTCCGGTGAGCAGACTGTCGAACTCATCCATGGCCCGTGGCAGACGATTCCACACGAGGTCGCGGGCTCGCTCGGCCCAGCCCTCCGGCAGATCGTTCGCGATGCCCCCGAAGCGCATGTAATTGCACATCATGCGCGAGCCGGAAGCGGCTTCGAACAGGTCGAGGATGAATTCTCGCTCGCGCATGCCATAGAGCGCGGGCGTGAAGTAAGCGCCCAGGTCATTGAACAGGAAGCCGATGGCGATGAAGTGGCTCACGATGCGCGTCAATTCCGCCATAATCACCCGGATATAGTCAGCGCGTTCCGGAACCTGGATGCCCATCAGCTTCTCGACGGTCAGCACGTAGCTCAGGTTATTGGACATCGAGGCGATGTAATCGAGCCGGTCGGTGAAAGGGATGTTCATCAACCACGTGTTGCGCTCGGCGATCTTTTCGTGGTTGCGGTGCAGGTAGCCCATCTCGGGCTCCAGCCCGACGATCTTCTCGCCCTCGACGGCGCAGATCATGCGGAATACGCCGTGCGTGCTCGGGTGCTGGGGGCCGAAATTGACAAGGATGCGATCGGTCTTGATCTCGCCCGCGGTGCCATCCCGGCTGGGATCGTCCACGCCCATGATGCGCCGGTACTGCACCTCAGGGCTCGACCACAGCTCAGGGTCCCAGGCTTCCGGGTATTGCACGTTGTCATGCCACGGCACGCGGTCTTCGGCCCAGTTGTGGCGCCCCTCAGGGTGCCGGCTGCGGAAAGGCTTGACCTCTTCCTCGTAGTACGGCTCGCGCCAGTCCTTGCGCAGGGGGTAGCCCTGAAAACCTTCCCACAGCAGGATACGGCGGAGATTGGGATGGCCGTCGAAGCGGATCCCCATCAGGTCGTATATTTCCCGCTCCTGAAAATCGGCTCCGGGCCATACCTGGGTCACCGATGGCAGGGCCGGGCTCGCTTTGTCCGGCAAGCGCACTTTCAGGATGAGCTCGGGACGCAAGCGGCCGGCCCCGTAGAGATAATAGAGCACTTCGAAACGCGAGGGGTAGTCCACGCTGGTGACCATCGAAAGGTAATCGTAGCCTTCCAGATCATGCAGGTGGTGCGCCAGGGCCAACAGCTTATCGGGCGCGACGACCAGCCCATCGCGATGGGCTTCCAGGATGGCGCCTGGCACGGCGTCATTCAACACGTGCTCGAACGCCTCCGGGTCCTGAGGTGCCTGGGCCAGCTTGGGCTCCGCGCCGGGGCCGCTCGCGTCGCTCATTCTGCTTCCTTCCCGGCCTGCCCGCCGGCAGAGGGCTCCTGGCTCGAGGCAGCTGGCGCCGGCCCGGCGCCACCGGCTGCCTGGGCCGCCTTGCGTGCGCGCGCCTCGGCCCGGCGCCGATCGAGCTCTTCAGGGCTCAGGCGCCCGGCAAGGGCGGGCGCGGCCGGCGCGGGGGGAGGCAGTGGCGCCGCGCCGCTCGGGGCCGCTTCCTGGGCCGCCTTGCGTGTGCGCGCCTCGGCCCGGCGCCGCTCCAATTCCTCGGGGCTGGGCCGTGTGCCGGCCGCGGGCGCAGGGCCGGTCGGACCCTGCGGCGTGCCTCCGGCCGGTGCGGTAGCCGCGCCCTGCCTGGCCCTGGCCTCCGCGGCTTCTTTCGCCTTTGCCGCAGCGGCCTTCAGCAGGTCCACTTGCTGAGGGCTGTAGATGTCAGGGCCCAGGACCGGCACCGTGATGCCTTCATCCTGCCCGCCTTTCTTGTACCAGGGCGCCGTGCGGATCGATTCCTTGAAGACCTTCTCGTGCACCTTGAGCAGCCCATAGAGCAGGGCCTCGGGCGTGGGCGGGCAACCGGGCACATAGACGTCAACCGGGATGTACTTGTCGATGCCTGAGACGACGTTATAGCCCTCTTTGAACGGCCCGCCTGACGTGGCGCAGGCACCCATCGCCAGCACGTATTTCGGCTCGGGCATCTGGTTGTAGAGGCGGACGATGTTGGGGACCATCTTCTTGGTCACCGTGCCGGAAACGATCATCAGGTCGGCCTGGCGCGGCGAAGCACGCATGATCTCCATGCCAAAGCGGCTCAGGTCGAAGCGGGCGGCCTGCACGGCGATCATCTCGATGGCACAGCACGCCAGCCCGAACATCATGGGCCACATCGAGCGCGCCCGTCCCCAATTGTAGACGTTGTCCAGCGTCGTCATGAAGACGTTTTGCTTCAGCTCGGGAGGGATCTCGGCGGGCTGGGGGGTGCCGGCGGGCATATCGCTCATGACATCACCCCCGGGCGTCTGATCCTTCGCGAGTTCAGCTGGAGGTTTGCAGTCATCTGTAAGTCCGACTGAAAGTTTTCGGTCATTCTTCGTCGCTGTGCAGGAAACTGAAGCTGCCGCGCCGCTTTGCCTTCTCTTCAAACTGGCCCAGCACGAAGATGGTCGCATCGGGCCGATAGCCGACGCTGATGAGCCGCCAACCCTCCGTCAGCGCCTGGTTCACCTTTTCGATCTCCTCATCGGCATGGATGGTGACCTGGCAGAGCTTGACGTACTGTCTCTCGGGCGTGACGGTCACAACCGGGGGCGTTGAGGTGGAGTTCTCTTCCATACTTGTCTATAACCTCACTAGATCATCGGTGTCGATCTGGGCACGCTGCAGGCGGCCGCTATAGTCCACGTAGACGGCTTTCCATTCGGTGTAGGCGTCGATGCCTGCCTGGCCTGCCTCGCGGTGCCCGTTGCCCGTGCTGCGCGTCCCTCCGAATGGGAACTGGATCTCAGCGCCGATAGTGCCCGCGTTGATGTACACGATCCCGGTGCTCAGATCACGCAGCGCCCGGAACGCCGCGTTCAGGTCCTGGGTGAAGATCGAGCTCGAGAGCCCGTAGGCCGTGGCATTGTTGACCTCGATCGCTTCTGCCAGATCGCGCACCGGGATGATGCTGAGCACCGGGCCGAAGATCTCTTCCTGGGCGATGCGCATGTCCGGCCGGACCTCGTCGAACAGCGTCGGCGCATAGAAGCAACCGCGGGCCAACCCATCTTCGGTCGCGATGTGCCCGCCTGCCACCAGGCGCGCGCCCTCCTGGCGCCCGATGCCGACGTAGCTATCGATGCGATCGAGCGCCCGTCGATTGACCACCGGTCCCACATCCGTCGCCGGCAGAAGGCCATCGCCTAACTTTAGCTCTCGGGCGCGCGCCGCCAGGCGCTCCACCAGCTCGTGATAGATGCTACGCTGCACGATAACGCGCGAGCAGGCCGTGCAGCGCTGGCCGCTCGTGCCGAAAGCTGACCAGATGATCCCATCCAGCGCCAGGTCGAGGTTGGCATCATCCAGGACGAGGATCGCGTTCTTGCCCCCCAGTTCCAGGCCGACCTTCTTCAGCCCCGGCGCTGCCAGCGCCATGACGCGCCGGCCGGCCTCGGTCGAGCCCGTAAAGGAAACGGCCTTCACCGCGGGATGGCCGATCAGCGCCTCCCCCACCGCGTCACCCGGGCCTGTCACGACGCTCAACACGCCGGGCGGCAGACCTTCCTCTTCGAAGATCTTGACGAACTCGATGCCCAGGACCGCGGTGTCTGACGCCGGCTTGAAGATTACGGCGTTGCCGGCCACCAGCGCCGGCAAAATCTTCCAGCCGGGGATGGCGATGGGAAAATTCCAGGGGGTGATGCAAGCCACGACGCCGATGGGCTCGCGCACGGCCATGCCGAACTTGTCCGGCAGTTCGACCGGCGCCGTGTAACCCATCAGCCTCCTGCCCTCGCCCGCCATGTAGTAGGCCATATCGATGGCCTCCTGTACGTCCCCGCGCTTCGGCGATGACCTTGCCCATCTCCCGGGTCATCAGCGTGGCCAGACGTTCCTTCTCTTGCTGCAGCCGGCGGGCCACGCGGTAGAGGATCTCACCGCGTTTTGGTGCCGGCACCAGGCGCCATTGGCGATAAGCCGCCGCCGCGCCTTCCGCTGCCCGTTCCACGTCCTCCTGTTTGCACTTCGGGACCTCCCCGACCACCTCGCCGTTGGCAGGGTTGTACGACGCGAATGTCTCGCCCGAGAGCGCCCCTACCCATTTGCTGGCAACGTAATTATAGTACATACAGGTCATTCTACATTATGATGAACGTGACGCGCAAGCCATTCTCTAAGCGAGAATGGGTGAAGTTCGAGTCTTGTGCGGATACTTGCACAGGTCGATCAGGACGCACTCAGGGCAATGCGGGGCCGGCGTGTGGCAGATCTCGCGCCCATGCCGGATCAGGTTGAGATGCAGCGGGTAGTACCAATCGGGCGGCACCAGGGCTTGCCAGGCGGCGCTGATCTTCTCGGGGTTGGCGGAGGCCTCGACGAGCCCCAGGCGGCGCGTGATGCGTGAGATGTGCGTGTTGACCGGGAAGGCCGGCCGGCCAAAGCAAAAGAGCATCACAATGGAAGCCGTCTTGTGGCCCACGCCCTGGATCGATGTCAACCAGCGCAGCGCGTCCTTCGTCGGCATCTCTTTGAGGAAATCCAGGCTGAAAAGGCCGCGCTCGTCCACGATGCGACGTAAGGCGGCCTGGATGCGCGGCGCCTTTTGCCGTCCCAGCCCACCGGGGCGGATCGTCTCGGCCAGCTCCTCGGCAGGCGCTTCGATGACTGCCTGCCAGTCGGGATAGCGCGCCTTGAGCGCCGCAAAAGCGCGACCCGAATTGGTGTCACTGGTGTTCTGGCTGAGGATCGTCTGGACCAGCTCGTCCAGGGGCGCGTAGGATGCCCGCCAGGTGGGATACCCATAGGCGTCGGCCAGGCGCCGGTAAATCGCTGCGGCTATTTCTGGTTCGATCATCGTCCCGTCTGTAAAGTGTCGAAAACCCGTGCGATGGCGGCCGTGCGTGATTGCACGCCAAGTTTTCGGTAGATGTGCTCGAGGTGCTTGTGCACGGTCCAGGGCGTCACGATCAAGTCTTCGGCGATCTCGTCGTTGGACCTGCCTTTCAACAGGCAGCCGAATACCTCGGCTTCCCGGGAGGTGAGCCTCAGGGCCCCCAACCTGTTGACCAGTTCGACGAGGCTGGGCGCAGCTGATTGCCTTTGCATTTCCAGCAAAGCTTTTCGCTGACCCCGGACCGTCTGAGCGTTGCGGTAGGCCTGGACGAGGTGGGGCGCAGTGTGTCCAGCATCAGGCGGTCGCGGTCAGAGAAGTCGGGGCGCAGCCGGCTGAACGCGATGCCGATGACCACGAATCCGTGCCCCGACATGCTGACTGCCATCTGGTATTCGGCCGCCATTTCTCGAAAGACCGCGTTGTAGATGTCAAGGCGATGCAGTTCCCTCTGGGTCAGAAAGTCGGAGAGCTTGCGAGCGCGACCGTCTCCGGTCCTGGCAAAGTGCGCGATGAGAGGGTGCTGATGCGCGTAGCGTATAAGGCTCTCCACCAGCGCCGGCGGCACAGCCCCCGGCGTATCGCGCACCACGTCGGCCCGGTGCCGCGCGAGATTGATCTCATTGTAGCCAATTTGATCGGATGGGATAAGCTTGCGCAGTTCGGCCAGCATTCGCGCCGGGTACGCGTCCGGGTCCTCTGCAGCATAGATGTCCTGCAAGCCAACTGTGATGGCCTCGAGATCAGCCTTGCTCAGCCGTGTCATTGCCCCCTCCCCTGGCACAGCTTAGCATAGATTCCTAAAGATAGGAATGCCCTTACGGGCCGGGGCGAAGAGAATGCCGGACGGGCAATTCCTGATGCGCGGACAGAGCTCACCTCGCGGTCTTTAGCAGCTACCAGATTCTTACGGAGTAGGTTTGCAG
>CAWEHT010000309.1:0-21031 GCA_963808455.1 uncultured Chloroflexia bacterium | reverse complement strand
GGACTGGTACATGGCGACGACAGCCATGAACTCCTGCTCGAACTGTTCCTCCGAGCAATAGATATGGGCATCGTTCATCTGCATCGAGCGCACACGCATGAGACCGAACAGCTCGCCGCTCTTCTCGTAGCGATAGCAAGTGCCGTACTCGGCCAAACGCAAAGGCAGATCACGATAACTGTGCGGTTTGGCCCCGAAGATCTTGTGGTGCATCGGGCAATTCATGGGCTTGACGTAATAGCGCACGCCCTCCAGCTCCATCGGCGGGTACATGCTCTCGGCATAGTACGGCAGATGGCCGCTGCGCAGGAAGAGATCCTCCTTCGTGACATTCGGGGTCCGCACCCGCACGTAGCCAGCCTTGAATTCCATTTCTTTGGCCAGCTTCTCCAGCTCTTCGATCATCACCGCGCCGCGTGGCAGCCATAACGGAAGACCCGGCCCGACCTCGTCCTCGAAAATGAAGATTTCCAGGTCCTTGCCCAGCTTGCGATGGTCCAGCTCTGTTGGCCTCCTCCAGCATCTGGAGATAGGCCTCCAGGTCCTTCCTGTTGCGCCAGACCGTGCCATAGATGCGCTGCAGCATGGCATTATGCTCGTCGCCCCGCCAGTACGTGCCGGCCACGCTCGTTAGTCTCAAGGCGTCCGGCGGGATCTGCGCCGTACTCTCCAGGTGCGGCCCACGGCACAGGTCCTCAAAGCTATCCTGCCGGTAGGTGCTGATCGCCACCGGGCCGGCGATCTCGTTTCCGTCCTTGTTGACGTTGCCTTTGGCCAGGCCTTCGATGAGCTCCAACTTGTAGGGCTGGCCCTGGAAGAGCCGGCGCCCGCCTCGTCGGCGCTCACTTCTTGGTAGACGAATGGGCGCTTGCCGACCGGTATCCGGCGCATGCGACGCTCGATCTCCTGCAAGTCTTCGAGGGTGAAACTGCGCGGGCGGCCAGTGCCGTCCAGGCCCAGATCAAAGTCATAGTAGAAACCATTTTCGATCGGCTGGGGCCGATGGCCAGCCGGGCATCGGGATAGAGTTGCAATACCGCCTGCGCCATCACATGCGACGCCGAATGGCGCAACCGGTGCAGGACCTCACCGTTTTCATCCGGGCCGTGTTTGTCAGCCATTTGCGTTCTCCTTACGAACCCAACAAAAACTCCCCGCCCATTGGGGCGAGGAGCTCGCGGTGCCACCCAACTTGCGTCCCCACCCGTCGGGCAGAGACCATCTCTGGCAGCCAATAACGGGGCCAGCCGGGGCGCCATACTCTCGACCCGATTTGAGGCGCCCGCTTCCCGGGTGGTTTTCGGTGAAGCCACAGCGAGGCAGGTTTCCAGCCAGGGCCTGCCCGCTCTGGCGCTCGCAGCGCCACCTACTCGTCCCGATCAACGCTTTCGCCTATTGGCGAACAACTGCCTGGTGGGCGGTATAGGACTTGAACCTACGACCTCGTCGATGTCAACGACGCGCTGCTCAGCCAGCTGAACTAATCGCCCACAGCGCCTGAATTATACCTGCTCCGCTACCACTTGGCAAATCGCCCCGCGTGCCGTCACAGACAGCGACCTGCGCCGAAGATGGGCTTGCAGTCGGCGTGTCCACTGCCTTACACGACTGCCGCCGCTGCGCCTGGCACGCCGGCAGCCCATTGTGCGGCTATGCCTGGTCCCGGGCTCGCGTTCAGATGCAACACCGCATACAGCCGGTCGTGTGCCCGAGACGGCAAGTCTTCGTGGCCGTACGTCCGGTAGAGCACGATGGTCTGCGGCAAACGTGTCAACCATCACCCGGCAGTTGCCGCACTCGGCCAGGTGGCGCTCGATCTCAGCGCAGAGGCTCTCATCAACCTCACCATCTATGTACTCCGACAAGGCGCCCAGCAGTTCTTTACAGTGACCCGGTTCGTGCATACGCCCCCCGCGGAGTAAGTCCATTTTGCCCTTGCTCGGCCACGGCCTGGCCTGTAAAATAGGCGCTGAGCTGCTCGCGCAACGCCAGCCTGGCCCGGTGCAGGCGGACTTTGGCGTTGGCCGGCGTGATGCTCAGGGCTTCCGCCGTCGCCGCGGTTGCACAGCCCCTCGATGTTCGCGCAACACGAACACGACACGCAACGTCTCTGGCAAAGTTGCGATGGCCTGATCCAGGGCCGCACGCAGCTCGCCGTTGAGCACGGCCTGGTCTGGCAGCGTGCCCCAATCCACCAGCTGCCGCGGCAATTCTCCGCCTTCCTCAGCTACGAGACCGCTCATCGAGCGAGACGGCGTCTGGCTCACGCTTGCGCAACCGCATGTCGGCGTTGTTGTAGGCGATGCGATAGAGCCACGTGCTCAACAAGCTGCGCCCTTCGAAGTGGTCCAGCGAGCGAAAGGCGCTGAGAAATGTCTCTTGCATCACCTCTTCAGCTTCCTGCGGGTTGTTCATGAGCCGGAAAGCCAGGTTATAGATCGTGCCGGCGTGTTGCTCGACCAACTCTGCAAAGGCATCTGGCTCCCTGGCCTTGAGAGCTGCCAGCAAACGGGCTTCCTCCAGACGAGCAGTGTTCGTGTTCTACTCCTTATGATGGCAATCGGCCCGCTGCGGTTACATCCGCTGCGGCCGCCGGTCCGGCCCCCTCCCTGTCTCTGAGCAAAGCGTACACCTCACGGATCGCCCGGTCAAACAGGCGATCGCCTTCTCCAGCGAGAGGATGCGCCCGCGCCCGCTACGTTGAGCCTGGCCGGCCCGCCGGCGGGCATCCCGACCCCTACACCCATCCAGATTGAGGCGGCCTGGATGTTGTCCATCTCCGCAACCATCTCGTCCAATATCTAGGTTGCCGGGCGCCCGGCAACTGGGCCAGCCTCTCCACCACGAAGTCAGCATAGAAGGCATGGTACCGGTCCGAGACAGCCCTGTGCTGCTCGGGGTCCTCCGCCAGTTGCTGCGCACCGAACTTGCGCAGAAACTGGTGCATGCTGTACCAGCCACGCGAGTCCTTCTGGATCAGACAGCAATCCACCAACGCTGCCAGAATCTGCAACGAGGCACCGGCCACTTGCTCCGCCGCCTCACGGCGAAATCCGCCCCTGAAGATTGACAGGCTGCTGAAAACCGCCCTTTCTTCGGGAGCCAATTGGGTCCAGCCGCGGGCAAACACTGCCCGCAAGCTGCGGTGCCGCTCGGGGACGCTCATCGAGGAAGTGGTCAGGAAGTCGATGTTGTTCTCGATCTCGTGCACAATTTCCTCGCAGGTCAACACATGCACCCAGCTTGCGGCGAGCTCGATGGCCAGCGGCAAGCCCTCGACCAGCTGGCAAATGCGCCGGATGTGGGCCCGGTTGGCGTCGGAGACCGCAAAATCGGGCTGCCCGCGGCGGGCGCAGTTCAGGAACAATTGGCCCCCGGCGTGGCCCTCGATGTCCCGGCCGTCCGCCGTTATCGGGACGGGCAGCCCAACAACCGGCAGCACCCATTCTCCAGGCAGCGCCAGCCTTGCCAGAGAGGTCAGTAGCAATTTCAAATTCCAGCGCGTGCTGCAGCATCTCTGCCAGGAATTCCGCCCTCCCACACAGATGCTCGGCGCCATCGAGAAGGAGCAGCATCTGCCTGTCGTGCAGGTATGCCAGCAGCTGCTCGCCGCGTCCTGCCCTTCGCGCAGGCACAGCCCGAGCGAGACGGCGACACAAGCCACTTGAGAGCCCAGGTCGTCCTCCGAACCCAGCGTCACCACATAGACCCCGTCGGGAAAACTCGCCAGCAGCTCCGAAGCTGCCTGCAAGGCCAACCGCGTCTTACCGGCCCCGGGAATCCCGACCAGGGTCAGCAGCCGGCATTGCGGGTCGTTCAGTCGCTCGCGTTATCGCTGCCAGCTCGTCTCCCCTTCCGACAAACGGCGTAACCTGAGCCAGCAAGTTGTGCGGGGGCACCGCGCGGAGCGGGGGCAGGCTGACATCCCCGTCCTGGATCTGCTTGTACAGCGCCACGGTATCTGGCGCCGGCTCGACATCCAGCTCTTTCTTCAAGATCCTGCGGCAGCTCTCGTATTGATACAAGGCTGCGCTGCGCTGCCCGCTCAAGGCCAGCAGCAGCATCATCTGCCGGTGAAAATCCTCGTGCCAGGGTGCCAGGGCCAAAAGGCGCGCCGCCTGCTTGATGCCCTCGGCGTAGGCGCCTCGCGCTGTGTAATGTTTGGTCAGCATATACAACACGCTCAGCTGCAAAGCTTGCAAGCGCTCCCGCTGAAGCAGGACCCATTCCTCAAACGCCGGCGCATCGTGGACATAGAAACCCTCCATGAAATCACCGCCGTACAGGTCGGTGGCGGCGCTCAGCCACCGGATCTCGGATTCGCTCAGAGGGCGATGTTGCGATGCCGGCTTCAAGTTCTCCAATTCGGATTCGAACGCCTCCACATCCAGGCCGAACCCGTTCTCGCGATCCAGGGCCACGGTCTGCCGGCTGATGATCAGATGAGGAGCCAGGCTACGCCTCAGATCAGACAGGACCTTGCGCAGGTTGGCCCTGGCATATTCGTCGGGCATCTCTCCCCACAGCAGCCCTGCCAACGCATCCCGCGAGTGCGCATGGCCGGTGGTGGCCAGAAAGGCCAGCAAGGCCAGCGTCTTGCTGTAGACGAAGTGCTCGACCGGGGCCCCCGCCACCACCAATCGAGGCTTGCCGAGGAGTACCAACCGCACATCCATTGCCATCATCGAACCTCCATGGCGGCATGATGTGAGGGATCGCCGCTCTCACCCGGCCCTGATTTGGGACGGTTAACGAATGTTTCTGGGACACGCGCTGCCTGGCTTGTCTCAGTATTGGGACGTTTCTGACACGATGTTATAAGTATAATACATTCCACATCAATCACCTAATTCTGCGTAAGGGCTTGTGAGCCGCAGGGCAATGCTTGTCAACGACCAGGAGCTGTGCGTCATGTTCGACTACGACGATGCACCTCACTTGCGTGCTTACATGCTGCGCCTTTGGGAGGTACGCAGCCGAGACCCTGAATGCCCGGCAACGTGGCGCTTCAGCCTGGAAGATCCCCATACCGGCGAGAGGTATGGATTTGCGGATTTGAACGGCCTGATCGCGTTCTTGAAAGCAGAACTGACCAGCAGCAAAGACAAGTGACAATTAACTACAGGCCTTGCATTATGGCCACTTCGGGCCGCCAAGTGCGCAAGCCTGCTTACAAGTCCGAAGCGGGAGGCATTGCTGTGAAAAAAATCCTCGTTGGGTTATCTGAATGGGGCTACTGGGGCGAAGAGCTCGTAGGCCCATACGATGTTCTGTGCGGGTCGGGCTATGAGATCGACTTCATGACCGCTAACGGTCGGAAGCCACCCGCGTTGCCCCCCAGCATGGAAGAGGGCTATCTCGATCCGCCGCTGGACAAGTCAGTCACCGATAAGCACTACGCTCGCCGGACCCGCGAGATCCATGAATCGAATTTACTCAGCAATCCGATCAACCTTTCCAAATGGTTTCCGGCTATGCCCTATTTCAACAGCGCCAATTTCGGCCATGCGCTGGAGGAATATTACAACCAACGCGATGTCTGCTGGAAGGCGCTCGAACAGTACGATGCGCTCCTGCTTCCAGGTGGCAGTGGCCCCATGGTCAACATGGTAAACAATGAACGGCTGCATGCAGTGATCTTAGGCTTCCTGGCCCAGGACAAGCTGATTGCAGCCGAATGCTATTGCGTCACTTGCCTGGCCTTTGCCCGCGATTCGGACCGATCGCAAGAGCATTATTTGGGGTAAGCACGTCACCGGCCATGCCCGTGAGTATGACTACAAGGATGGCACTGGCTTTGCCCAAATGTATGATTATGAGGCCCAGCCGATGAACACCTCAGCCAATTTTGGCCCGCCGTTTTATCCCCTTGAATACATTCTGCGGGATGCGGTAGGCCCAGATGGCCAATATCACGGGGGAGTCGGACATAGTATCTCCACGATCCTTGACTACCCCTTCCTGACCGGGCGTTCTACCCAGGACTCGCACCTGGTCGGCGAACTGATGATCGAAGTTCTGGAAAATGGCCTGCGTCGCTGGGGTTGGTAAGGCATGCCAGACAAGACCGGACGCTTCGCGCTGATCGAACAACTGCTTGCCGATGGCATTCACCACATGTTCGGCAATCCGGGGACTGTCGAGCAGGGCTTCCTGGACGCACTGGCCGACTACCCGCAAATGAAGTACATCTTGACGCTCCAGGAATCGGTCGCCGTTACCGTGGCAGATGGCTACGCGCGGGCCACCCAGAAGCCGGCGGTGGTCCAATTGCATAGCTCGCCGGGGCTGGGCAACGGCGTCGGCGCGCTGTACCAGGCCATGCGCGGGCATTCGCCCCTGGTGGTGCTCGGCGGCGATGCAGGGGTCAAATACCAGGGCATGGATGCTCAGATGGCCGCCGACCTCGTGGCCATCGCCAGACCGGTGACCAAGTGGTCCACGATGGTCATGGCTCCGTCTTCGCTGTTGCGTGTGCTGCGCCGGGCGATCAAGATCGCCACCACGCCTCCTATGGGACCGGTATACGTATGTTTGCCGATGGACGTGCTGGACGATCCGGACCCGGAAGAGATCCGCCGCGACATCCATCCCATCGACACGCGTGATTCCCGACACGCGGCTGATCGCCGAAGCTGCCGGCCTGCTTGCCGGCACGCAGAAGCCCATGATCTTCGTGGGCGACGGCGTGGCCTACTCAGGCGCGCAAGACGAGCTGGCGTGCGTCGCCGAGTTGGTGGGAGCCGAAGTCTGGGATGCCGACGCCGGCGAGGTGAACATGAGCCACGGGCACCCGCTGTACCAGGGCAGCACCGGGCACATGTTCGGCTACGCCAGCCAGCCCGTCACCCGGCGCGGCGATGTGAACCTGCTTTGCGGCACCTATGTTTTGCCCGAGGTCTTCCCAGAGCTGGGCGATGTCTTCGCCCCGCACGCCCGCGTGATCCATATCGATCTCAACACCTACGAGATCGCCAAGAACCACCCGGCGGATATCGGCATGCTGGGCGATCCCAAGCTGGCGCTGATGGGCCTGGCTGAAGCGTTGCGTTCCAGGATGACCACGGAGCAGAAAGCTGCCGCCCAGGCCCGTGTTTCGGAACTGGCCCGGGCCAAGGAGAGCAAGCGCAACGCCGCCCTGCTGAGCAAGCAGGCGGAGCGCGAGAAGGTGCCGCTGAAAATGTCGCGCGCTTCATGGAAGACCTGGGGGCGCAACTGCCACCCGACACGATCATCTTCGACGAGGCGCTGACCAACTCCCCGGACATCTCGCTCTACCGGCCGCCAGAAAAGACGGGGCAGTACTTCCTGACCCGCGGCGGCTCGTTGGGTGTAGGCATACCCGGAGCAATCGGCGTCAAGCTGGCCAATCCGGACAAGACCGTGTTCGGGTTCACGGGCGATGGCGGCGCCATGTACACCATACAGGCGCTGTGGACGGCGGCCCGCCACAACGTGGACGCCAAGTTCGTCGTCTGCAACAACGCCTCCTACCGCCTCTTGCAGCTCAATATCGACTCATATTGGCAGGAGCGCAACATCCCGAAGCACGACTTCCCATTGAGTTTCGACCTGTCGCGCCCGCCGATCCGTTTCGACGAGATGGCACGGTCGATGGGCGTCCAGGCCGTCCGCGTGGAAAAGCCGGGGGAGATCGGCCCGGCCATCCAGCAGGCGCTAGCCCAGCCGGGCCCGTTCCTCATTGAGCACGAGGTCGATGAGGAACGGGCCCGGCTGGGCTAGCGCCTGCTGGATGGCCGGGCCGATCTCCCCCGGCTTTTCCACGCGCACGGCCTGGACGCCCATCGACCGTGCCATCTCGTCGAAACGGATCGGCGGGCGCGACAGGTCGAAACTCAATGGGAAGTCGTGCTTCGGGATGTTGCGCTCCTGCCAATATGAGTCGATATTGAGCTGCAAGAGGCGGTAGGAGGCGTTGTTGCAGACGACGAACTTGGCGTCCACGTTGTGGCGGGCCGCCGTCCACAGCGCCTGTATGGTGTACATGGCGCCGCCATCGCCCGTGAACCCGAACACGGTCTTGTCCGGATTGGCCAGCTTGACGCCGATTGCTCCGGGTATGCCTACACCCAACGAGCCGCCGCGGGTCAGGAAGTACTGCCCCGTCTTTTCTGGCGGCCGGTAGAGCGAGATGTCCGGGGAGTTGGTCAGCGCCTCGTCGAAGATGATCGTGTCGGGTGGCAGTTGCGCCCCAGGTCTTCCATGAAGCGCGACATTTTCAGCGGCACCTTCTCGCGCTCCGCCTGCTTGCTCAGCAGGGCGGCGTTGCGCTTGCTCTCCTTGGCCCGGGCCAGTTCCGAAACACGGGCCTGGGCGGCAGCTTTCTGCTCCGTGGTCATCCTGGAACGCAACGCTTCAGCCAGGCCCATCAGCGCCAGCTTGGGATCGCCCAGCATGCCGATATCCGCCGGGTGGTTCTTGGCGATCTCGTAGGTGTTGAGATCGATATGGATCACGCGGGCGTGCGGGGCGAAGACATCGCCCAGCTCTGGGAAGACCTCGGGCAAAACATAGGTGCCGCAAAGCAGGTTCACATCGCCGCGCCGGGTGACGGGCTGGCTGGCGTAGCCGAACATGTGCCCGGTGCTGCCCTGGTACAGCGGGTGCCCGTGGCTCATGTTCACCTCGCCGGCGTCGGCATCCCAGACTTCGGCTCCCACCAACTCGGCGACGCACGCCAGCTCGTCTTGCGCGCCTGAGTAGGCCACGCCGTCGCCCACGAAGATCATGGGCTTCTCCGCGCCGGCAAGCAGGCCGGCAGCTTCGGCGATCAGCCGCGCGTCGGGAATCACGCGTGTCGATGGGATGGATGTCGCGCGGATCTTCTTCCGGGTCCGGATCGTCCAGCACGTCCATCGGCAAACATACGTATACCGGTCCCATAGGAGGCGTGGCGGCGATCTTGATCGCCCGGCGCAGCACACGCAACAGCGAAGACGGAGCCATGACCATCGTGGACCACTTGGTCACCGGTCTGGCGATGGCCACGAGGTCGGCGGCCATCTGAGCATCCATGCCCTGGTATTTGACCCCTGCATCGCCGCCGAGCACCACCAGGGGCGAATGCCCGCGCATGGCCTGGTACCGCGCGCCGACGCCGTTGCCCAGCCCCGGCGAGCTATGCAATTGGACCACCGCCGGCTTCTGGGTGGCCCGCGCGTAGCCATCTGCCACGGTAACGGCGACCGATTCCTGGAGCGTCAAGATGTACTTCATTTGCGGGTAGTCGGCCAGTGCGTCCAGGAAGCCCTGCTCGACAGTCCCCGGATTGCCGAACATGTGGTGAATGCCATCGGCAAGCAGTTGTTCGATCAGCGCGAAGCGTCCGGTCTTGTCTGGCATGCCTTACCAACCCCAGCGACGCAGGCCATTTTCCAGAACTTCGATCATCAGTTCGCCGACCAGGTGCGAGTCCTGGGTAGAACGCCCGGTCAGGAAGGGGTAGTCAAGGATCGTGGAGATACTATGTCCGACTCCCCCGTGATATTGGCCATCTGGGCCTACCGCATCCCGCAGAATGTATTCAAGGGGATAAAACGGCGGGCCAAAATTGGCTGAGGTGTTCATCGGCTGGGCCTCATAATCATACATTTGGGCAAAGCCAGTGCCATCCTTGTAGTCATACTCACGGGCATGGCCGGTGACGTGCTTACCCCAAATAATGCTCTTGCGATCGGTCCAATCGCGGGCAAAGGCCAGGCAAGTGACGCAATAGCATTCGGCTGCAATCAGCTTGTCCTGGGCCAGGAAGCCTAAGATCACTGCATGCAGCCGTTCATTGTTTACCATGTCAACCATGGGGCCACTGCCACCTGGAAGCAGGAGCGCATCGTACTGTTCGAGCGCCTTCCAGCAGACATCGCGTTGGTTGTAATATTCCTCCAGCGCATGGCCGAAATTGGCGCTGTTGAAATAGGGCATAGCCGGAAACCATTTGGAAAGGTTGATCGGATTGCTGAGTAAATTCGATTCATGGATCTCGCGGGTCCGGCGAGCGTAGTGCTTATCGGTGACTGACTTGTCCAGCGGCGGATCGAGATAGCCCTCTTCCATGCTGGGGGCAAACGCGGGTGGCTTCCGACCGTTAGCGGTCATGAAGTCGATCTCATAGCCCGACCCGCACAGAACATCGTATGGGCCTACGAGCTCTTCGCCCAGTAGCCCCATTCAGATAACCCAACGAGGATCTTTTTCACAGCAATGCCTCCCGCTTCGGACTTGTAAGCAGGCTTGCGCACTTGGCGGCCCGAAGTGGCCATAATGCAAGGCCTGTAGTTAATTGTCACTTGTCTTTGCTGCTGGTCAGTTCTGCTTTCAAGAACGCGATCAGGCCGTTCAAATCCGCAAATCCATACCTCTCGCCGGTATGGGGATCTTCCAGGCTGAAGCGCCACGTTGCCGGGCATTCAGGGTCTCGGCTGCGTACCTCCCAAAGGCGCAGCATGTAAGCACGCAAGTGAGGTGCATCGTCGTAGTCGAACATGACGCACAGCTCCTGGTCGTTGACAAGCATTGCCCTGCGGCTCACAAGCCCTTACGCAGAATTAGGTGATTGATGTGGAATGTATTATACTTATAACATCGTGTCAGAAACGTCCCAATACTGAGACAAGCCAGGCAGCGCGTGTCCAGAAACATTGGTTAACCGTCCCAAATCAGGGCCGGGTGAGAGCGGCGATCCCTCACATCATGCCGCCATGGAGGTTCGATGATGGCAATGGATGTGCGGTTGGTACTCCTCGGCAAGCCTCGATTGGTGGTGGCGGGGGCCCCGGTCGAGCACTTCGTCTACAGCAAGACGCTGGCCTTGCTGGCCTTTCTGGCCACCACCGGCCATGCGCACTCGCGGGATGCGTTGGCAGGGCTGCTGTGGGGAGAGATGCCCGACGAATATGCCAGGGCCAACCTGCGCAAGGTCCTGTCTGATCTGAGGCGTAGCCTGGCTCCTCATCTGATCATCAGCCGGCAGACCGTGGCCCTGGATCGCGAGAACGGGTTCGGCCTGGATGTGGAGGCGTTCGAATCCGAATTGGAGAACTTGAAGCCGGCATCGCAACATCGCCCTCTGAGCGAATCCGAGATCCGGTGGCTGAGCGCCGCCACCGACCTGTACGGCGGTGATTTCATGGAGGGTTTCTATGTCCACGATGCGCCGGCGTTTGAGGAATGGGTCCTGCTTCAGCGGGAGCGCTTGCAAGCTTTGCAGCTGAGCGCGTTGTATATGCTGACCAAACATTACACAGCGCGAGGCGCCTACGCCGAGGGCATCAAGCAGGCGGCGCGCCTTTTGGCCCTGGCACCCTGGCACGAGGATTTTCACCGGCAGATGATGCTGCTGCTGGCCTTGAGCGGGCAGCGCAGCGCAGCCTTGTATCAATACGAGAGCTGCCGCAGGATCTTGAAGAAAGAGCTGGATGTCGAGCCGGCGCCAGATACCGTGGCGCTGTACAAGCAGATCCAGGACGGGGATGTCAGCCTGCCCCCGCTCCGCGTGGTGCCCCCGCACAACTTGCTGGCTCAGGTTACGCCGTTTGTCGGAAGGGGAGACGAGCTGGCAGCGATACGCGAGCGACTGAACGACCCGCAATGCCGGCTGCTGACCCTGGTCGGGATCTCCGGGGCCGGTAAGACGCGGTTGGCCTTGCAGGCAGCTTCGGAGCTGCTGGCGAGTTTTCCCGACGGGGTCTATGTGGTGACGCTGGGTTCGGAGGACGACCTGGGCTCTCAAGTGGCTTGTGTCGCCGTCTCGCTCGGGCTGTGCCTCCGCGAAGGGCAGGACGCGCGCGAGCAGCTGCTGGCATACCTGCACGACAGGCAGATGCTGCTCCTTCTCGATGGCGCCGAGCATCTGTGTGGGAGGGCGGAATTCCTGGCAGAGATGCTGGCAGCACGCGCGCAATTTGAAATTGCTACTGACCTCTCTGGCAAGGCTGGCGCTGCCTGGAGAATGGGTGCTGCCGGTTGTTGGGCTGCCCGTCCCGATAACGGCGGACGGCCGGGACATCGAGGGCCACGCCGGGGGCCAATTGTTCCTGAACTGCGCCCGCCGCGGGCAGCCCGATTTTGCGGTCTCCGACGCCAACCGGGCCCACATCCGGCGCATTTGCCAGCTGGTCGAGGGCTTGCCGCTGGCCATCGAGCTCGCCGCAAGCTGGGTGCATGTGTTGACCTGCGAGGAAATTGTGCACGAGATCGAGAACAACATCGACTTCCTGACCACTTCCTCGATGAGCGTCCCCGAGCGGCACCGCAGCTTGCGGGCAGTGTTTGCCCGCGGCTGGACCCAATTGGCTCCCGAAGAAAGGGCGGTTTTCAGCAGCCTGTCAATCTTCAGGGGCGGATTTCGCCGTGAGGCGGCGGAGCAAGTGGCCGGTGCCTCGTTGCAGATTCTGGCAGCGTTGGTGGATTGCTGTCTGATCCAGAAGGACTCGCGCGGCCGGTACAGCATGCACCAGTTTCTGCGCAAGTTCGGTGCGCAGCAACTGGCGGAGGACCCCGAGCAGCACAGGGCTGTCTCGGACCGGTACCATGCCTTCTATGCTGACTTCGTGGTGGAGAGGCTGGCCCAGTTGCCGGGCGCCCGGCAACCTCAGATATTGGACGAGATGGTTGCGGAGATGGACAACATCCAGGCCGCCTCAATCTGGATGGGTGTAGGGGTCGGGATGCCCGCCGGCGGGCCGGCCAGGCTCAACGTAGCGGGCGCGCGCTATCCTCTCGCTGGAGAAGGCGATCGCTTGTTTGACCGGGCGATCCGTGAGGTGTACGCTTTGCTCAGAGACAGGGAGGGGGCCGGACCGGCGGCCGCAGCGGATGTAACCGCAGCGGGCCGATTGCCATCATAAGGAGTAGAACACGAACACTGCTCGTCTGGAGGAAGCCCGTTTGCTGGCAGCTCTCAAGGCCAGGGAGCCAGATGCCTTTGCAGAGTTGGTCGAGCAACACGCCGGCACGATCTATAACCTGGCTTTCCGGCTCATGAACAACCCGCAGGAAGCTGAAGAGGTGATGCAAGAGACATTTCTCAGCGCCTTTCGCTCGCTGGACCACTTCGAGGGGCGCAGCTTGTTGAGCACGTGGCTCTATCGCATCGCCTACAACAACGCCTTGATGCGGTTGCGCAAGCGCGAGCCAGACGCCGTCTCGCTCGATGAGCCGGTCCTGAGCGAGGAAGGCGGAGAATTGCCGCGGCAGCTGGTGGATTGGGGCACGCTGCCAGACCAGGCCGTGCTCAACGGCGAGCTGCGTGCGGCCCTGGATCAGGCCATCGCAACTTTGCCAGAGACGTTGCGTGTCGTGTTCGTGTTCCGCGACATCGAGGGGCTGTTCGACCGCGGCGACGGCGGAAGCCCTGAGCATCACGCCGGCCAACGCCAAAGTCCGCCTGCACCGGGCCAGGCTGGCGTTGCGCGAGCAGCTCAGCGCCTATTTTACAGGCCAGGCCGTGGCCGAGCAAGGGCAAAATGGACTTACTGCGCGGGGGGCGTATGCACGAACCGGGTCACTGTAAAGAACTGCTGGGCGCCTTGTCGGAGTACATAGATGGTGAGGTTGATGAGAGCCTCTGCGCTGAGATCGAGCGCCACCTGGCCGAGTGCGGCAACTGCCGGGTGATGGTTGACACGTTGCGCGAGACCATCGTGCTCTACCGGACGTACGGCCACGAAGACTTGCCGTCTGGGGCGCGCGACCGGCTGTATGCGGTGTTGCATCTGAACGCGAGCCGGGACCAGGCATAGCCGCACAATGGGCTGCCGGCGTGCCAGGCGCAGCGGCGGCAGTCGTGTAAGGCAGTGGACACGCCGACTGCAAGCCCATCTTCGGCGCCAGGTGGCTGCTCTGTGACAGCACGCGGGGCGATTTGCCAAGTGGTAGCGGAGCAGGTATAATTCAGGCGCTGTGGGCGGTTAGCTCAGCTGGCTAGAGCGCGTCGTTGACATCGACGAGGTCGTAGGTTCAAGTCCTATACCGCCCACCAGGCAGTTGTTCGCCAATAGGCAAAAGCGTTGATCGGGACGAGTAGGTGGCGCTGCGAGCGCCAGAGAGGGCAGGCCCTGGCTGGAAACCTGCCTCGCTGTGGCTTCACCGAAAACCACCCGGGAAGCGGGCGCCTCAAATCGGGTCGAGAGTATGGCGCCCCGGCTGGCCCCGTTATTGGCTGCCAGAGATGGTCTCTGCCCGACGGGTGGGGACGCAAGTTGGGTGGCACCGCGAGCTCCTCGCCCCAATGGGCGGGGAGTTTTTGTTGGGTTCGTAAGGAGAACGCAAATGGCTGACAAACACGGCCCGGATGAAAACGGTGAGGTCCTGCACCGGTTGCGCCATTCGGCGTCGCATGTGATGGCGCAGGCGGTATTGCAACTCTATCCCGATGCCCGGCTGGCCATCGGGCCCGCCGATCGAAAATGGTTTCTACTATGACTTTGATCTGGGCCTGGACGGCACTGGCCGCCCGCGCAGTTTCACCCTCGAAGACTTGCAGGAGATCGAGCGTCGCATGCGCCAGATCATTGCCGGCAAGCACCCATTCGTCTACCAAGAAGTGAGCGCCGACGAGGCGCGCCGGCTCTTCCAGGGCCAGCCCTACAAGTTGGAGCTCATCGAAGGCCTGGCCAAAGGCAACGTTGACGAGGACGGAAACGAGATCGCCGGCCCGGTGGCGATCAGCACCTACCGGCAGGATAGCTTTGAGGACCTGTGCCGTGGGCCGCACCTGGAGAGTACGGCGCAGATCCCGCCGGACGCCTTCAAGCTAACGAGCGTGGCCGGCGCGTACTGGCGGGGCGACGAGCATAATGCCATGCTGCAGCGCATCTATGGCACGGTCTGGCGCAACAGGAAGGACCTGGAGGCCTATCTCCAGATGCTGGAGGAGGCCAAGAAGCGTGACCATCGCAAGCTGGGCAAGGACCTGGAGATCTTCATTTTCGAGGACGAGGTCGGGCCGGGTCTTCCGTTATGGCTGCCGCGCGGCGCGGTGATGATCGAAGAGCTGGAGAAGCTGGCCAAAGAAATGGAATTCAAGGCTGGCTACGTGCGGGTGCGGACCCCGAATGTCACGAAGGAGGATCTCTTCCTGCGCAGCGGCCATCTGCCGTACTATGCCGAGAGCATGTACCCGCCGATGGAGCTCGAAGGGCGTGCGCTATTACGTCAAGCCCATGAATTGCCCGATGCACCACAAGATCTTCGGGGCCAAACCGCACAGTTATCGTGATCTGCCTTTGCGTTTGGCCGAGTACGGCACTTGCTATCGCTACGAGAAGAGCGGCGAGCTGTTCGGTCTCATGCGTGTGCGCTCGATGCAGATGAACGATGCCCATATCTATTGCTCGGAGGAACAGTTCGAGCAGGAGTTCATGGCTGTCGTCGCCATGTACCAGTCCTATTTCGAGCTTTTCGGCATCGACAAATACCTGATGCAGTTCTCGACGCACGCCGCGAAGGGCCTGGGCAAGAAGTACATCGACAACGAGCGCCTCTGGCTCAAGACTGAGGATATGGTGCGGCGTGCCATGACCCATGGCGGGGTGCCGTTCGTGGAGGTGAAGGACGAGGCAGCCTTCTACGGACCTAAGATCGACGTGCAGGTATGGAGCGCTATCGGCAAGCAGTTTACCCTGGCGACGAACCAGGTCGATTTTGCCCAGCCGGGACGCTTTGGCCTCGTCTTCACCAATCATGAGGGCCAGGAAGAGACGCCGCTGTGCATCCACCGGGCGCCGCTGAGCACGCACGAGCGCATGATCGGCTTCCTGATCGAGCACTACGCGGGCAATTTCCCGGTGTGGTTGGCGCCGGAGCAAGTACGGGTCATCCCGATCACCGACGCGCACGGCGCGTATGCCAGCCGCCTGGTGGAGCGGTTACGCGGCCTGCCGGAGGCGGTCCGCGCGGAGGCCGACCTCTCGTCCGAGCGGATGAACGCCAAGATCCGGGGCGCCCAGTTGATGAAGGTGCCCTACATGCTGGTGGTGGGTGATCAGGAGGCGGCTGCCGGGACGGTGTCGCTGCGCAAGCGCGACGGCACGCGCCAGGACAATATGCCTGTGGACCAATTCATGGCCCTGGTGCGCGACCGTATCGCCACGCGCGGGCCAGGTCTGTAACCGGCAAGCGCGCCATCGGGCCGTGTGGCCGCAGCCCTCACACGCGATGTCTCGAAGCCAGGCACGCTTCGAGACATCGCGCTCATTGGCTGATGCCGCCGCCCGCCGCATTTGACACGGCTCGGGGCGTCATGTTATAGTCGGCGTTACACCAGCGGGCCCGCAAGGGCCGCTTGTTGTTATCCGCACGGTCCTGCCTGGACCCATGTGAGGAAGAGGGAATTACAGTATCGCCACTAGCAAGAGCACACGCATTAATGAAATGATCCGGGTGCGCGAGGTGCGCGTGGTTAACGAGAATGGTGCCCAGCTGGGCGTCATTCCGACCTACGAGGCGTTGCGCCTGGCCCAGGAGCGCAACCTTGACCTGGTAGAAGTGGCGCCGAATGCCGTGCCGCCTGTCTGCCGCCTGCTCGACTTCGGGAAGTTCCAATACGAGCGGCAGAAGAAGGAGCGCGAGGCACGCAAGAGCCAGAAGATCATCGATATCAAGGAGATCCGGCTCAAGCCTCGTACCGGCGAGCATGACATGGATACCAAGGTGCGACAAACGCTGAGCTTCCTGGACGAGGGCAGCAAAGTCAAGGTTAGCGTGCGTTTCCGCGGCCGAGAGATCACGCATCCAGAGATTGCACGGGAGCAACTCGCCCTGTTTGCGGAGAAGCTCGGTGAAGCCGCCGTCATCGAGGTCCAGCCCAACCTCGAGGGCCAGAATCTGTTCATGCTGTTGAGCCCGAGTCTGGCCAAAAAGTAGGGGGCACGGCTAACGCGGTATTCTCTTCGCGGGACACCGGCGTCCGTCGCAGCATGCAGGCTATGCCTGTCTGGGCTGATCCCGGTGAGCGCAGCGTGGCGGGCAATCACGTGAAACGGTTGGCGTGGAGCGTGCAGGCGGTAAGCAATACACGGTCCACCGCTCACGTTTCACTTTTTGTGTTCGGAGGATGCTGACATGCCTAAGATCAAGACCCACAAGGCGACGGCGAAGCGCTTTCGCCACACGGGCAACGGGAAGCTGGTGCGGATGCACCAGGGCCGCGGCCACCTGCGCCGCCACAAGTCCGCGGCACGCTGATCAAGTACCGCCAGAGCGAAGTCACCGAAGTGCAATCCGCCGAAAAGCGGGTGCAGACCTTAGCCCCTTACATGGACTGAAGAGGCAGCCCGGCGCAGGCTGCCCATTGGCGGCTCACATATGCCGAGTTGCCGGGCATGAGCGCTGGGCCCGGCCGGGGTTTGGCTGGCGGTGAGGTCTGCTACCGGTGCGAGGTATGCTGGCCGGTTGCCCTGTTCGAGACAGTGAGGCGCAAGCGCCTGCTGGCGCGCCCGTTCAGGCACCACAAGCAAAGGTGCCCCGTGGCCCATGAAGTGCTGGGTCTACCAGCCGCCATAGTGACGAGGAGACTACTATATGACAAGAGTGAAGGGCGGGTACGTAACCCGTCGCCGGCATAACAAGATCCTGAAGCTGACCAAGGGCCAGCGCATGTCGCGGCATCTGCTGTGGCGCAAGGCCAACCAGGCGATGCTGAAGTCGCTGTTTTATGCCACCCGCGATCGCCGGCGGCGGCGCCGGGATATGCGCCAGCTGTGGATCGCACGTATCAATGCGGCGGCGCGCATGAACGGCATATCATACAGCCGGCTTGTGCATGCCATGAAGCAGGCCAATATCATCCTGGACCGCAAGATCCTGGCTGATTTGGCGGTCAGCGATCCGGCTGTCTTCACGCGGGTGGTCGAGGTCGCAAAGGCCGGGCGAGCCGCGTAATCCATCCGTTTGTGATTGTCAGCGCCGATAATTCCAGGGTCAAGCAGGCGAGGGCCTTGCTGGAGCGTCGAGGGCGAGAGCAGTATGGCCAGTGCCTGGCTGAAGGTGTGCGGCTGGTTGAGGACGCGATGGGAGCGGGGATCAAACCCGCTCTAATTTTTTATGTGGCCGGTGCCGCCTCTAACTCTCGCGTGCCGGTGTTGCTGGACCAAGCCGATGCTGCGGGCGTGCCATTGTACGAGCTCGCGCCGGCTGTCTTCGCGACGCTGAGCGATACGGTCACTTCGCAGGGCCTGATCGCCGTTCTTCCCATCCCGCATCCCACGCTGCCGTCTCAGCCCACACTGGCCCTACTGCTAGACCGGGTGCGCGACCCGGGCAATCTCGGCACGATCTTGCGCAGCGCGGAGGCCGCAGGGGCGGACTTGGTGCTCTTGACACGCGGCTGCGCCGACGCCTATGGGCCAAAAGCCGTGAGGGCCGGTATGGGCGCGCATTTCAGACTGCCGTTGGTCAGCAATGTGAGTTGGGAGGCCGCGTATCGACACCTCAGTGGCTGCGCCATCTGGCTGGCCGATGCGCGCGGGCCATATGCTTATGATGCAATTGACTGGACAGGGCCCAGCGCGCTGATCCTCAGCAGTGAGACAGCCGGGCCGGCCGCCGAGGCGGTCGGCATCAGCCTTGGTCGCGTGGCGATCCCGATGGCAGGCGCGGCCGAGTCGCTCAACGTCGCGATGGCAGCCACCGTCTTGCTGTTCGAGGCCGGCCGGCAGAGGCGCCAGCGGGCGGGCAAGCGCTGAGCGAGTCTATTGCCACGCGATTTGCCATTCTTCTGGGCCGGCGCAGCATTGCGAAATGCGCAAATAAGGTGTATCATGACGATAGATATTTTCGCTGTGCTCCCTATGAGAGGAGGGGTTAGCAGGCCTCGCGCGTAACTACGATCGCAGTCGGACAATCAAATGAAAGGTACAGCCCAATGACCGCCGAACGTATTTCTCGTATCATTGGATTTATTCTTCTTGGTATTATCGGTTGGCAGGCGGGGATGCTGTGGGCGTCGAACCAATCCACGATCAGCTCACTGAAGTACGTGGTTCCGTTGTGCGTTGTCGGCGCTGTTGTCGGATGGCTGATCACGCCCTGGCTCACCACGCGGCCTGCCGGATGGATGATCCACAAGGTGCGCGAGATGACGGCCCTGCAGCTGCTCTCCGCGACCATCGGGTTGGTCATCGGCCTCATTATTGCTGCCCTGCTGGCGCTGCCGCTGTCCCATCTGCCCGGCCCCTTCGGTGCCATCCTGCCCACGATTGGCACTGTGCTCTTTGGCTGGCTAGGTATCACGGTCATGGTCGTAAGGCAGAAGGACATTTTCGCTCTCTTCCGCCGGCGTGCCGCGCATGTGGTCGCCGACGACGACGATGACCATAGTTCCTCGAATGGAAATGGAGGGGGCAACGCGGTCCTGCTGGATACCAGCGTCGTGATCGACGGGCGGATCGCGGATATCGCCAGGACCGGCTTCATCCGCTCGCCCATGCTGGTGCCGCGTTTTGTGCTCGCCGAGCTTCAATACATCGCCGACTCGCCAGACCCGTTGCGGCGTAACCGCGGGCGTCGTGGATTAGAGATGCTCAACCAGATGCAGCGGGAGTCACCCGCGGCCGTGCAGATCATCGACATGGATGTGGATAATGCCAGGCAGGTGGATGCCAAGCTCATCGAGCTGGCTCACCGGATGTCGTGCCCGATCGTAACCAACGACTATAACCTCAACCGTGTCGCCGGCCTGCAAGGCGTCTCGATCCTCAACATCAACGAGCTCAGCAATGCCGTGAAGGCAGTTGTGCTGCCCGGTGAATCCATGGGGATCCACATTATCCAGGAAGGCAAGGAGGCCAATCAAGGCATCGGCTACCTGGACGACGGGACCATGGTCGTTGTCGAGAATGGGCGGCGCCATATGGACAACACCATCGAGGTCACGGTTACCAAAGTGCTGCAGACCAACGCCGGGCGCATGATCTTTGCTGTACCCAATCGCTGAAGCAGGTAGATGATTATCACGCTTTCGCGCCAGATGGGCAGCCAAGGCGACCTGATAGCGGCGCGCGTGGCAGCAGCCTGCGGGTTGCGGCTGATCGATCGTGCACAGATCTACGGCATCGCCTTAGCTGCCGGGCTTTCCGATAGCCTGCTCCAGCAACTCATGTATGAGCGGCGGCGCAGCCTGGCAGCCGAATTCCTGGACTCCTTGGGCGCTTCGTCTCCGCACCTGGGTGGCTCCCCTTTGGCGTCGGCCAACCCTTTGGGTAGTATCATCGTGCCCATGCTGCGGCCGGCCAGCCTGTCTTTAGAAGAAGGGGTGCGCACGCTGGGCCTGCTCATCAAAGACATCGCTTCCCGGGGCAATGTGCTGATCCTAGGCCAGGGGAGCCAGATCTGGCTGCGCGGCGACCAGAATGCCTGTCATGTGCAAATCGTGGCGCCCGTCGAAGCACGCGTGGCACACGTGGCCGAGCAATTGAATGTGCCGCCCGCAGCCGCCGGCAGGCTGGTGCGCGATAGCGACCGGGCGCGGTCCGGCTATCTGAGCCGCTACCATGGCTTGAATTGGCAGGATCCTTTGCTCTATCACCTGGTCATCAACACCGGCCAGGTTCCTATTGAGATTGCCGTATCGCTCATCGTGAACGCCGGGCAGGCCTTGGCGGGCCGAGCCTAGCGCAGAAGCAAGAGGCCCTTTCGGTGACGCCGGGACGGATGCTTCGCTGGCGGCTCGCCGCGACGCTGGTTGTCTCGTCCACCCGTTCAGCATGACAGACGCTGCTGGCGAAGACCTTCCCTGCACATGCACTAGCGCTCTTTACTTGAGTTTAGAGCTCAACCGCCTAACAAGTAAGCACGCACCTTAACATAACAAGAAACTGCTGGTACAAAGGCTTGTGAGGCAATAAATCACATGGCTATCCAACAGTTTCGCGATGCAGTATACCAAAGCCTGACCCAACGCGCCGCAGCACTTATGGATTTGCTGGACGCACTCACAGGCGCTGGACACGTCAACTCGCCGGTGGCTTTGAGCGAAGAACCACCCTTTCGGCGCAGAAGTTAGAGCAATGAT
>CAWEHT010000308.1:0-5772 GCA_963808455.1 uncultured Chloroflexia bacterium | reverse complement strand
ACGCTGCGCGCGACTGCCTGAGCCCAATGTTGAGCGCTCATTTGGACGGCATCCCAGGGGCTACCGAGGGGCGGGGTGTAACTCAGGTCAAGATCGTTCAGTTCGTCCACGCTCATGCCAGTAAACAGGGCGGCGGCGAAGATGTCGATGCGCTTGGCGACCTCGGACTGCCAATGGCCCACCACCTGCGCGCCGAGCAAGCGCCCACTCACTTGGTCGCCGGTCACGCGCAGCGCCAGCTCATGAGCACCCGGATAGTAAAACTTATGATCCCAGGCAGCCGATTCTACGGTCAGCGGACTGTAGCCTTCTTGCAGCGCTTCATGGTCGCGCAAGCCCGTGCGTGCGATGGCGAGTTCGAAGACTTTGACCACCTGGGTGCCGACCGTCTCGGCAAAGCGGCGCTGTCCGCCGGCAGCGTTCTCACCGGCAACCCGCCCTTGTTTGTGCGCTGTGGTGCCCAGCGGCAAATAGGTGTACCGTCCGGTGACGCGATGCAGGGTCTCGACGCAGTCGCCGGCGGCATAGATGTCCGGAATGTTGGTGGCCATGTCTGCTCCCACGCAGATGGCCCCCTGCGTTCCGATGGCGATGCCTGCAGCCCGGGCCAGCTCCGAGGCCGGGCGGACCCCCGTCGCGATCAACACCAGGTCTGCCTGCCGCGCAAAGCCCGGTTCGCCCGCCACAGCCAGCCCGTTGCCGGCGCGCTCGACGGTGCGCGGCTGCACTCCCTTGACGACCGTCACCCCATGCCGGACCAGCTCGTCTTCGACCTTGCGCCCAAGACCGGGATCGACTGCGCTTCTGAACACGGAATCTACGCGCACTGGCAGCGTAACCTGCAGGCCGGCATACGTCAGGGCATCGGCCATTTCCAGTCCGATATAACCTGAAGCCAATGATGATGGCCGACCGGGGGTGTTCGCGGCTGATCTGATCATGGACGCCGAAACTGTCTTCCATGGAGTGAAGCAGGTGAACGCCGGGAAGATCCAAGCCGGCAATCTGTGGGCGGACGGGCACCGCCCCGGTGGCGATCACCAGCCGGTCGTACGGCAACTCGTGCCCCCTGTGCGCTCCATCTTCAACCAAGACCGTCTTGCTTTCCGGGGAGATGGCGCGGGCCGTGTGCTTGAGCAGCAACTCGATGCCCGCGCCGGCAAGCTCATCGACGGTCCGGTGAGCGAGGTTGCGCCAGTCGGGCACTTCGCCGCTCACGTAGAAGGGCAGACCGCAGATGCTAAAGCTGGGATAGTTGTCGGCCACCACGACGGTCACCCGCGCGTTGGGGTCAACCTCTCGCGCCCGCAACGCCGCGCTGATGCCGGCATCACTGCCGCCGATGATCAGCAGGCTTGGCATGAGTCTCCTCACGAATACGGCAAGGGCGGCTGGCAGCTGAAATAGTCGGTCACCGGAGTGGCGGAAGCAGGTCGCCGGGCGCATCGTCGGGAGACACGCCCAACTCGCTCAGCCATGCCTGGACTCGCCCATCAAGTTGGGCCGGCCACTGCCTGACTACCGCACTCCGTCCGGCCCCGCTTTCTCGCCTTCGGTCTCCAGCAGCGCAGGAATACGCTGCGCGATGTCCTCCCGTACCGCCCGAAAGGCGGCCATGACCTCTTCGTCGCTGCCCGTGGCCTTCGCCGGATCGGGGAAGCTGAGATGTGTGCGCTTGTCCTGGCCCAACCACACGGGGCAGTCCTCCACGGCGGAGTCGCAGACAGTCACGACCACGTCGAACGGCTGCCCCTTGAATTCCTCAACGGATTTGGATCGGCCGGCGTGATGGATCCCGATTTCATCCAGAGCCCGCAGCGCCTTAAGGTGGACATAGCCCACCGGCTTCGTTCCGGCGCTGAAAGCCTCCCATTGGTCGCCCAGCCTGGCGTTGACGATAGCCTCCGCCAGCTGCGAGCGACACGAGTTGCCCGTACACAAGATCAGAACCCGACGTGTCATTATCGCTCCACCTCGAATAAACCCTGAGCCTTGACTGACAAAGGCCCCATTGATAGTAGGACACGTTCTTTAAACCCAGGCTCTTCCAGAGTTAAGGTCTCATAAAGTAATCATTAAGGAACCATAATATCTGTACGGCTTCTGCCCGTGCGGCCGGCTGCACGAAAAAGACGCCGGGCGTGCCACTGCAAAAAGGCGCGGAATGTTATGGTACGTTACTCGTATGATAATAATAGGGTAATACTCCGATAATGTGGACTTAATCGCACCCGACTATTGTCAGATTGCTATGAGGGTTATCTCACTTGTTTGACTGCTCGCCGAGGAGGAGGCGTTTCTGTGTTTGCCCGCAACTCGTTCAGGCTGTTCGCTTTCGTCGTGGTGGTCTGTCAAATCGCGGCCTCAGGGCGCGCGAATTGAGAGTGCGGACATTGTCGCCGGAGTCAAGCTTAAAGTGTAACTCGGTCTGTGCCAGGTAGCTTTGCAACAGAGTGGTATAGAGGAATTTAACGGATGATGGTCAAGCCTTGAGGTGAGCCGTGAGAGACCTGGCAGAGATCGATCAGATGCTGGCCGAGATGGAAGGGGAGTTGCAACGCCTCGACTTGCGCAGAAGCGAGCTCTTGGCGCTGATTGCCGACTTGAAAGGGCAGAAAGCCGCGTGGCGGCCGGCGCCGGAGACCCTGCTGCGACCGGAAACGTCGTCTGCAGTGACCCACGCGTCGCCCGAGGCGACAAAGATCGGTCTTTTCCGCAGTCTATTTCGCGGGCGCGAGGATGTGTACCCGCGCAGGTTCGAGAGCGCCAGGTCTGGCAAGACAGGCTATCAACCGGCCTGCGGCAATGAGTGGACCCGCGGGATCTGCGAGAAACCGAAGGTACGCTGTAACGCTTGTCCCCACCGTGACTTCCTTCCGGTCACGGACGAGGTGCTGCGCAACCACCTGCGCGGAAAGGACCTAACCGAGCGAGGAGAACGTGACTTTACAACAGGCGTCTATCCCATGCTGCCGGATGAGACGTGCTGGTTTCTGGCAGCCGATTTCGACAAGGATAGCTGGCAAGATGATGCGCGGGCCTTTGTGGAAACGTGCGCCCTGCGTGGCGTGCCGGCCGCGCTTGAGAAATCGCGTTCCGGAAACGGCGGGCATTGCTGGATCTTCTTCTCGGAAGCCATCCCTGCCTCCCTCGCCCGCCGCCTGGGGACTATTTTGCTGACGCAGACCATGGAGCGCCGGCCGGAGATTGGCTTGGATTCGTATGACCGATTCTTCCCCAGTCAAGATACGTTGCCGAACGGAGGGTTCGGCAACTTGATCGCCCTGCCGTTGCAGAGGAAGCCAAGGAACGCTGATCGCAGCGTCTTCCTGGATCCCCAAGGCACCCCGTATGTGGATCAATGGGCCTTCCTATCATCGATGCGCCGGCTCAATCGTCAGGAAGTCGAGAGCGTGGTCAGTGCTGCGGCCGGATCGGATGAATGGCTCGGCGTCTGTCTTCCGGTGACCGATGAGAATGATGATCGACCCTGGATTGCGCCGCCTTCCCAACAGCCTAAAGCGCTGCCCATCGTGGGCCCGTTGCCGGAGCAAATCAGCCTGGTGGTCGGCAATCAGATCTACGTACCCAAGGCGGATATCCCACCGTCCCTGCGCAACCGGCTGATTCGTCTGGCCGCGTTCCAGAACCCTGAGTTCTATCAGGCGCAGGCCATGCGCCTATCAACGTTCGGCAAGCCGCGGCTGATCAGTTGCTGTGAGGATTTCCCGAAGCATCTGGGGTTGCCACGCGGCTGCCTGGACGAATTGCTCGAGCTGTTCGCAGCGCTCAAGGTCGGCGTGCAGATCGCCGACGAGCGATTTGCGGGCCATCCCATCGATGTGCAGTTTCAGGGAACTCTGCAGACCGAACAGCAACAGGCCGCCGAGGCGCTTCTGCGTCATGACACAGGCGTTCTGGCCGCTGCGACGGCGTTCGGCAAGACCGTTGTCGCGGCGTACTTGATCGCCCAGCGTAAAGTAAACACGCTGGTGGTTGTGCATGGCCGCCAATTGCTCGACCAATGGATCGAGGCGCTCGGGAAATTCCTGGGCACTGCCCCCTCCGAGATCGGTCAGATTGGCGGCGGCAAGCACACGCCCACGGGCCGCATTGACGTGGCGATGATTCAGAGCCTGTGCCAGAATGGCGTCGTGGATGACCTCGTTGGCGACTACGGTTACGTGACTGTAGACGAATGCCATCACGTCTCCACGGTGAGTTTTGAACGCGTCGTCAGGCAGTGCAAGGCCAAATACGTGACGGGCCTGTCGGCCACGGTGGCACGCAAAGACGGCCATCAGCCCATCGTTTTCATGCAGTGCGGTCCGGTCCGGTATAAGGTCAGCGATCTGGCCCAGGCCGCCAAGCGGCCTTTTGACCATAAGGTCGTTATCCGACCTACCACATTCGACCTGCCGCCCGCTCTGCAGAACGCCAAAGCCATCGGCATTCAAGACGTATATGCCGCGCTGACCCAGGACGACAGGCGCAATCGTCTGATCATCGAGGATGTCGTGGCCGCAGCGCACGCGGGACGGTCTCCGGTTGTATTGACAGAGCGCCGGGAACATCTGGATCTGCTGGTCAACCTTCTCGCCGGACGCACCGAAAACGTTCTGGCCCTCACAGGGGGCATGGGCAAGAAACAACGTCAGAAACTGGCTGACCGCATAGCCGGGATTCCGGCCGGACAACCGCGGGTGCTCGTGGCTACGGGGCGTTACCTGGGCGAAGGATTCGATGACACGCGCCTGGATACTCTGTTCCTGGCCTTGCCCATCGCCTGGCGCGGGACCCTGTCGCAGCATGCCGGACGGCTGCACCGTTTGAGCGCAACCAAACAGCATGTGGTCATCTACGACTACGTGGATTTCGATGTTCCTGTGTTGGCCCGCATGTATAAGAAGCGGCGCAGCGGTTATGCGACCATCGGCTACGAAATTATCATGCCTGAGAAAGAGCATCAGCCGGTTCAACTCGTTCTCCGGTTCAACTCGTTCTAGAGAGCCGTTGATTCCGGGCGCTATCGCCCCCGAACGGCATGCTTCAGTATGGCAATCTCGAGCGGTTCATCACTGTGGGATAGCAGGAGACCATAGCTGGCCCCCCGCCCCCTCAGATCGGCATGTACTGGGTGCCCGGCATGCCGCTCAAGCCCTGAACACCTCTTGGCCACGGTTTACGTGCAACTGGTAATGGCAGTGCTCATGCAACGCCGTCAGATTCTTCATTGTCTCTGTTTCGCCCTCGGCTCGTGGCGTCCGATCACGTCGTTCTATGGCCCTTTCTGTGGGGGACTTGGTGCCACGTTGTCCACACCGATAGCCATGTGCTCGAATTGCCGTCAGCGGTTCCCCGGATTCAGTTTGGTCAGCGATGGCTTTTGGGTTGCGATTCGCAGAGAAGTCTCGCAGGGTCGGGTCGTAAGGAATGTTTCAGCGAGGTAGCTTCAACCAACGTATGATCTTGGTAACTGAAGATGTCGCTGGCTGGATAGAGGTATGCTGAGGTGGTTTCTTGCTCTGGCGACATATGGAAGGGCGTGCCGGGATGCGGCTGCCCCGCCCCCGAGCGCAAGCTCTCATCCCCGAGCTGCGCCAGCCCAAAATCGGTCAGCTTGGCCTGCCCGGCCCGCGTCAGCAGCACGTTGGAAGGCTTGATGTCACGGTGCACGATGTCACGCGAGTCAGCGTGCACTACAGCCAGCCCGGCCAGCAGGTCGCCCGTGATCCTCACCGCCTCGTCCACCGGCAGTGGGCCAGTTGGGCC
>CAWEHT010000307.1:0-6918 GCA_963808455.1 uncultured Chloroflexia bacterium | reverse complement strand
AGCTGGAACAGATTGTTCAACGACTCGGCGAGAGTAGGATGAGCAAAAATGCCGTCGCGCAGAGCGGTATAGGGTAAACCGCCAAGCATGGCCACCTGGAACGTGGCCATGACTTCGCCCCCTTCGATGCCCAGAACCGCTGCGCCCAGGATCCGGTTGCTCTGCGCGTCAACGATGGCCTTTATGAAGCCACGCGTCTCGTCCACTTCGAGGGCCCGGGCTACATAACTCATCGGCATCTTGGCAACCTTGATGGCCTGACCGTTTGCCCGGGCCGCACGCTTGGTCTGGCCGATGCGGCCCAGCTGGGGATCGATGAAAACCACGTAAGGGACCTGGCGCCCAGAGGTCGTGCGGCCCCCGCCTTCCAGCAGGTTTGTGCGGATGATGCGGTAATCGTCGTACGATATGTGCGTGAAAGCCGGGCCGGCCTTCACGTCGCCCAGTGCATAGATACCGGGCACAGCCGTTTCCAGATACGGATTGACCGGGATGAAGCCGCGCTCATCGGTAGCGATACCCGCTGCTTCCAGGGCGAGATCCTCGGTGTTAGGCACTCGGCCGGTGGCAAGCAGCAGGTGCGTGCCAACCAGGGTTCTTTGGGCCGCCGGCGTTCGAACATGCAACTGGATGTTGCCGCCGGCAGAGCGAGCGACCCGCTCTGCCTCGGCATCTGTCATCACCTCGATGCCGTCGTCGCGGAAGATGCCCGCAATCGCCTCGGCTACGTCGGCGTCTTCGGATGGCAAGAGTTGCTTGCCGCGTTGGATGATGGTGACCTGGCTGCCAAAGCGGCGAAACATCTGGCCGAACTCAAGCCCCACATAGCCACCGCCAAGCACCAGCAAGTGCTGCGGCAGCACATCCAGTTCCATGATCGACGTGGAGTCCAGCGCTGCCACCGCGTCCAGCCCGGGTAGGGGCGGTCGCTGCGGCCGGGCGCCCGTGTCGATGAAGATCTTGGCGGCATGCAGGCTCCGGGTGGCCCCGCCGGCGAGGACGACTGCCAGGTCGTATGGGCCCGCAAATCGAGCGTCGCCGACGAGCCAGTCCAGGCCCTTCGTGGCCGTGATACGCCGTTCGCTGCCGCCCCGAAAGCTGGCCACTATGTCGCGCTTGCGCTGGCGGACTCTGGCCATATCGACCCGAACCGGACCCGTGTCCACGCCATAAGCAGGCGCGCGGCGAGCCAGTGCCGCCACCCGTGCGCTGGCCACCATGGTCTTGGTCGGCGTGCAGCCTTCGTTGACGCATGTGCCGCCGATGTGCTGACGCTCCACCAGCGCCGTATGCCAACCGGCGCCCGCCAGGGCCATGGCCAGCGGCACGCCGGCCTGCCCGGCGCCGATCACGACGGCGTCATAATCCACCCTTGCCAACATACGCCCGCCCCTCCACCCTTGGATCGGTTTGCCAGAGACCTCGCGACCAGGTGCGTAGCCCAAGCCAGATGCGTGTCGGGCGACCTAGCTGACCCTCCGTAGGACAGCCAGGCCTGCTCCCAGGCAACCTTCAGCCTGCTGGGCGTATCGTGCGCCTGTTTGCTCTACTTGTAAGTAATCTGCAGACTGCTTTTGGCGTCAGCGGCGGACGGCAGCGGGGCTGTTCGTCTTCCTGGAAGCGCGGGCGGTGGTCTGGCGGCACGAGGCCCAAGTCCGAGCCAGACCTTCCTCAAATGAGACGAGGGGGCGCCAGCCTAGGCAGGCCCTGGCTTTGCGGGTGTCAAGGACATTGATGGGGACATCGCCAGGCCGACCAGGTCGGGTAATCACGGGCACCGTGCAGCCGGTCGTCTCAAAGACGCTCTGCACCACGTCATGCAAGGAGCGCCCAGTGCCCGAGCCCAGGTTGAAAGCAGTGCCGCTGACCGGCGAGGACGCAGCCAGCACCACGGCGCGCGCCAGGTCCCCAACGTAAAAATAGTCGCGCACGACGTTGCCATCACCCCAGATCTTGAGCGGCCTGCCCGCAGCGATACGGGCCAGGAAGGCCATTATCACACCCTGTCCCTTTCTCGGGTCTTGATAGGGCCCAAAAGGGTTACCGGGGCGCAGAATCACGTAGTCAAGATTGCTTTGAAGGCCAAAGAGCGCCAGATATTTCTCGACGGCCAGTTTGGCTGCGCCGTATGAGGTCCGCGGGTCGGTGGGGTGGGTCTCAGGGATCGGCAAGGCACGCGCCGGTCCATACACGGTGCCGCCAGAGGAGACGAACACAAAACGCCCCACGCCCGCGGCCGCGCAGATTTGCACGAGGCGCAAGGTCCCTGCGACATTGACCTGCACATCACGCTCTGGGGTCGATGGGTGAGCCTCCCAAGCGAGATCGCAGACGATGTCGGCGCCCGCCAGCAGGTGAGCCAGCTCTTCCTCCGGGCCCTCCAGCACATCAGCCACAACGTAGCGCACATTCTTCAGCCGCGGTGAAGCGCCACGCGCCTTGTGAAGGCAAGCAGTGACAGTGTAGCCCGCATCAGAGAACGCGCGAGTAACGTGGCAGCCGAGAAAACCTCCGCCACCCAGGATCAGAGCTTGCATGAAGGAACGTCGTGGAGGGAAATCACGGTTATGAGCGCCGTCCTTTGCTTTGGCCACGTAGCGAGGAGGGGGAGCCGGCCCCCCAAGGTCGCGCTCCCTACACCCCTCTGGTTGTCGAGTTTACAAGAGATCTGTAAAGAAGTGGTAAAGATAGGGTCAGATTTCAGTTGGCTATCCAGCCGTCACCCCATGCCATCATAGCCGCTATAGCCACAAACCGCAAGCCGGCAAAGCCAACTGCAAGCCAACGTTGCCTTTATCGGAACTTCACAAGCCGGGCCTATCATGCTAGAATACAAGAGTGCGCACGATCGGTTGCAATAGGAGAAGGCAAGAATATGAAGTTTCCTCGTTGGTTGGTGATCGTGGTGATCGTCGTAGTGGTTGCGGTCGGTGCTTATGTGCATTTTGGGGCGTCTTCCGCCGGTACATCGACCGCCAGCCTCACCACCGCGACTGTTACCAGGGGAACCCTCGCCGAAACGGTCAATTCAGCCGGCAACATCACAGCCGCGCAGGCCGTGGCGCTGAACTTCCAACAGGCAGGCACAGTCAATAAGATCGACGTCCAGGTGAGCGATACGGTTAAGGCCGGTCAGGTTCTGGCCGAGCTGACGGCAACGAATCTCAAGCTTGCAGTCCAGACTGCCCAACTCAACCTGCGCCAGGCCCAAGACCAGCTCTGGCAGGCCGAAAACCCCAACCTGCCGCAAGATATCGCCAATGCCCAAGTGGCAGTGGTGTCGGCGCAGGCTGCCTACGATAAACTGGCGATCCCGCCGCTGGCGTCGGCCGTGGCCGCGGCAAAGGCCCAGGTGGCCAGCGCTCAGTCGGCCTATGACGCGGCGCTGAAGACGGCCAGCACGTCGAACGACCAGGTGGATGCCGCGGCGCAGGCCGTACAGCAAGCGCAGGCCACGTTGCAATCGGCGCAGGCCGGCTACGACCGGGAAGTGGCCTCCCTGGGCTTGGGGGTGGGCCAGACGAGCAACGCGCTGCAGCTGTCAAGCCAGACGTTGGCGCTGCAGCAGGCCAACGCCGATTACCAGTCCGCCGTGGTCAGTTTCCAGGCGGAGCAAGCGACCGCGCCATCGTCCGCCAGTTCCACCGTGCAGCAGGCGCTGTCTACGCTGTCTTCAGCAGAGTCCAACCTGTATAACGTCGAGAATCCGACGACTCAGGATAGCCTGATAGCGGCCAGGGACGCCATCACCGAAGCCAAAGACTCGTTGGTAACGCTGCAGCTGGGCTCGGATGCAGCCACCATCGATGCGGCAAAGCAGGTGGTGCAGCAGGCCCAGATCGCCCTCGGGCAGGCCCAGCTGCAGCTCCAGCAGGCTCAGGTCGTCGCACCGTTCGACGGGGTGATCACCGAGGTCAACATCACACTCGGCCAGGACACTTCTACCATCAGCGGCGGAGCCATCCAGATGGCCACGCTGGCAAACTTGCAAATCACGGTTGACCTGGCTGAAGTAGACGTCAACCAGATCAAGGTGGGACAGGACGTCCAGGTATCGCTGGACGCGCTGCCCGACGCGACGGTCAACGGCAAGGTTGCCCTGGTCTACCCGGCCGGCACGATGACTTCAGGCGTGGTCAACTACCCTGTCACGATCGACCTCGTCAGCCCGCCGGCCGGCGTGATGGCAGGCATGACCGCCAACGTCAACATCGTCATTCAGCAAAAGGACAGTGTGCTGATGGTGCCCAACCGTGCCGTAAAGACGCTCGCCTCGACCAGCTCGCAGGGAACGTCAGTGGCAGGGGCGGCGGCCACGAGCCCCGCCGGCAGCACGCCCGGAGCCACACGGCGGGCCGGCGGCACGCCGACCCCCAGCCAGACCAGTGGCTCGGGCAATTCCGCCAGCCGGCAGTACGTCATCGTGCTCGAGGCCGGGCAAGAAGTGCAGGTACCGGTGGTAACGGGCATTTCGGACGACACCGACACCGAAATCGTCAGTGGGCTGCAGGAAGGCGATACCGTGGTGGTGAACGGGGCGACGAGCACTTCGACCAGCAGTGGTGGCGGCTTCCGGATACCGGGGCTTGGCCGCTTCTGAGGATAGTAGCGATCACCCGGACCACCAGGTAACTGGCATAGAAAGGCCCGAAGTGCAATGGCGCGCTTCGGGCCTTTCTATGCCTCGCACAGTGCCGCCACTGCGCCTCAGCTGGTTGGCGACCCGGCCTACCAGGCGGGCAGGCTGGTCTGGCTAACGTCTCCAGTTGGCCAACCCTAGATCAGCGGAGGCATAGGCGCTTTGACCTGGCCTTCGCGCCGGTGGTAAACTAAGCCCGTAGTCTTGTGTAGGGCTGCACGCCAGCCTGCTGGCCTGCCCGCCCACCAGGCAATTCCACGCCGTGCAGGCTTAGTCAGGAGCATTTGACCGAATGGCAACGATGAGCGATGTAAAGGCCGTTCCTGCTGGCTTCGACGAACTCGATGTGCGCGCCGGCAATGTCATCCGGGGATTAGCCATGGACGCCGTGCAGAAGGCCATTTCCGGGCACCCGGGGCTGCCCATGGGCATGGCGACCGTGGCCGAAGTGCTGTGGACGCGTCACCTGCGGCACAACCCGGCCGATCCGAAGTGGCCGAATCGCGACCGATTCGTGCTGTCTGCCGGACACGGCTCGATGCTGCTCTACAGCCTGTTGTATTTGACCGGCTATGATGTACCGATGGAGCAGCTCCAGCAATTCCGCCAACTCCACAGCGTGACTCCGGGACATCCCGAGCGCGGCGTGACGCCAGGCGTGGAGGTGACCACGGGCCCATTGGGCCAGGGCGAGGCCAACGCTGTGGGAATGGCGCTGGCCGAGGCCTTTTACGCCGCAACCTACAACCGGCCTGGCTTCCCGATCTTCGATCATTATGTCTATGCTATCGTCAGCGATGGTGACCTGGAGGAAGGGATTAGCCACGAAGCCGGATCTTTCGCAGGACACCTGGGGCTCGGCAAACTCATCTTCTTCTACGACGACAATGGCATCAGCATCGATGGTCCAACTTCAATATCCTATAGCGACGACGTCCCGCTGCGCTATCGAGCCTACGGCTGGCATGTGCAGGAAGTCGATGCCTACGATATGGCCGCGATCGATGGGGCGATCCGTCAGGCCCAGGCGACCGCAGATCGACCCTCCATGATCGTATGCCATTCGCATATCGGGTACGGCAGCCCCAACAAGCAAGACACAGCCGCCGCGCATGGCGAGGCGCTCGGCGAAGAGGAAGTACGGTTGACCAAGATCAACCTGGGGCTTCCACCGGAGCAGTACTTCTACGTCCCGGACGACGTCTTGGAGCACTTCCGCAAGGCACAGAAACTGGGCGCGCAACGGCAGCAGGAATGGGAAGCTAAGTTTACCGGGTATCGCCTGGCCCACCCGGATTTGGCGGCCCAACTGGACAGGGCACTGCGCTTGCAGTTGCCCGAAGGCTGGGACGCGGACTTGCCGGCCTGGGAGCCGGGCCCCAAGTTGGCGACACGGGCAGCCTCGGGCAAAGTGCTTGAGGCAGTTGGCCCCAGGATCCCAACGCTGATCGGCGGTTCGGCAGATCTAACACCTTCCAATAGCACGCGGTGGAAGGGCGTGGAGGACATCAAGCGGCATGACTATGGAGGTCGCTACATTCGCTTCGGCGTGCGTGAACATGCGATGGGGGCTATCCTCAACGGGCTGGCAGTCTATGGCGGGCTCTATGCCTATGGCGGCACGTTCGAGGTCTTCTCCGACTACATGAGGCCGGCGGTGCGTCTGGCGGCCCTTATGCGGGCACCGGCGATCTTTATCTGGACGCATGATAGCGTAGGTCTGGGCGAGGATGGGCCCACCCATCAGCCCATCGAACACACGATGGCGCTGCGCATGATCCCCGGTCTGGTGATCTTTCGGCCGGCCGATGCCAACGAAGTCGCCGGGGCGTGGCGCCACGTGCTGACGCATCGAGAAAGTCCGGCCGGGCTTCTGTTATCACGCCAGGGGCTGCCCGTGCTGCCTGGAACCAAAGAGGCCGCCGCCGAAGGGAAGATCAGTCGCGGAGCGTACATCCTGGTTGACGCGCCGGGCAGCACGCCGGATGTCATCCTGATGGGCACGGGGTCGGAGGTTTCGATGGCTCTGGAGGCTCGCGACAACCTTGCCCGCGAGGGATTCCATGCCCGCGTCGTGAGCATGCCGAGCTGGGAGCTGTTCGAGGCGCAGGACGAAGGCTACCGCGAAAGCGTGCTGCCACAGGCCATCACGGCCCGCGTTTCCGTGGAAGCCGGCATCACAACCGGATGGGAGCGCTTCGTCGGGGTGGCAGGCATTGCCGTGGGCATCGATCGCTTCGGTGCTTCCGCGCCTGGCCCCGTCGTGCTGAAGTACCTCA
>CAWEHT010000306.1:0-20911 GCA_963808455.1 uncultured Chloroflexia bacterium | reverse complement strand
TGCTGTGCGTAACGATCAGATCGACCTGGGCATCGGCTAACATGAAGGCGATACGATCGTGCGGAAGGTCTGGATCGAGAGGTAGGTAGGCGCCACCGGCTTTCAAGATGGCGACCAAACCGACCATTATGTCCAGCGAGCGCTCGAGGCAAACGCCGACCAGCTTGTCCGCGGTAACGCCCTCTGTCCTCAATCGTCTGGCCAATCTATCAGCCTGGTCGTTCAGCGCCCTATAGGTCAACGACTTATCGCCAAAGACTACCGCGACGCGGTCCGGCGTCCTCGCCACTTGCTCTTCTATCAGCTCGTGAACACAACGATCACGAGCATAGGGGCTTTCCGTGTCGTTCCACTCGTCGATCAGCACCCGGCGTTCCTGCTCGGTGAGCAAGGGAAGCGCCTGGAGCGGCGTGTCCGGGTTCGCGATGGCTCCCTCCAAAAGCACGACGAAGTGCCCCAGCATGCGCTCAATGGTGCTAGCCTCAAACAGGTCGGAGTTGTATTCCATTAGTCCAGCAAGACGCTCTTCCCCTTGCCACATGCGTAGCGTGAGCTCGAACCGCGCTGCACCCGTGTCGATTGGAGCTTCGCAGGGCGCCGCGTTGGCGAAGCTGAAGAGCACTTGAAATACGGGGGAACGACCAAGCTCGCGCGACGGGTGGAGCTCTGCTAACAGCGCTTCAAACGGCACGTCTCCGTTGGTCAGAGCCTCTTGCGTTGTCTCGCGCAGGCGCCCAAGCAACTCGCGGAAGGTTAGCTCGCCCGCGATTTGCGTCCTCAATACCAGTGCATTGGCCAGTGGAGCAATCAACCCACGCGAATCCGGGAGCCGCCGGTTATCCACGAGCCAACCAACGATTATGTCTTCTTGCTGAGTATAGCGGCGGAGCAAGGATTTGAATGCGGCAAGGAGCACAACCTCCTGTGACGCCCCTACGCGGCTTGCCAGCTCGTCCGCCCCTTTGGCCAGCGCTGAGGAAATCTGAAACCCGCATCTTCCGCCGCGGAACGTGAGACTTACGGGTCGCTTGTGGTCGGTGGGCATTTCCAGGACAGGCAGTTGACCACCCAGCTTGTCTTTCCAGTAGTCCATCTGGTTTCGGAACGTCCCCGCGGAAAGCGACTGGAGCTCTGCCTCAGCTAGCCGGGAGTACTGCTGCGGCAGGTCAGGCAGCGGCGATGGTTGACCAGAAGCCAGATAGGGATACAGCTGATCGAACTCCTGCCAGAAGACGTTGATCGACTGGCCGTCTGCGACGGCCTCATGGAAGACAACCAGCAAGAGCGACTGATTCTCGTCGAGCCGATACATGTTGGCCCTGATGAGCGGCCCACTTGCGAGATCAAAGGGCCGGCCGGCTTCCTGCGTCACGAGGGACCTTGCCTGGGCGTGGCGCTCCGCTGGAGGTCGATCCGACAGGTCCACAACGTTCAGGGCGAATGGCCCTGGCGGCGACATGTGCACCACAGGGTGCCCGTCACTGCTTACCAAGCTGCTGCGCAGGGTCTCATGCCGGCGAACGATCTCAGCCAGGGTCAACTGGACGGCGTTAGGGTCCTCGTGCCTGGACAATGCGCAGAGGGTGGGAAGATTTCCGACCGGGAAGCCGTTCGTAAACCGGTTGACAAGCCACACGCCCTCTTGGGCAAACGAAGCCCGCTGCACCTCCACCTGCTCCGGCCCTTCACCTGACACCTTGCTGTTGCTTACACTGGTCATCGTTCAGTCTCCTAACCCCTTACTCGATCAATAGAACGGCAGGTACCAGTCAGCTGGGTGATAGCTCAGCTCTTGAACCCGCTGGCCGATCACCTTGGCCGGCACGCCGCCGACGATGGCAAATGGTGGGACGTCTTTCGTCACTACCGCCCCTGCCGCAACAACGGCGCCTCTGCCGATCGTCGTATTGGGCAAGATGACAGTCCGGCAACTCACCCAGGCGTAGTCTTCGATGACCACGGGGCCGCAGTCGAGGGCAAAGTTCGAGGATTGCACGTCATGCTGGCACGTCCAGATCCACACACCTGCGCTGAGGTTCACATTGGCACCGATCTGGATCCCGCAACGGCCATCGAGAATGGCTGCATGCCCGACTACGGAATGCTCCCCGACAGTTATTCTGTCCGGATCCCGAATCTCTGCTCCCCCCCAGATCACCGCGGTTGCGGCGATTTGCATGTGAAAGAAGCGCCGGTAGACTGCCCTGCGAATGTGCATGGATGGGATGAGACCGCACCACCGTGTCGCCCCGAATCGGAGCGCGTAGCGATAGGTGCGTAGCGTCTCCATCCTTTCCGCGACCACGCCACTTGTGCTCCTGATCATTCTCTTCTCCTCACCAAGCGCCCAGCGCCACGTATGGGAGAAAAAGGCTCGGAGGCGGCATCATGTCGTCGCATGCGAATTCGCCGGAAGGCCGGCACTGACCAGCGCATATGCCTCCAACAAGTGCTGCGTTTGGTGTGCCCAAGCCAGCTCGGTCTCGACGCGCCTGCGTCCCAACTGCCCCATGCGCCGCTGCCGTTCCGGGTCGTCGATCAGGAGGCTGATCTGGCGTGCAAGGTCGACCTCGCTGTTGGGCCGCGCGTAGATGGCGGCATCGCCGGCGGTGACCCTGTGTTCAGGCAAGTCAAACGCAACGATCGGCTTCGACATGGTCATGTAGTCGGTGATCTTGATCATCGTGCAGCGATCATTGAGCGAGTTTGATGGATCGGGATCCACGCCGATGTCGATTGTTGACAGACAGCTCCGAAGCTCTTCTCCCGACACCCACCCGGCAAACCAGACATGTTCCTCGATGTGCAGTTCGCGCGCGAGTTGCTTCAGCCGCTCCAACTCATCGCCTGTGCCCATCATCACGCACAGAAGGTCAGCCCTCTTGAAGTCGAACACAAGATGCCCGATGGCACGCAGCAAGTAGTCGACGCCGTCCTGAGGCCCCATGATGCCGATGTAGCCCAGCAGGGTGCCCGCGCGCCGTCGCAACTCCGGATTAGGCGGCACCGGATAAAGAACATTGAGCTTCGGTCCGTTGCGCACAATTGTGATCCGGTCGCCAGGCACACCGCTCCGCTGCATCTCTATGGCCCTAAAGGAAGCGTTGGTGGCGATCACATGATCGGCCAGCCGGCAGGCTATGTGCTCCCAGCTGAGCAGGATCCATCGGATCAACCGGCTGCCGCGGGCGCCAAAGCGGGCATCGTACAGCTCGGGGCCTAGGTCGTGATGATCGAAGACAAAGCGCTTGCCTAGCAGCTTATAGAAGCCGGCAACCACGAAGAGAAGATCGGGTGGATTGTGCGTGTGCACGATGTCGAATCCGCGGCGCGCCAAGACGACCAGTGAGAGTGCGAACATTGCCATCGTCGCGTAAACGTATTCGACCAAGTAGCCCAACGCCCCGGGCGGCGTTGCTGGCATCTTGAATGTGTAGAGGTGTACGCCTCCGACCACATCATGGAACTTTTGCCCACGTGATCTGCAATTTATCACCGTGACCTCGTAGCCGCTGGCATGCAAGGTCTCGGCCTCCGCTTTGACGCGGGTATCGTGTTCGTAGTGGGCGTTTTCCAGCAACATGAGCACTCGTTTACCCGGTGCTGCCATGCAAGCGAACCTCCGTCTCTCCAGGCCAGTGGGCTGCCATATCAACTCTTCTGCAAGCGCCGCGCCAGCGACCGCGACGAGTAGATCGTGCCAACGACAAAGCGCACCAACGGCCCGAAGCTCCGGGCGGCGGGCGCCCCCACAAAGTGCAGGCCGGGCACCGATGATTCGAAGCCGTCAGAGAGCTCGGGATATCCACCCACACTGCGGACCATCCGCGCCAGGCGAGTTCCCAGGAAAGGATAGCGTGTCACATCTATCTGGTACCCGGTTGCCAGCAGGACGTGATCCGCCAAGCGCTCCGAGCCGTCATCAAGCGTTAGCTTCGCCCTTGTGCCGGCGAGCGCGACTGTTTCGACCTTCCTCCCGGTTGTGACTCGCACATCGCGCATGCGGGGCTGGAGCCAGTTCGCCCCGGCCGGGCGAATGCAACGATAGGCGATCCGATCCTGTGCCGCTCGGGGCAAGCGGCGAAACACATCTGGCAATGCCACCAGCCAGCTCAAGCCCAGCGGCCCCACGTCCGTCGGCGGGTCCAGGAAGCGCATCAAGCCCAACTGGCGGTTGAGCCCCTTTCTGCGATGCAACCAGGTCAGGTGCGGCCGCCTGACGAGCACCTCCACTTCGGCACCGCATTCGGCCAGGAGGGCTCCAGACTCAAGCGCGCTTTGGCCGCCTCCCACCACGATGACTCGTCGCCCTGCAAACTGCCCAAGATCTCTGTGCTCTGAGCTATGGGAAGCCAATGTTCGCGGCAGCCCGTTGAAAAGGGGCAGACGCCGCGCGAAGGGTGCAATTCCCCCAGCCACGACCACTCGCCGGGCGCGCAGAAGCTCGCCTCCCTCGAGCTGTACGCTGAAGCCCCCGTCCGTGGTCTCCACCTTGGAGACCAGCCGGCTGTCAACCTCAGGAACTGCCCGGCTCTGGAACCAGCGCCCGTAGCGAACAAAATCATCCAGTGGCACAGGCGACGGCACCTTCACTGCCTGTGCCGAGGCATAGGCATCCAGGGTGTATACCCCACGCGGGTCAGAAATGTGGGACGCATACCACGAGGAACGGAGCAACATGCCGGATGGCATCTGGTGCTTCCAGAATGCCATGGGCTCGCCAAAGACCCGGGGCTCGACGCCGGCAGCCTTCAGGTGCGCGGCTGCGGCCAACCCGTAGGGCCCCGCGCCAATTACTACTACGTCGCAAGATGGTTCTGACATATTGCCTACTCCATAGTCCAATACTTGGTGGCGGTGCGCGCAGCGTTCGCGGACAGAGCCCTGCGATACACTGCATATCCGATGCGGCTCAGCGCCAGCGCGAACGGGCGGTGCACGTACGTTGCGCGGCCATAGTTCACCAAACGGCCGCCGTACTTCGCCTTGAAATTGCGCGGCCCGTACGGCTGGTTGGGCCTCCCGGCTCCTCCCCAGTCGAAGGTACTGAAGCCGTGCTCCGAGCCCCATTGCAGCGATGTCCAAGTGATGGCATCGTTTGGATAGAAGTCATGCATGGCTTTGTCGAACCCCATGTACCAGACGAAGATCGTGCCCTTGTAGAGCAGTTGGACAATTGTGGAGGCATACTGCCCGTCGGCCCGAGCCAGCAGGATCCGCGCCATGCCCTTGCTTACAAGCACGTCGAAGGCTGCCTCGAACAAGGAGATGTCGGCCAGCGGCACCTGCGCGTGCTGAAATGTGCTGGACAATAGCTCGTACATAACGGGCAAACAGGTTCGATCGGTCATCTCCTCGACGACCAGACCTCGTCTCACCGAACGCGCAACCGCCCTGCGAGCGGGTGGCGCGACATGGCTCCACGTCTCGTCAATTGGTCTCGTCAAGTCAATGAGCAGGTTGAGATGCTCTTCGTGCTTGAAGCCGCTGTGCTCGAGCGTCGCCCGGCTTTCGCTCGCGTCCGCAACGTGCCTCAGTTCCGTGAACAACACCTTGTCCCGTGCCTTTTCGTTTCGGTACGCCTGCATGAGCAGAGCCAGGGCCTCTTGACCGCCTGCCGAGGGAACACAAAGCGCGCTGCCGTAGGCCACGGCTCGCGTTCAACAGCGACGCAAGCAGCCCCGGCTTGACCGTTGTCTGGACCGGCGTGAAGAGCGCGAGGACCTCCTCGTGGCCGCCCAGGCAGGCCCAGAGCTCCGGCAGGTGCCCGATCGCCCGGCTGAACACTTGGTGCATCTCAGGAGAGTGGAATATGTTGCCGTCTGGATGATCAAGCACGAAGCGCCGCCATTTATCCTTAGGCAGGTCCCGCACTACATGCATGGCCATAGATTGCTGCAAAGCACCTCCCGTTCACGGCCCAGGGCGACCCGGGCCGCCATCAGTAACCTCGCTTGGCTATAAGGTAGGGAAGCAACGCCGCTTGCAGGAGGAACGGAGCGGGGTCCGAGCGTTCCCAGTCGCAGGACACGAGATCGCCCCGCAAGCCACTTACGTACTCGCGCCAGCTCAGCTCGCGCCGGCGGAAGAGATGAAGCGCTACCGGCACATCCGTGATCCACTTAACCCAGCGGCTTCCGTACTTGGGCTCCACCGGATTCACTGCGCCGCAAAGCAAGTAGTCAAACAACATCTTGGGCACATCGCCCACCACTCGTGTGGCCAGGGTGTGCCAGCCCCACGAGCGGGCATTTATCTCCAGAAACTTCAGCGTTCCGTCGCGTGGGTCTCGTTTCCATTCGACCTCGGCGAGGCCCGTGTAGGCCAGCGCTGCCAACAGCCGTCGGCTTTTCGCCTCGACCTCTTCATCGTGCAAAGCCACAACATACGTGCTGGCACGCCCGAAATCAGGCGGATGTTGACGACGACGGCAGGCAGTAAAGGCCGCTACAGGCTCTCCGTTCAGAAAAAATCCGGCATACGACCACTGGTATCGCCCGTCGCCGGGGACGATCTCCTGATACATCAGCTCTTCCACCGGCACGGATGCCAGATGATGGCTCAGCATGTCGCGCAGATCGCTTGGCGACTCCACCCGGATGGCCTTTTTCTTGCTGTAGCGGCTGAACGTTCGCTTGATGGCCGGCTTGATGATAACGGGAAAAGGGAGGCCCGGTCCCGGCAGTTCATCCCGTCGCATCGGAATAAAGCTCCGCGGAGCGTCAACCCCCAGGAGGCGCGCCCACTCGTGCGCAATCCGCTTGTCGTATATCAGCCGATATGACTCCCAGGGCAGCCCCGCGTAACGAAAGAGCGCTTGCGCTTCATCGTAATGTTCGGCCAGCTGCCGGACTTGTTCGTCGTCCGTTGGGATCAACACCCATCCAAGGTAGCCATACCGCGTGGCCAGCGTGACTAACCATGGCCAGAATTCCTCGCTGCTGTAACCGGGTGCCCGGTGAAAGCGCCAACGGAAACGCGAGAACAGCGCAGGTCCCAGGGGGTGCTGATCAATGAGCACACAACTCACACCATCCACACTGAGCTGTCGCAACAGCCCAAGGGCTTGATACTCATTTCCCATGATGATCGCGCCCGGCTCGGTCGCCAAGGCGTCGTGCCTGCCATCGGCTATGGCAACATCTGCGCGCGTGCTAGCTTCACTTCGCATGGCCACACTTGACCGGGTCCGAAAGGCCCAGGTTGGCACCTTCATTTCGCCCTCTCACGGCTCAACCGCATTTGGAGCAGTCACTTCGCCCGACTGCTGCCCTGCCAATACCTTGTAGTAGAGCTGTTCAATCCTGGCGGCGAACACTTTGGGGTGATACTGCCGGCAATATTTCTCAACATTCGCCTGGCCCATAGCCATCCGCAGCTCAGGATCGCGAGCGAGGCGGACGATGCGATCGGCTAGGGACTGAAAATCACCAGGTTGGACCAGGAACCCGTTGCACCCATCCTCGACTATCTCCGGGATGCCGGCGACCGGCGTACTTACGATCGGCAATCCCATGGCCATGGCGTCCAGAATAGCCACCGGCAGATTCTCATGATAGGATGGCAAGATGAAAATGGTGGCCTTCTCCAACAGCTTCACCTTGGCCGCACCAGTCACCAGACCCGGGAAGACGGCATCACCCGCCGCTTCCGCGGCTTGGCACTGCGCTTCGACTCGCGCCCGATCCGGCGCGGGATCATATGGTCCGGCGAAGACAAACCGTGCCTGGGGCAGCTCGCGGTGGACCAGGGGTATGGCCCGCAAGGCATCCGGCACGCCCTTTCGCGAGCCGAGAAAGCCGATGAACAAGACGTTACAGTCTTCCGGTGGCTCGGGAGTGCGCCCTTCCGCGGCCTGGGCGACCGCCATGTTAACGCTGTTGGGCACAAGGGCTAGAGTCGTCAAAGGCGAAATAATCTGTGCCAAGAGTGCCCGGTACGGCTCGTTCAGTACGATCACGGCGTGCGGAAGGCGGAGGGCCGCCCTCGTCAACCAGCGCAGCACCGGGCCACGCGCCTCGTACTGTGGCTTGAGGCGGCTGCCATGCACGTGGCCAACCACCCGCACGCCGAAGAGGCGTGCCATGAGCACAAAACACGACTCTTTCCAGAGCCCTATGCTGTGGGTCAGCGTTTGATGCATGATGGCGGGGCGCTGCCAGATGAGCCGCCCTAGGAGCCGGCAAGCCTGGGCGAGGAAGTAGTACATGTTGACCAGGGCCAGCCTGCCTTCTTTCCCTCTTCCGGCCGCGCCACGGCCGATGTTCAGATGCCGCATGTCGAAGTGCTCTGCCAGCTGGCATGTCAGCAGTGTCTGATCGACCATGCCAACGCCCCCGCCTTGAGGAAAAAGCGGGCCGACCACCAACACGCGTGGACGAGGCGCCACATGGGAGACGCTCGCCGTCTTGGTGTCAGGCGCTCGCATCAGCGTACAACTCCTTCCCAGCCAGCTTGCCAGACACGCAACGGCACGCCCTGCCTGACCGCCCGGCGTTCATGCTCACCCACCTAACAGCCTCCACGATCACCGATCGCCGCCCGGTACACAGCCAGGATCTGCCCGGCTATGACATCAGGCGCGCATTCCGCTTCGACCTTGCGCTTGGCACTGCGGCCCATTTGCCTGCGCAATTCGTCGTCCAGCAAGAGGTGGACAATCGCCGCGGCTAGTGACTTTTCATCGCACGGCGGCACAAGGCAACCGGTGACGCCGTCATCGACCATGGCAGGCAGCCCGCCCACAGCAGTTGCGACCACCGGTCTGCCGGCATTGTAAGCTACCGGGATTACGCCGCTCTGAGATGCCTCGATGTATGGCAAGACGACCACGGCGGACTTCGCAAACAACTCGGCTCGTTCGTCGTCGGTCACTTCAGCGTTGTGAACGGTGAAGCGCTCGGCATGCACCATCATCTGGCGATAGCGTCCGAGGTCCTCGCCCTTGCCGGCGATCACAATCCTCACATCCGGCACCGCTTCGCTGATCAAAGGCTCAGCCCGGATCAAATAGTCGAGCCCCTTGTAAGGCCATATGCGACCAAAGAACAGGATGGTGTGGCGATACGCGAACTCCTCAGCTTGCGCGGAATCATTCCCCATCGTCACATGGGGAATCACATGGACCTTGGCAGCTGGAATACCGAGACGCCGGTTGACCAGCGGCTTGAGCTGCGGCGCGTGCACGATCACTTCGTCGGCCCGCCGGTACCCCAGGTCAAGAAGCGGCTGTGGCACCGGTTGTGAATATCGATCTCCAGGGTGATGGACCACATCATGGATCGTGACCACAAGGGGATAGCCCGCCACCAGGGGGAGCGCGAGATTGAACCACAAATGGCCCTGTTGCACGTGAATCACGTCCGCCCTGAAGGCGCGGATCTTGCGCACGAGCGATGCGACCATGCGCATCTGCGCCAGGGGCTGGCGCAAGCGCGGCGTGGCGAACGGGTCGTAGGAAACCGAGGGATTGAGCGTCGGCAGATACGGCCTGGCAACCTGGATCGGCATCAACAACAGCACGTCGGCATCCCGCGCCAGTGCATTGACAAGGCGCGTGGAGTATTCACCGAACACGTAGTCGAGATATGCGATCCTTAGCCGCCCAGGCCGGTCTCCCGGCGTCAGCTCTCGTGTCGGAGGCACTCGTATACTCCCAATAAGCGCTCGGCCAACACATCCCAATCATAATGGTCCACAACCAGTCGCCGGGCATTCGCCGCCAGCTGCCGGGCGAGAGCATGATCACCGAGCAGCCGCACAGTCCGCGCAGCAAATTCCGCCGGAGTATCGGCGATCATCAGATCCCGCTCATCGACGACGTTCAGCCCTTCGCACCCGATGCTGGTGGTGACGATGGGCCGGCCAAGAGCCATGGCTTCCAGTATCTTGAGACGAGTGCCACTCCCCGCCCTGAGTGGCGCGATGGCCACGTTGCACCTGCGATAGTAGGGCACGACGTCGGCCACCTGTCCGGTGACTACCACACCGCCGCCCTGAAGCTGCATGACGGAGGCTGTCGGGTCTCTTCCGACTATCCAAAGGTCAACATCCTGGCTTTGCCTGATTCGCGGTAAGATCTCGCCGCAGAAGTACTGCATTGCATCCACAGAAGGCGTGTAGCTCATCGTGCCAACGAAGAGCAAGGAGCAACCCTCGGGGCCGTCAGAGAGCGGCTGGTATGCATCGACGTCTACACCGTTCGGCACGACCTCCACACGCAGACGCCGGTTGAAAGCCAATAGCAGGTTGCGGTCAGTTGCGGAACACGTGAGGCAGCGGTCAAAGCGCTCGGCGTAGCGCGGTCTCCCATCGGCGCATCATCCTGCTGTCGAGCCATGCCCGCGCCCTCGCGCCCGGCTGGGATTCGACGTGCGCCACGCGATCGCTTTGGCTGGATTCCACATTGTGAAAATCCAGGACGCGGCTTGGTTCCCCGGTGTGGAGTCACCGCATCGGCATAGAGCGCCATATAAGAATGCTCGATCTGCACGATGTCGAACTTCACGCCGGAACTGAGGCGCCTGATCCTGGTCCTCAGCTCGCGAGAATCGTTGAACTTCAGTTCCACGGGCCTGCCCTGGAGCGCATAAGCCGTGACACCCGGCAAGTGCGCCAGCGGGTTCCGGCGCCTGCGCTGGACGATCTCGACACCTTTGCAGAATTCAAGCATATGCGCCAAGCTGCCCGGTTCTACGGGAGCATCCGCCAGGATTGCCAACCACACGTCGTGGTACGCGGCTACTCGGCGCACGAGGTTGTAAATTCGAAGCCTGTCACCGGTGTTGGTCGGATATGGAAGCTTGTCCAAAATGTACAGAATGCGCACTGCATGCCCCGATGGTTAGCCCAGGTTCAAAGCCTGGCGCAACAGAACGATGTCGTCTCTTGTTATTACGCGCAACCCGAACAGCGCCAGCCCATAGGCGAGAGGTCCCACCACGAGCATGACGGCGAACATGTTGATCTGCCTTTGGAGTGCAAAGTAAGAGCACGCGCCCATGAGCGCTCCGGCCAACGCCACCAGCCCCATGACGCGGAGCGGCAGAGGCTGCCCGTTCAACCGATGGCACCACACCGAATAGAACACGAAGCCAATGATTATCGGCGTTACGATGGCGACGCAGGAGCCCAGATACCCATACCGGATGCCCAGCACCAGGCTCAACACCACGGTCAGCACGGCAATAATGCCTTCGGTGATCATGAAAAGTCTCTCTCGCCCGATGGCGAGCAAGAGATTGCCGTTGAGTTGCCCCAAGAACATCGGCATCATCCCGATGGCCAGTATCTTGAGCGCCGGCACTGCCTGCTCGAACCCTCCACCATAGATTAGGCGAATGATCCGGTCGGCAGTGATGAAAATCCCCACCGACACAGCCAAACCCAAGATGAGCAGGTAGTGGTAGGACCGGGCGTAGGCCTCGCGCAAAGCGTCTTTCCCCTCGCGCGAAAACAATCGGGAAAAAACGGGGAAGACGGCCCGCGTGAAGACCGTGGGGATGGTGATCAGCACGACGCTGATGTTGGCTGCTGCCCCGAATGCACCGACCTCCGCAAGCGGGCGATGCACAGAGAGAATCAAAGTGTTCAGCGAATAGGTTGCGAGATAATAGATCGGAATCGCCGCAAACGGGATCGCGGCCACGAACAACTTCTTGCACAGCACCCAATCGATAGGCGCCCCGCGATCGCGAACCTGTGCCTGACCACAAAGTAGGCCACGCAGATCTGCAGCGCAGAGGCCAACACGGAAACCTCCACGATGGCCAGGAGGCTCTTATGCAGGAGGATGACCACCAGGCCCAGGATCGCGCCCAAAATGTCTTTCAGCACCCCAACCAGGAGCACCCACTGCATCTGCTCAAAAGCCTGGAAAATCGTGAAACTGACGTTGACAAGCGTACCGAGAATCGCGTTAACGGTGTACAGGTAGACCATTGCGGCCAGTTCGGGCTGATAATGTGCAGACCGGATCACGAGCCAGATGAAGACGCAGTAACCCGCGGCCAAGGCCAACCGCATGGCAACGACATTTGTGACAAGGGCGCTTGCACGGCTCGGCGTAGCGGCCATTTCGCGAATGATGAGTTGGCTGAACCCGAAGCTGACCAGCACGATCAGAGTGGACGCCATGGCCTGCGCCGTGCTGATCTCGCCCATGCCGGCAACATGAATGTAACGTGCCAGCACGGCGACGTAGCCGACGTTGATGGCGCTGGATAGGCCTTCGGCGGCGAATAGGACGGTGGTGTTCTTCAGCACGGTCCGAGCGGTCTTCATGCGCTCTCCATTCCAAGGGCGTACGTGAGCTCATTTATGCCAAACATTATGGGAACAACCAGCATGCTCCAGTTGATTATGAAGAACGGTGTCACAACATTGCTGGCCCCCAGGGCCAGGAAAGCCAGGGTGAAGCCCAGGGTAGTGCTTTTCAACAAGGGATCATTCACTCGTCGCCAGTTGCGAAAACCACGCACCAGAAAGACGATGGAAAACCATGCGAAAGCGATCAGACCTGGCAACCCTGTCTCCAACCAAAGCCCGACGTATGCATTCTCCGTGTAGCTCTCCAGCGTGTCCCCGTAGTAGAAGGACGGCCGGTAGGCGGTGTCGAGCCCAATCCCGAAAAGGGGATGCTGTTGCAAGACGGGAAGCGCATAGTGCAGTTCCCGGAGTCGCCAGGCCAGCGTTTCGGTGGGCGACAGAGCCGCGCCTCCGAACAGGTCGGCGAACCGCGCGGTAAAGACCGGAATGTAGGCCAACAACTTGGCCTGCAGGCCGGTGGCCGCCAATGCCAGCAGCGCCGCGATGGCCATTGCGATCACGAGAACCAGGTTGAGGCCGAGCCGGCCCCAACCAACCTTGCGCGTCAACCACAGCAGGATCACTACGCCGAGAAATGCGCCAATCAGCAGGTTCCGATCCAGGGTCAGGATCAGGCTGGCACCGGTGATGAGCACCAGGAACGCTGCCAGCCAGCGCCAGCGCCCAGAGTCCTCGAGCGTAAGCGCCACCAGGGCCACCATGCAGGTAGCGAACTCTGTGGCTGTGCCCATGGCGTAGAAGCGAACTACCGACCCGGCCGCGTTGCTCTCGGTGAACAGGAGCGACTGGCTAACCAGGCCCGCTGTCCGGCCAAGCACGGCCTGAAGTGTCGTTGTAGCTGCAACGGCGGCCCCTACAAGGAGCACCCCCTTCGCCAACAAGAGCAGTTGCTCCCTCGTTCGGATCAAGTTGATGACGACAAAGAAGATTGTGTAGTACAAGAACGTACGGCCGTCCTCAGTTGTGAGACTGAACGGCGTGCCGCCCCTGAGAGCAGTGTACGCGCCCAGCACCGTCGCACCGGCGAACAGCAAGATGGGCAGGCCCAAAGGCGTCTTCCGAACCGCGAGGCGACGATCGGCAAGCAGCCGCAGAGCCATTACGCCAAAGAGCAGCGCCAGCACAAGATCCGACACGAAAACACCGCGCCCACCGAAGCGCAGATAGGGGTTCAAGCGCGCCGGTATCAGTTCCGTGGTCAAGGCCAGCATGAAGAGAATCGTCGCCTCGGGACGGACAAAGGTCAGATACACGGCCAGGATGCCTGCAATGGCAAGCAGGACATCGAGGGCAGGCACGTGGACCACTGCCAGCCCCAGCAGGATCGCCAGGGCGACGGCGACCGCCAGCTCCTTCACCCTTGGCGATCCAGCACCGAGGCGGGCATCAGCCCAGACTTTGCTCACAGCTTGCATCTACCTGGCCGACCCTGGTAAGGGGCTAGTGGGTCGCGGGTCGCCAGCATCGGCGTAAAAGGTCCGGATCGACCCGGTGAGGAAATCGATCTGCTCCTTGGTCAGCTCTGGATACATGGGCAAGGAAAGGATGCGTCCTGCGGCCCTCTTGGTCACCGGCAAGTCGCCGGCATGGCCGCCAAGGAAGGCCGTGGCCTGCTGCAAGTGGCACGGGATCGGATAGTGGATCCCGGTTGCGATGCCCCGATCCTTCAGCCACGCTTGCAGTTCATCGCGGCGAGGTGCCTGTATCACGTACAGGTGATAGATGTGGCTGTTTCCTTCGCATTCGGTTGGCGCAACAACCGGCCACGCCAACGACTCATTGTAGCGGGCGGCGTGCGCGCGCCGGCGTTCATTCCACGCGCCCAGCGATGGCAGCTTCACCCGCAAAACCGCTGCCTGGATCTCATCCAGCCGGCCGTTCAAACCAACCATGTCGTGATAGTAGCGGCGCTCGGAGCCATGGTCCCGGATCATGCGAGCGCGCCGGGCCAGCTCAGGATCATTCGTTGTGATCAGACCGGCCTCCCCGTAAGCGCCCAGATTTTTCGAGTAGTAGCAGCTGAAGGCAGCGGCATCGCCGAGGCTGCCCGCCTTGCCGCTCGGCCCTGTGGCGCCGTGCGCCTGGCAGGCATCTTCGATTACCTTCAGGCCGTGGCGCCTTGCCACTTGAGTGATCGCTGCCATATCCGCGGTTTGACCGTAAAGGTGCACTGGCAGGATGGCCCGCGTTCGTTCGGTGATCCTGGGCTCGATCTGCGATGCGTCCATAAGAAGGGAATCCGGGTTGACGTCCACAAACACCGGCCGGGCACCCGCCAGCAGGATTGCCTCCGTCGTGGCGAAGAACGTGTGCGCCACGGTGATAACCTCGTCGCCGGGCCCGATGCCCATCGCTCTCAGGATGATGTGCAGGGCCGCGGTACCGTCGCTGACGCCGATCGCGTGCTGTGCCCCGCAGAGGGCCGCAAACTCGCGCTCGAGTCCCTGCACATTCTCCCCGAGGAACAGCTGCATACCGTCTAGCACGCCCCCAATTGCGTCAAGGATATCGCCCTTCAGCGGCACGTATTGTTGCCGCAAATCAACCAATGGCACGTTCATGTTCGAATTCCTCCTCGGGGTGGATCCGTCGCATCATGCGCGCCGGGCTGCCTGCGACAATCGTCCCCGCAGGCACGTCGTGGGTGACGGTGCTGCCCGCGCCAACGATGGCCCCCGCCCCAATCGTGATGCCGCAAAGGATCGTCGCGTTACTGCCAATCGATGCACCTCGCTCGACCCGCGTCGGCACGGCTTCCCAGTCTTGTTCCGTCTGGGGTTCGCCTGCCTCGTTTGTCGCACGCGGGAACCGGTCGTTAATGAACACGACCCCGTGCCCGATGAAAACGCCGTCTTCAATAGTGACGCCTTCACAAATGAAAGTGTGGCTGGAAACTTTTACACGGCGTCCGATCTTAGCCCCTTTCTGGATCTCCACGAAGGCGCCAATCCGGCTCTCATCGCCGATCTCACAACCATAGAGATTCACGAAGCCGTATATCTTGACGTCGCGCCCCAGCAGCACATCGGGGGCAATGCGGGCAAAGTCCGGCTCTACCACGAAACCACCTCCCGGCCCCCGCCATTGAGCAGCGAGGCCGTTGCGGCCTCGAGCACCTTCACCACTTCCAGACCTGAACGGGCACAGCTCCGAGGCTCGAGGCCCTGCACGACGCAATCGACGAAGTGCCGGCACTCGACCTTGAGGGGCTCTTCCCATTCGATCGGGTAGGGCACCCCATCTGCAGTGCGGTAGGAGAGTTGAAACTCGGCTTCCGTGTCCGAATAAGGAGGCATGTCAACGCCTTTGTCAAAGATCAAAAGCTTGTTCACCGGCTGCACGTCGTCATACAACAACATCTTGTCACTGCCGACCACCGTGTACTGCCGGACTTTGCAAGGGTCGAGCCAACTCACCCGGACGTCTGCCAGGATGCCATCGGGAAAGTGGAGCGAAAGATAGACCACGTCATGTATGCCGCGCTCGCGCTGCACGTAGGCGCCCCCACGCGCTGGTCGAGTAGGGTCGTTTCCCCAATACGTACAACAAGATCGAAATATCGTGGGGGGCCAGGTCCCACGCAACGTTGATGTCGGGCTGGAACAGCCCGAGATTGACCCGGATCCCGTCGATGTAATAGATCTTGCCCAGGGTGCCGCTGTCGATGATGTCCTTCATTGCGTTCACGGCTGGGTTGTAGACAAACGTATGGCCCACCATGGCCACACATCCGTGCCGATCGCTCTCGAAGACGATCTCTTCCGCTTCGGCCACGCTGGCCGCGAGCGGTTTTTCGACGAGCACATGCTTGCCGGCGCGCAGTGCTGCCATCGCCAGCTTGTGGTGGGTACGTACCGGCGTCGTGATGCACACCGCGTTCAACGTCCGATGCCAGAACTTCCGCGACCGACCGGGTGGTCCGGGCCTCCGGGTAAAGGCCGGCCATGTGATCCAGTCTGGATTGATCCAGGTCACAGACCCAGTCCAGCTTGACGTCTGGAAGTTCGTGAAAGTTGCGAGCCAGCTTGGGCCCCCAATAACCAGTCCCGATGACACCCATTTTCAACATGTTGTTCTTTCCTTACAGGGCGTACGCCGGCCACGCCCCCTGGCCCACAGCTGTCAACCAGCCCCTCGGCCCGAAAGCACGGCCATCGGAGTTCGGAAGAGGATCCCAGAATCCAAGCTCAGGCAAGCATGACGGATGTAATAGGCATCCATGCACACCATGTCCTCGAAGGTAACTCGATTGCGCCCCATGACTTGCCACCAGCCGGTCATGCCGGGCACCGCCTCGAGCCGGCACTTGTGCCACTCCTGGTACAGGTCAACCTCGTAGGGCAGGGCCGGCCGCGGTCCAACGAGGCTCATGTCGCCCTTCAGCACGTTCAGCAACTGAGGTAGTTCGTCGAGGCTTGACTTGCGCAGTAGCTTCCCGACGCGGGTCACACGGCGATCATTCGCCATCTTGATACTGCCATGGCCGCCACCGCCCGCAGGCCCGCCGTTGCTGCGGATCAGCTCCGCGACGTAAGCTCGGTGAACCGATTCGTCGCTGCGATGGCCCATGGTGCGGAACTTGTACATCTGGAAGTTCTTCGTGCAGCCGCGTTCCAAATCGAACCCCACCCGCTCCTGTCTGAAGAAGACGGGGCCCTTCGAATCGATCTTGATAAGGAACGCAATGACGAGCCATAGCGGCGAGAGTACGAGGAGCGCCGTCGAAGCGACGACGATGTCGAGCAGTCGCTTGAGGAGCCGGTAGCGGACCCGATCACCCTCAACCTGGAGGCTGCTGTAATCCGGTCCGGGCACCGCGACCCAGGGCAGACGGAGCAAGGTCTCAGTGACCGCGTTCCGCTGTTGACATTCATCCATGCCTTTTGGACCTCCCTGCATCACCATCAGATGCCACCCGGGGCAGGTGGCAGGCCGGGGCGTTCTGCCCTAACTCGCCGAGACTTTGCGTGTTGCAAGCTGTTCGACTTTTTCATCTTCGACTGGGGCGGAGCCAGCGATCATCCCTGCACTGCCACCGCGCCGGCGAGAGTAGAGCTGATAGTAGCGCGCCAGGCTGCCCTCCTGTGCACGGTTGTACACCAAGCCCACAATCGTGGCACCCGCATGTCTCAGCTCCTGCAGCGCGCGCTGGATGTCTCGGCTGCTCGTGTGATCGCGTGATGCCACCAGCAAGACGCCATCCATCATCGGCGCGCAGGCCGACGCGTCAGCGACTGCCAGGACTGGTGGGCTGTCCCAGAGCACGAGGTCTGCCTGGCCCGAAAGCAGCTCGATCGCGGCTCGCAACGCGCTATCTGTGAGTTGCTCGTCAGCCTCAAGGGCCATGGCACCGCTTGGTAGGACTCTCAAGCCAGGGACTTGAGTATCCTGCAGGGCGCCTGCGGCCCTCCGCGGATCTCGCAGAAGGTGGCTCAGTCCAACTCCCGCCGGGACCTGGAAGTAATCACTGAGCGACGAGTTCCTCAGGTCGCCGTCTACGGCGATCACCGTGTGGCCGGCCTGAGCTGCAGCTACCGCGAGATTTGCCACGATCAGTGACTTGCCGGCCCCCGGCTCCGCGCTCGTCACCAGCAACGTCCGGCTGCCCGCACGGCCGGCCAAGGAGAAGACGTTGGCAGCGGCCCGGCGAAAGGCCTCAGCCGCCGGCGAGTGCCGACCGACTTCGTCCAGAAGCAGCGGTCTGCGGCGCTCGTGGCTAGAACCTTTGAAGCGCGGGATCTGGCCGATGACCGAGCTGTCTGCGACCAACTGCAGCTCCTCCGGCGTATAGATTGCCGGATCAAGGCGCTCGAAGATGAAAGCCAAGGCAATGCCGCCCAACAAACCTGCGACCAATCCCATCCCAAGGTTCAATGACAGGCGGGGCCTGCTCGGCCGCACTGGCACAGCTGCCGGTTCGGCAATCGTGACACTTGCCGCACGCGTGGCTTCGTCTACTTGAGCCAACTGCAATTGACTTAGTAGATCGTTGTAGGCCCCCGTGTCCGCCTGCACCTTCGCACTCAAGTTGTCGCGGTAGGCAATGACGCCCGCCGTCGCGGCGTTGGCTGGGGTGGCCGACAGAAAGGCCAACTCCGCCCGGTCGTCGGCCATCTGCTTTTGCATCTCGGCAATCTGAGCTTCCAGGATCTGGGGCTTGCTCTCCCCTTGCCCCATTACGGCCGTCGGGGCCTGCTTGACGAACTGCTCCGCAAGGGCATTGGCAATCGATGCCGCAAGTTGTGGATCGCCAGTTGTCAACGCTGATCTGGATCAGTTCGGTGTTGGCCAGATTCGACGCTTTGATCTGGCGAGCCAGATCCGCTGGTGACATGGCCAGCTTCAGTTGTTCGATGGTGCTGGTCAGGAAGGGCGAACTGGTCAAGAGCTGAACCGTCGTGTCTGCCAGCCGGGATGCATAGCTGGGGTCGTAGTTGGCGGAGACAGTAGCCCCCTGCCCAACCCTCACTAAGGTGGTAGCCGTGTAGATCCGCGGCGAGCGGATTGTGCCCACCATTACGACGCAAACAGTCAGAATCATGGTCACGAGGACCGTCACCTTCCGCGCGGACAGCACCGCGCATATCGCCAGTTGTCCACCAGTAAAGGCCTCCTCAAGCGTGCCCTTCAATGGGCCAGCCTGGCTACGCTCAGCCGAGAACAGATCATGTGGAACCAACGGAGAACCCGAGTCTCCGAGTTGGACCATCAAAATATGGAGATGATGGGGCTTGCCACTTGGGCAATTACCGCAATCTCAGCGGCATGTGCGTGCCGCGTAAGGTTTGGTTCTCTAGGATAGTAGTCCGATGCCTTGAAGCATCTTAGGCTTGGATGGAGTTATCCTCGACGGTGAAGAGCCAGCTACCTCGACTCAGGGAGTTTCCACCCGAAATGCTAGGCACCGCCTTCCCACAGCCTGCCTGCAGTACAAACCCGTCAGCGGAAATATTGTTCTATCCGCGATTATACTTATGATTGTTTTCTCCGTTGTAAGCCTCGCTCCAATCACATCGCTACCTCATCAAGCGTTAACAATTGAAGCTGAGGCCCGGAGGAAGGGTGTGGCGTGGGAAGATCCTCGGCTTGATGGACGCGAGGCACCTGGGCACATGGCGCCTCGCGTCCATCCTGCCGAGGATGGGGAGTGAGCGCGAGGAAAACTCAAATGTGACGGGTATAATCTGGTAAGAGGATCGGGCTTGCGCGATCCCCTACCCCAGCGGCATCCAGCTCGGCATTCCAAGACTCCAGGTGGGCCAGGCTGGGCCGTCCCAATTCAACCTCCCTGGCCCGCCGCGCGGCAGCGGCGCCCGCGGCCTTCCGAACACGACGATGTCGAGCAGGCTGTTCCCCATCAGGCGGTTGCGCCCATGCACACCACCCGATACCTCGCCGGCAGCATACAGCCCCGGCACGCAAGTCGTGCCGTCCGGGCTGATCTTGAGGCCACCGTTCTGGTAATGCAAGGTAGGGTATACCAGGATGGGCTCCCTCGTCATATCGATGTCGAAACGCTTATACTGGCGCACCATGGCAGGCACACCTCTGGCGAATCGTGCCCGGGCCATGGATCATATCAATCATCGGACTATCCAGCCACACGCATGGTTGCCCCGAGGGCGTCACGACCCCTTTGTTTCGCTCCCGGCACTCGCGGATGAAGGCGGCCGCCTCGACGTCGCGCGTTTCGAGTGGGAAAACGAACTGGTCCCCGTCCGCATTGCAGATTCTGGGCGCCCAACCCGCGCACCTTCTCCGTCACCAGTTGGCCCAGGATCTGCTCCGGAAATGCTGCACCCGTCGGGTGATACTGCATGGTATCCACAAACACTAGCGGGACCCCGAGCCGGTACGCCAGCACCAGCCCATCAGCAGTCGCGCCATAATGGTTTGTGGTTGGGTAGCCCTGATAATGCAGCCGTCCACTTCCACCCGTAGCCAGGATCACAGCTTGAGCCCGGATATACGCCATGGACTGAGTCTCCAGGTTTTGGACCACAGCGCCGGCAACCTGGCCCGCCTCGTCGAGCACCAGCTCGACCGCCGGCGAGAATTCGATCAGAGTGATCTCGGGGCTGTTCTTCACCGCCTCGCGCAGTGTGCGCATGATCTCGGCACCCGAGTAGTCCCGCGCCGCGTGCATCCGCTTCCGGCTGGTGCCGCCGCCATGGATCGTCCTCATGGTGCCGTCTGGGTCCTTATCGAACATGCAGCCCAGCTCTTCGAGCCAGCCAATCACCATCGGCGCGTCGGTCACAAGGGCCTCGACCAGTTTCGGATCGTTGTCGAAGCCGCCTCCTCCCAACACATCCAGATAGTGCCTGGCCGGGCTATCATTGGCCTTGTCGGCCGCCTGGATCCCTTCCTTGGGCCATCATGGTGTTCGCATCGCCAAAGCGCAGCTTCGTCACAAGGATTACGCGCGCCCCGCCGTCACGTGCCAGCAGCGCGGCGCTCGCTCCACCGCCACCGCCGCCAACCACCAGAACGTCACAATCCGCCGTAGGGTGTTCGAGATCGACCATGCCCTGGCGCACGCGCGGCCTGCCCTCCAGCACCGCGGCAAGCTCGTGCAAGGTCT
>CAWEHT010000305.1:0-9515 GCA_963808455.1 uncultured Chloroflexia bacterium | reverse complement strand
ACCCAACATTGCTCGATATCTCTCGCATGCCTGCCCCGACTTGACACAATCGCCGGCCCTGCTATATCCTGCGGTTGCGCCAGCCGAGCGAACCGATCGATGCAATACGCTGATCCGAAAATGGCCATGTACGAAGGAGCCTTTATGAAAAAGAAAAAGGGCCGTGGCAATAAGACCACGGTGACGTTTGAAATGCGGCAAGCCGATTCTGAGGCCGAGGTGGCCGTAGCCGGGGATTTCAACGAGTGGAGCATGTCGGCGAATCCCCTGAAGAAGCAGAAGGATGGCAGTTGGAGCACGACCGTGAGCCTGGCACCGGGGACGTACAGATATCGCTTCGTCGCCGACGGCAAGAAGTGGCTCCCGGACCCGACCGCGGATCGCTACGAGCCGTCGGGCCTGGGGGAAGACAATTCGGTGGTTGTGGTGGAGGCCATGTAGAGCAGCCGGCCGGCTGCCTAGCTGGTCTCTGAGAAAGTACAGGGCGCCTTGCGGCGCCCATTTTTGTTGGCATCAAGTCGGCGAGCCGGCTGCGATGAGGCCTTCCGCCGCGGCCTGGGCTGCCACGGCGGCAGCGGCTTTGGTTGCGGCCTCAGGATCACCAAGGTAGCAATGCCTGATCGGACTCAACAGCTCATCCAGCTCGTATACGAGCGGAATGCCGGTAGGGATATTCAAGTCCACGATCTCTTTATCAGGGACGTTGTCAAGATACTTGACCAGCGCCCGCAGGCTGTTGCCGTGGCCGCGATGAATACACGCTGGCCATTCTTCAAGTCAGGCACAATCGTTTGATGCCAGTAGGGCAGGAAGCGGGCGACTGTGTCTTTGAGGCATTCGGTGAGCGGCAACTCGGCCGCGCTAAAGCTCTGCGTAGCGCCTCTCGCGGCCGGGGTGACGCGGATAATCAGGAGCCAGGGCCGGCGGTGGAACATCATAGGAGCGCCGCCACAGCGTGCACCTGCTCCTGGCCGAACTTGTCGGCGGTCTCGGCCTTGTTCAGGCCCTGGAGCGCCCCGTAGTGGCGCTCATTGAGCCGACGTACGGTAGACGGGGATCCACATCTGGTCGGTTTCGTCCAGGGCGATCCACAGGTGCGGTGCGCGCGCTTCAGCACCGACGTGTAAGCCACGTCGAACGGATAGCCACCCTCGCGCAGCAACCTGCCGCCATCCTGCGCTTCAGCAGTCCCCTGCCGGAAAGGTCCACATCCGTCCAGCCGGTGAACCGATTTTCTTTATTCCATTCGCTTTCGCCATGTCGCAACAGCACCATCTTGATCATACACCAACCCCTCCTGATACCCCCGGAGCGATTCGAACGCTCGGCCTAGGCGTTCGAGAGTTCCTCGCTCTATCCTCTGAGCTTACGGGGGCAAACAGCGGAACGAGTATAGCACAACGGCACACGTTAAGGCAAAGGCAAATGGCCTGGCCGGGCACCGAACCGCGGTTCAGGCAACCCGGGCCCTGGGATCTGCTGGATTCGCCTTCGGCCCGCCGGTCGGGTTCTCCAATAAGCCGTGCTTTCCCAGCCAGGCCCGCAACTCGCTGCGGTTCGGTTCCGTCAGCAGACAGCCGCGGTCGATGCCGCGCGGGCTGGCGCCGGTTCGCAGCGCCAGCGGCGCCTCGCACGGTTCGAGGCTGTCTTCCGCGGCGATCACGAGAGTCGGCACGCTCTCGAAGCCGGTCCACGTCGACGCGGCCGGCTGCCGCCTTGTCCTGCTTGATGTCCACTTTGGCGTAGGCCACCTGCCACTCGGCCTGTGGTCATCCATGCAGTTCGAACACCGGGGCGATACATAGACGACAAGCCTCGACATCGCTCCTCCTTCTTCGTGTACCTTTTTGGTTTTGCCCGATGAGGTCTATAATGTCTGGCGCTGGCAGGCCAGTTTCATCGCTCCGCTCGCGGACCGCCAAGCTCACTGCTGGCAGTATACGATACTCGATGAGAGCCACCGCTGCGCGGGTGTGCAGGCTACTATGTATCACGAAAGCGGCTCCAAAGGGAAATCTGTGGCCCTCGCCCAAAGAGTCGTCACGCGCTAGCCGCCTGTCGCCCCGGCACGGGGCACCAGCTGGCACAAACGAAGGAGAGGAAAATGACCCCCCGACATCCCATCTTTGGGCCGTGTTGGCGCTGGGCCTGGGGTTGCTCTTCTGGCCTGCTCTTCCAGCCGGCAATTTTGCCTGGCACAAGGCGTCACGCCGGGCGCTACCAACGGCTGATTACTATGTGGTCCAGATGGGCGACACCTGGACTGAAATCGCCGCCCGCAATGGCCTGACCTATGCGCAGCTGCAGGCTGCCAACCCGACCGTATTGAGGCCTGGCGATGTGCTCTGGCCGGGCGATCGGCTCTTCATACCCGGCGCCACCCCGGTGCCAGGAACTCTGGTGGGCGGCTACTGGTACACTGTCCAACCAGGCGATACCTGGCAAATCGTCGCCAGGTATCGCCTGGTTGGACAGTGTACCCAGGTAGCCGCCGCCGCCAAAGTTGCTGTGGCAGGCGGTGGCTCCGCGGTGCTGAAGGCCGCTCGGCCGGCCGAATTTGCCAGGCCTGCGACTGAGGTGGGGTTGGCAGCCTGCAGCTGGGCGTGGTCAGGCCATAGCGGCGGCGAAGGCAGTCCCAGTGTCGCCCATCTGGACCACATAGTAATAGCCGTTGGTAGCGCCCGGCGTGACGCCTTGTGCAAGGGGAAGTTACCGGCTGGAAGAGCAGGCCAGAAGACAACCCCAGGCCCAGCGCCAACGCGAGCCGCCACAACAGGACTGTAAGGGGGTCATTTTCCTCTCCTTCGTTTGTGCCAGCTGGTGCCCCGTGAGGGGGCGACGGCGGCCAGAGCGTGACGACTCTTCAAACGAGAGGCCGCAGATTTCCCTTTGGAGCCGGCTTTCGTGATACATAGTAACCTGCAGAAACCACCCGGCAGCGGTGGCTCTCCATCGTATACAGTATACTGCCAGCGGTAATCTTGGCGGTCCGCGAGCGGAGCGATGAAACTGGCCTGCCGAGCACCAGACATTATAGACCTCATCGGGCAAAACCAAAAAGGTACACGAAGAAAGAGGAGCGATGTCGAGGCTTGTCGTCTATGTATCGCCCCGGTCCCCGAACTGCATGGATACGCAGGCGGCCCTGGACGAGTCCCAGTTGGCCCTACGCCAAAGTGGACATCAAGCAGGACAAGGCGGCAGCCGGCAGCCGGTGCGAGCGTGGACCGGCTTCGAGAGCGGGTGCCCGACTCTCGTGATCGCCGTGGAAGACAGCCTCGAACCGTGCAAGGCGCCGCTGGCGCTGCGAACCGGCGCCAGCCCGCCCGCATCGACCACGGATGTCTGCTGACGGGACCCGAACCGCAGCGAGTTGCGGGCCTGGCTGGGCTTATTGGAGAACCCGACCGGCGGGCCGAAGGCGAATCCAGCAGAATCCCAGGGCCCGGGTTGCCTGAACCACGCTTCGGTGCCCGGCCAGGCCATTTGCCTTTTCCTTCACCACCGCCGTTGTGCTATGCTCGTTCCGCTGTTTGTGGGTAAGCTTAGGGGCTAGATAGAGTCAATTTGCTAACGCCTAGGCCGAGCGTTCGAATCGCTCCGGGGGTATCAGGAGGGGTTGGTGTATGATCAAGATGGTGCTGTTGCGACATGGCGAAAGCGAATGGAACAAAGAGAACCGGTTCACCGGCTGGACGGATGTGGACCTCTCCGAGAAGGGGACTGCTGAAGCGCACGATGGCGGCAAGTTGTTGCGCGAGGGTGGCTACCTGTTCGACGTGGCCTACACATCCGTGCTCAAGCGCGCCATCCGCACCCTGTGGATCGCCCTGGACGAAATCGACCAGATGTGGATCCCCGTCTACCGGACATGGCGGCTCAATGAGCGCCACTACGGGGCGCTCCAGGGCCTGAACAAGGCCGAGACGGCCGACAAGTTCGGGCAGGAGCAAGTGCATCTGTGGCGGCGCTCCTATGACGTTCCCCCGCCGGCTCTGACTCCTGACGACCCCGTTACCCCGGCCGCGAAAGGCGCTACGCAGAACTTAGCGCAGCCGACCTGCCGCTCACCGAATGCCTCAAGGACACAGTGGCGCGCTTCTTGCCCTACTGGCATCAAACGATTGTGCCTGACCTGAAGAACGGCCAGCGGATACTCATCGCGGCTCACGGCAACAGCCTGCGGGCGCTGGTCAAGTATCTCGACAACGTCCCTGACGAAGAGATCGTGGACTTGAATATCCCTACCGGCATCCCTCTCGTATACGAGCTGGATGAGCTGTTGAGTCCGATCAGGCATTGCTACCTTGGTGATCCTGAGGCCGCAACCAAAGCCGCTGCCGCCGTGGCAGCCCAGGCCGCGCGCAAGGCCTGATCGCAGCCGGCTCGCCGACTTGATGCCAACAAAAATGGGCGCCGCAAGGCGCCCTGTACTTTCTCAGAGACCAGCTAGGCAGCCGGCCGGCTGCTCTACATGGCCTCCACCACAACCACCGAATTGTCTTCCCCCAGGCCCGACGGCTCGTAGCGATCCGCGGTCGGGTCGTTGAGCCACTTCTTGCCGTCGGCGACGAAGCGATATCTGTACGTCCCCGGTGCCAGGCTCACGGTCGCGCTCCAACTGCCATCCTTCTGCTTCTTCAGGGGATTCGCCGACATGCTCCACTCGTTGAAATCCCCGGCTACGGCCACCTCGGCCTCAGAATCGGCTTGCCGCATTTCAAACGTCACCGTGGTCTTATTGCCACGGCCCTTTTTCTTTTTCATAAAGGCTCCTTCGTACATGGCCATTTTGCATCAGCGTATTGCATCGATCGGTTCGCTCGGCTGGCGCAACCGCAGGATATAGCAGGGCCGGCGATTGTGTCAAGTCGGGGCAGGCATGCGAGAGATATCGGTGACTAATAGCACGAATGGTCGGTCAGAAGACGGGACCTTTTGATTGCTCGTCAATTCGGCCGGATCCTCCCGGCAATTCGTGAGCTCAGCTGTGGTCTTCGGGTTACCCGCAGGTTCGGCGCTGGCCTCTGATGATCCGCAAAGCCGGCTATAGCCTTCTGATCATTGGTTGGCGAGCCGCCTCGGTCCGCGGTATAATGCTTGTGCCAGCTCGATGGTGTCTGACGACCATGGGCGAACTCCCGGCGGAGGGCCGATACCCCCCTGGCGGAGGGTCGATGTCACTTGCAGCCCCTGGCTGAACTCGACGAGGAAGGAGCCTTTGGAGGCCAGTCAGAATGTCGAGATCCAGCGCTTCGAGGCGGGACGCTGGCGGAAATTGAGCGGTGGCGTCGTGGGCGAGAGCCCCGTCCGGCTGCACGTGAACGGCCAGGAGGTTGTCTCGCTTCTCTGCACGCCTCGCGATCTGGACCTGTTGGCGCTCGGGTTCCTGGCCGGCGAGGGCATCATCGAGAGCGTGGACGATGTGCGCCTGCTCAAGGTGTGCCCAAGCGGAGCCTGCGTGGATGTCTGGTTGCGCCGTCCGGATTTCGTTGCGCCTGCCAGGCTGACGATCACCAGTGGTTGTGGCGGGGGTGTGACCTTCGCTGATCTGTCCAGCATGTCGGCGCCGGTGCTTGCTGAAGCTCAGGTCAGCGTGCGGCAGATCGACAGCTTGATGGGGGCTTTGATGCAGGCCGGGCGATTGTATCAGGACGTGCGCGGCGTTCATACTTCCGCCCTGGCTCGAGGCGAAACGTTGCTCGCCGTTGCCGAAGATGTGGGACGGCACAACACGATCGACAAGGTCAGGGGGCGCTGCCTTGTCTCGAATATCTCCACCGCGGGCGGCATCCTGCTCACGACCGGACGTATCAGTTCGGAGATGCTGACAAAGGCCGCTCGCATGGGCACGCCGATCGTCGCCAGCCGTTCGTCACCGACCAGCCTATCCGTGGCGCTCGCCACGGCCTGGCACCTGACGTTGGTGGGCTACGTGCGGCATGGGAGCCTGAATGTCTACGCAGGCCATGAGCGCCTTGTGGCAGACGAGGGGGAGAAAGCATATGCTCACGCGTGACGAAGTGCGGATTGCCTTGGAACATAATTTCAAACAGCTGACGGACTGTCTTGGTCAACTTACGGAGGAAGAGCTAACCGCAAACACGGTTTCCGGCACGTGGACGGCCAAAGATGTCCTATCGCATGTTTGGGACTGGAACGAGGAGGCCGCGCACACGGCCAGGGCCTGGCGCGGCAGCTCGTCCCTGGCAGGCAGGCGTCAGCTACGACGATGGCTGGAACGAGGCACATGTCAACGCCAGGCGCGGGCTACCGCTGATCACGGTCGTCGACGGCGCTACGGGCGCCCACCGCCGTCTGGTGAATCTTCTGGAGGCTGCCGACGACGACGCGCTCGCCGAGGTCGGGCGCGCTCACTGGGGCGCCGAGATATCGCTCCTCGAGATGATCTATGATGTGGCCCTGCACTATGCCGAACACGCGCAGAGCCTGGATCGCTATCAGAGGACCTGTCTGGATGCCGAGGAGCCGCCCCAGGACGGCGGGACGAGTGGTGCCGAACAGAGCACTGTCTGACAGACCGGACCTGGGCTGTATCCTATGCTGACGCGGCACGGAGGTACAACTCATGGCATATCCCTTTACCAACGAACCGCTGACCGACTTCAACCGGCCCGAGAACGTGAGCGCATTTCGTTGCGCCATGGACAAAGTCTCCGCGCAGCTTGGCCGGACCTACCCGCTGGTCATTGGCGGCGAAAAGATCCTTTCCGCTGAGACATTCGAGTCTCGCAACCCGGCCAACCCGGGCCAGGTGGTCGGCAAGCTGGCCAAGGCAACACCCGACCTGGCCGGCAAGGCCATGGCTTCGGCCGCCGCAGCCTTCGAGACGTGGCGTCGCGTGCCCTACGAGGAGCGAGCGCGCTACCTCTTCAGTGCGGCGCGCGCCGTGCGTGCCCGCAAGCACGAGCTCAGTGCGCTGATGGTGCTTGAGGTGGGTAAGCCGTGGGATGAGGCCGATGCGGAAACGGCCGAGACGATCGATTTCATGGAATTCTACGGCCGGGAGATGCTGCGCCTGGGCCCGCCTCAGCCGACCGTTCCCAGCCCTGACCGGGAGGCCGAGACCGCCTACATCCCGCTGGGTGCGGGCGCCGTGATCCCACCGTGGAACTTCCCGAGCGCCCTCACGGCCGGCATGACCGTTGCCAGTATCGTGGCCGGCAACACGGCCGTGCTCAAGCCGGCGAGCTCTTCGCCGGTCGTCGCCGCCTGGCTGGTGGATCTCCTGAACGAGCAACTGCACCTGCCACCGGGCGTGTTGAGCTTCCTGCCTGGCCCTGGGGGCGCCGTCGGCGACGCGCTCGTTCGACCATCCTCTCACCCGTTTCATCGCCTTCACCGGGAGCAAGGAAGTTGGGCTACGTATTTTCCAGCGTGCCGCGGAGGTTCAGGCCGGGCAGAAATGGTTGAAGCGCACCGTGCTCCAAGATGGGCGGCAAGGGCGCGATCCGGTCGACGAGACTGCGGATCTCGACGAGGCCGCCGACGGCATCGTGCGCTCGGCTTTCAGCTTCGCGGGGCAGAAGTGCTCGGCCTGCTCACGAGCGATTGCCGTCAATGGCATCCACGAGCCGCTGTTGCAGAAGATCGTCGAGCGTGCCCGCCGGATCGTGGTGGGTGACCCGGCCGATGGTCCGCAGGTCGGCATGGGCCCGGTGGTCGAGGCCTCGGCGCTTGAGAAGCACTTGCAATACATCGAGGTCGGCAGGCGCGAGGGCCGGCTCGTGCTGGGCGGCGAGCCCATCGAGACCCCGGCACACGGTTACTTCTTGCAGCCAACGATCTTTGCCGGCATCGCTCCTACTGCACGCCTGGCCCAGGAAGAGGTCTTCGGCCCGGTGTTGGCGGTCATCGGGGCGCAGGACTTCGATGATGGCCTGGCCATTGCCAACAGCACCGACTATGGGCTGACGGGCTCGGTGTATTCCATGCGCCGCGACCGCCTGGAGCGGGCCCGCCGCGATTTTCACGTCGGCAACCTGTACTTCAACCGGAAGTGCACGGGAGCATTGGTCGGACAGGAGCCATTCGGCGGCTTCAACATGAGCGGCACCGATTCGAAAGCCGGTGGTCCCGACTACCTGCTCCTGTTCACACAGGCCAAGGTGACCAGCGAGATGAACTGGGGCAAGCAGGCTCCTTGCCCGGGCGGGCTCTAAGGTGCAGAGGGAATAGGGTATAGGGAATAGGGAGTAGGGAGCAGGGAATAGCGTTCTTGCTCCCCTGCCTGCTTCCCCTGGCTTATTGCACCACCCAGCTCACGACGTATTCCGTCGCAGGGTTCGGCCTGGCGATGCCGGGGTCGGCGACGGCCCAGTGGCCTTGCAGGCCCAGCTCGCTGGCGGTGAGATCGAAGTGGCACATGGCAATGCCCATGTCCACGCGCTGCAAGTCCGCCAGCCTCATCAGCCGGGTCAAGACATTGTCGCGGTAGCCTCTGGTGCGTTGCAGGTAGAAGTGCCAGGCCTGCTCATCCCCGACGATCCTCCACGGCTGTTTGTTGCTGGCCGACGGGCCCAGCCGCACCAACTCGGAGAGGCCCAGCATAGGGGCCGGCGCCGGCTTGCGCAAGCGGCACGCAGAATTCACCTTTGAAGAACAGGCTCTCCCAAGGCAGCCGGTTGCTGCTGCCCGCGCCCGGCGGTGAGATCGCCCGAGCGGCCCTCGGCCGCCTTGTACCCAACCGGTGTCACCGCGGGTATGTCGTCGCCCTCCGTGGCGCCGATCTTCCTTGCAAAAGTGCTCTTGGTGAAAGTACCACCCAGCCAGCAGGTTCCCAGTCCCATGTCGGTAGCGAACAGGACCGCGCGCTCCATCAGGTAGCCAAAGTCTTCGAGGTGCTTCTCAGACGGGCGGGCTGCACCTACAATGAATCCGGTCGACCCCCTGATCACGCCATAAGTGCCCAGCCCCTTCAACGCTGCGCGGTCACCCTCGGTCGCGGCGACCAGGTCGAACCGCGCCGGCGTGCCTAGCGGCCCGCGCACCAGCGAAGCGAGGTAGCCTGCCAGCCTCTGCCGGCAGTCCTCCGCCAGCGGTTCGGCCCGATACTTCCGGCACGAATAGCGTTCCCTGATGACCTCGGCCACCGGCCTGCTGTAGCACATTCTCTACCTCTCTCTCGTGCGGCGTCCGGCTCACCCTTGGGGCGCCAAGTCAGTTAGGGCACGCCGGGGAAATGCTGCCGCGCCCGGTTCCATCTCTCCGGCGGCACACAGGATCGCCGCCGTGGCCACGATGCCAGCCGTCTCCGACCGCAGGATGCGCGGGCCGAGGCTGATCGGCCGCACTCCATGCGCCTGGGCGTCGCGCACCTCTTCCGGCGCCCAGCCGCCCTCGGGGCCGATGAAAAGGTTGAACACGTGAGAGCGGGCCCAGGGCGGCTCCGGCCAGCGCCGCCCGCAGCCCCCCGCTCGTTTCGGCTTCCCACGCGATCAAACGCAGCGCCGTGCCTTCGGCGGTCGTGGTGTCCTCTGCCCCGCCGGCCTCCC